>DMJQ01000080.1 GCA_003457065.1 Clostridiales bacterium
TTTTATTTCATAGTACTTTTAAATTCCTATTTGAGATAAAATTTAATCACAATTAAATATTAAGTGGAAATTTCTTCTAAGAAGTTATATAATAAAATTATTAAATATGATGCTGGCGGGTCAGCAGTCAGATATATACATAGAGGGAAGAAATGACAGATTACATTTTAGAGGCATTAACAGAGGACTATGCAAGGGAAATTTGCAATTGGAGATATGAAGGAGCTTGTTCCGTTTATAATTTTTCTGATTACAGCATTGTTGAGCAGAATGGATGGGATTTAGCGATAAAAGGAAAAAGAGAATCAGAGTTTGTTGGAATTCTTCATTGCGATGAGCTGATGGCTTATGGAAGGCTCACAAGCAGCGGTGATAAGGCAATCATCGGCATAGGCTTGAAACCGGTTTTTTGTGGAAAAGGTCACGGCAAAGATATTATGAAATTGTTGATCGAAGAATGCAAAAAAAGATTTCCCGGTTTTATAATAACACTTGAAGTCAGAACATTTAATACGAGGGCAATAAAATGTTATTTGAATGTTGGCTTCGAAATTAAAGATAAATATGCCAAAGACACTCCTATAGGTAATGACGAATTTTATTATATGGAATATAGAGACGGAGAATATTAAGAACAGCGTGGCCGCAGATACTGTATTATTATTGCTGGGAGTATAATATGATAATCAGAAAAGCCGAATTAACCGATGCACAAAGTATTGCTGAGGTAAACGTTGGCACATGGAAAAGTGCCTATAAAGGTATTTTAGATGATGAATATCTTGACAATCTGTCATGTGAACAAAGGGAGCAGGCAATAAAAAATATTATTAATTCTTCTGACGATAAAAGATTTATTTTTGTCGCGGAGGACAGTGCGAGCGGCGTAATAGGATTTGCCTCCTGCGGCAAAGCAAGAGAAAGCAATGGAAGTTTTAAAGGTGAACTGTATTCTGTCTATATCGTTAAGACGTTCCAAAATATAGGTATCGGCAAACTGTTATGTAATTGTGCGATAGAAAAACTGAAAGAGAATAATTTGTTTCCAATGATTATCTGGGTTTTGGAGAAAAATGCACACGCCTGCAAATTTTATGAATTAATTGGCGGAAGAAGAATAGGCGAAAGACATATACATATAGGTTATGGAGAATATAAAGAACTGGCATATGGATTTATGTGAAGAAATTGAAAATCTGATATTATAAACTTGATTAAAAGCTTTAGATTTTGCAGAGAAAAAATGTAAAATAGCCGCTTAAAAAGCGGCTATAAGAAAAATTTAATTTTAGTAAAACTAAATAAAGTAAATCTATGAATTCAGTATACGATAAGAAATAAAAGAGTCAATCATTAATTACAGAATTTGAAATATGTATCGAAGATAAAAAGTGGAGGAATTTTAAATTCTTACAATATATACAAAAAATACCAAAGGAAGGTATGAGTTATGGCAATTGATGAAAAAAAGTTGGATGAATATTTGAAAAAGTGGCAGAAAATTTTGAGGCTTCAGGATTGGGACATTATTTCAAGGATTGTGAATGTTAAATGGAGAAAATCCGGTGACATAAAAATTGATGCGGACAACAGAATGGCTGTAGTTTTAATCAACAATGATGGGGTTGTAAACAATCGTAAAAAGCTTGTAATACATGAATCGCTTCATTTGAAACTGTGGGGGATGGATCAGATGATTGAAGGCTATGTGAACATAGTTTTCGGCTCAGATGAAAAAGATAAGAAAAGAGATTTTGCAATGGATGTATTTTTTAAAGAGCTTGAAAGCACCGTGGAAGATCTGACGAAGGGATATTTAGAAGTCAGCGGCGCAGAAAAACCCAGCATAAAAAGGCTGGAAAGAAAGATAAAAGAAGAAATCGGGCAGTGACGAAAAGAACAAAAAGAACTACCTAAGCAAAACAATGGGACCATGAACTTTAAGAATACCGAAAGAACATCAAACGGAGGGAAAAATGCTAAACAGTAAAGGCTTTGACATGTGGGCTGACGGCTATGATAAAAGCGTGAATTTAAGCGAAGAAAGAGACGAATATCCATTTGCGGGATACAAGGATGTGTTAAATTACATATATAACGAAGTGAGAGGAAAACCAGGTGCCCGTGTTTTGGATATAGGATTTGGAACCGGAATTTTAACGACAAAACTGTATAATTCCGGCTGCATTATTACAGGGATAGATTTTTCAAGCAATATGATAGAAATTGCAAAAGAGAAGATGCCGGGTGCCGAACTGATGAAATGGGATTTTTCTGAAGGGCTTCCGGAAGAAATAAAAAGCAGCCGTTATGATTTTATAATCAGTACATATGCGATTCACCATTTAACAGACAAGGAAAAAATTAATTTTATAACATCATGTTTTGAACTGTTAAATGAAAAGGGCAGGATACTCATCGGTGATGTTTCCTTTGAAACAAGAAATCATTTGGATGAGTGCAAAGAAAAGTACAGTCAATACTGGGACAATGATGAAATTTATTTTACGGCTGACGAAATTATTGACGAGTTTGGAAACGAATATTCCTGCATATATAAAAAAATATCACACTGCGCAGGGGTACTGACAATTGCTAAAAAGTGATATTTAACTAAAATAAAGGCAGACAGCGAAAATTAAGTTTAGTCATATAAGCATGGTATGTAAACCATAACAAATATATTATTCATTATGGTTGCAGTAGGGCTATAAGCGGTTATTGTGAAGTACTGTTACTATTATCGACATTATTATTATTTAATTCCTTAAAACATGTGTACCAGGAATTACATTGCAGCCCTAAGTCTGACTGATTATTCCATCTCTGCACAGCTTCTTCCAGAGTGCTGGGTGCCGGAACCAATACCGGATTTCCGGGCATCCAGTTTGATGGCGTGTATACATTGTACTGATAGGTTGCCTGAAGTGAATCTATCAATCTTAACAGCTCATATATGTTCAATCCGGCTGATATAGGATATGTCACGATCGCACGTATATTTTGAGACGGACTTATGATGAAAACATCCCGCACGCTTACTTCATAAATTCTGTCGGGGCTTACTGTATCATATAATTGAGCGATTTCCGCATTTCTGTCTGAAATAAGCGGAAATGGTATTCTGATTCCAGTATTTTTGTAAATATCAAATACCCAAGCAACATCGGCTGAATTGCTGTCAATGGTTACACCTAATAATTGGACATCCCTTTTTTCAAATTCAGGATAGAGCCTGGCAAATTCCATCAATTCAGTAGTGGCTGTGGGAGTAAAGTCTCCGGGCTCATAAAAAAGTAATACCCATTTGCCTCTGAATTGAGATAATGTAATCGGTCCTTCAGTTGATAACGCAGTAAAGTCCGGTGCCATTCTCCCTATTGTAATGCACCCGTCATGTTCATGCATATTATTTGATATCATAAAACCTTGTATGATGCATTTAATAATAAATACACCAACTCTCCTTTCTCCTATAAAATTAACAATATACGGTATTATATGTATGCAAATAAAGAAAGGAAACTACTAAATTAAGTTTAATAGTTTCCTTTGCATCTTGTTTTTTATCTGCTGTGCAGAAGTCTGAAAATTTATGAGCGGTAGTTACAATCCGCATACATGATTCATTCACGAAGTTTGCTTAACTTACAATTTTATAGTATGCTGTCGCAGTTAAAGCATATACAGCCGTGTACAAAATACCGAATATTATGATTGTCCCGGCAGTACATGCCGCAAACAGAGGTATATCGGTCAGATTAAATATAGCAAGCAGCTTGGTTATTATATTGAATGCAACGGCTATATGAATTACAGCAGCGGCAAGCGGCATGAAAAATACTGTCAGAACCTGGCTTTGTACAGCTTTTTTTATTTCTCCATGGCTCATTCCGACTTTCTGCATTATTTCAAATCGGTCCTTGTCATCATAGCCCTCGGCTATCTGTTTGTAGTATATGATGAGAACTGTCGCCATGACGAATAAAAGTCCTAAAAATATACCGATGTAGAATAGACCGCCGTAAACGGAATAGAAACCTGCTCTTGAATCTTCTGCTCCTTCCGCATATACAAGGTCACCAATATCAGTCGAGTCTACTGCTATATTCAGGTTTTTCACAAGCTCAATCTGAAGCTCTTCGTCAGCTTCAACGTCAAATCCGTAGTAATATGATAGGTTTTTTGACTGCTGATCGTCAGCTTCATCATCTACAACCAGCGTATCATAAACACGATCTATGGCGTCAGTATCTTTTACGACCACACAGTAGCTGTCTGACAGCGTATTAGCCATTCCTACGGGAAGGTTTATCGTGTCAGGTCGTTCCTTGACGGAAAATCTGCAGCCGTTAAAATTCAACTCATCACCCGGTATGCTGCCGTGTATTGTGTATAAAAGCGCTTCATCATTCATCAGTGATATTGCATCACTTGCGGATTTATTGTATTCGTCCTCAGTTATGAAAATCAGTGTTGCCATATCAGAAACGTGGCTCATATTCCATTTTTGTTCTACTTTGAATGAGGCACCGTCCTGGAGCGCTCCAAAGACCATGTAGCGGAATCCGTCCGCATTTTTTTGTTCAACGCCTGCTTCGTCAACCTGCTGCTGAATCAGTGAATCAAGTTCCTCGACATTATCATCTGAGATATGAGATGCAAGAACAAGGATATTCCGGGGATATCGGCTTTGCATAACATCCTCCATGCCAACATACAACGAGATGGTGGTTGAAATCATTATAATTACTGCCGTTGACAAGATACAAATATTTGCCAGCCCTGCGGCATTCTGCTTCATACGGTACATCATGCCGGAAACTGAAATAAAATGATTTGGTTTATAATAATATTTTTTATTCCTTCGAAGCATTTTCAAAACAGCTATGCTTCCTGATGTGAACAGGCAGTATGTCCCTATCATTACCAGTATAACGGCAACAAAAAACAAAGTTAATGCATCAAGAGGTGATTTTGTAAATATTGCGATGTAATATCCGATGCCGAGGCACACTGCTCCGATAATTGTTGTAATCCATTTTGTTTTCGGTTCCTTTTCACCTGCATTTCCGCCTTTTAACAATTCAACGGGTTTAGAAACATGAACCTGTAATATGTTGTAAACAAGATTTATAGCGAATATTCCGCCGAATACTTTGACTGTTAATAGCACGGCACTTGGAGAAATCTCAAATCCAAAAGTTGCTTTAAAAGATATAATTTTAAAAAGCAGCAGTATCATAAACTTGCTGAGCAGTATTCCGAGCGATATTCCTGCTGTAAGGCATATGGCGAAAGTAAAAATAGTCTCGTAACCCATTATTCTTGCAATATGTTTTTTTTCCATACCAAGGATGTTGAAAAGACCGAATTCTTTCTTACGCCTTTTGATTAAAAAACTGTTGGTGTAAAACAAAAATATCAGAGAGAAAATTCCTATGACGATTGTTCCAAGGCGAAGCAGCTCCCTTACGCTTGAGCTGTCGCTGACGATGCTTATATCCTTTGCTACCGATAAAAAGGACATGTTGTAAAACATGATTATTGTACCGATGCATGTCAGAATATA
This sequence comes from Clostridiales bacterium, assembly GCA_003457065.1. Classification (GTDB taxonomy): domain Bacteria; phylum Bacillota; class Clostridia; order Tissierellales; family Sedimentibacteraceae; genus Sedimentibacter. The sequence continues at coordinate 5,573 of DMJQ01000080.1, forward strand.
TGGAATATATGTCCTTGCATTCTTTTTTATGTTGTTAAGTGCAAGCTTTGCGTAAAAGAATTTATTCATTTCGTCCACCTCTTCCGCAGCCTGTTGCTATCATCGTGAGCGTGTCGGAGATTTTCTGATAAAGTTCTTCATTTGACATGGAAGCTTTATAAAGCTGATGATAGATGCTTCCGTCCTTAATAAATAATACTCTTTCCGCATGACATGCAGCCTTTACGCTGTGTGTAACCATGAGAATAGTCTGTCCGCCGTTGTTGATCTCGTTAAACAGTCTCAATACTTCGTCGGATGCCCGTGAATCAAGAGAGCCTGTCGGTTCATCGGCAAGTATTATGCTTGGCTCCGTAATCAACGCACGGGCAATTGCAGTTCTCTGCTTCTGTCCTCCGGAAATCTCATATGGAAATTTTGCCAGTATATCTGTAATTTCAAGACTCTTTACAATAGGTCTCAATCGATCGTTCATTTCTTTATATGATTTGCCTGCCAGTACAAGCGGCAGAAATATATTGTCCTGTATAGAAAATGTATCCAGCAGATTGTAGTCCTGAAATACAAATCCGAGATTATCCCTCCTGAAAGCAGAAATTTCCTTTTCACCGATTGATACAATATTTTTGCCGTTCAGCAGTATCTCTCCTCCGGTAGGTTTGTCGAGAGATGCGAGAATGTTAAGTAGGGTTGTCTTGCCTGAGCCTGATTCACCCATGATTGCCACATATTCACCTTCCTCCACAGAAAATGATATGTTTGATAGTGCCTGAACAGGATTCCCTCCGAAACGTGTTGTATATATTTTTTTTAAGTTGTTTACCTCTAAAATCGANNAAAATCGGCATTTTGTTACCTCCTAAGTTTTCTTCCTGTTCATGATACCAAAAATAAAAGATGCCCTGCCATAGATTTGGCTTACAATTGTTCACTTATTCTTACATTTTGGTAAGTTTCATCTATTCGTGAGTTATATTACTTACATCGAGCCCTATTTTGACCTTACTGCCTTTTCCTGTCACCGACTCAATTTTGATCGTATGCGATAATCTGTTCAAAATTTGTTTGCACAGGTAAAGTCCTATTCCCGTAGATTTTTTATCGGATCTTCCGTTATATCCGGTAAATCCTTTTTCAAAAACCCTCGGCAGGTCTTCCTGCTCAATGCCTATACCCGTATCTTCTATGACCAGCGTGTACGGCAGAACTTCGTCCATATAAATGGATATGGAGCCTTCTCTCGTGTATTTGAGAGCATTTGACAATATTTGTTCTATGACAAAAACCAGCCATTTTTCATCGGTCAGAACATCTCGGTTCAAATTTTCATAATTAAGTTTTATCTTCTGGCGGATAAATGATTTCGAATATTTTCTCACGGCTTGTTTCACAAGATCATCGATGGGATACCTTTTAAACAGCAGATCGTTATTCAGATTTTCAAGACGAAGATATTGAAGCACCATTTCCACATACTGCTCTGTTCTGAACAGCTGCTCCAGCAGTTCACTGTTCGTTTCGGATTTCTCCGACTGCAGAATCAGCCTCATGGCAGCAATGGGCGTCTTGATTTGATGTGCCCATGTTGTGTAATAATCAACCATTTCGGAATAAGACTGATTTTTATCATTAATAATCTTCATCCTGCTTTTATCAATGGTTTTAATTAATTCCTGATAATCCTTTTCAATAAGGCTCAATGTGGGTGGAAAATTAAAATCCATGGCAGAAACATTGCCTTTCAATTTTATGAGCTTCTGGTGCTTTTTATAAAAGAACAAGAATTTTAATATGCCGATGGTTAAAATAACGGCAGCGCTGAGCAGGGAGGCGTAGACAACTGTCTCTGTTGGAATTGAATACAGCGAAAAAATGATGAAAAAAATACCAGAGCATATTATTGCAACAGTGATGAAAGCAGCACTTTGTTTTAAATAAGATTTAAGCATAAAGAAAAAATTTCTCATCATTCCACCATGTATCCCAGACCTTTTTTCGTCACGATAAAATTTTCAAGCCCCAGCTCCGAAAGTTTTTTGCGCAGGCGTGTCATATTGACCGTCAGAGTATTGTCGTCAATAAACTGGTCGCTTTCCCAGAGACGCTGCATGATTTCTTCGCGGGAAACAACATTGCCTGAGTTCTCCATTAACAGCTGTATGATTTTATAGTCGTTTTTGGTTAAATCGACTTTTTGATTTTCATATGTTAAGGTTGCATCGCTTAAATTCAAAACAACACCATTATGTTCGATGGCATTTACCTGGCCCTGCAGCGAGTATGTTCTTCGTATAAGTGCTCCAAGTTTTGCGGTCAAAACATTTAAGTCAAACGGTTTGGCAATGAAATCGTCGCCGCCCATGTTCATTGCCATTACTATATTCATATTATCGCTGGCAGAAGATATAAACATGACAGGAACGTTTGAAATTTTGCGTATTTCGCCGCACCAGTAGAAACCGTTGAAAAACGGCAGCATCACATCAAGCAGGACAATCTGCGGTTCAAATTCAATGAACTGCGCCATAATACTTTTAAAATCCGTAACATAGACAACATTGTAATTCCACTTGCTCAAATGCTCCTTAAGAGTCTTTGCAATTGTTATATCATCTTCCACAATCATTATTTTATACATTTATTCCTCCGTAAAGCCGCCGTCCTAACAGGCGACAGCATATATATTTATTATACAGTTTATTTTATGAAATTCCAAGAATTATATATGGGTCAGTATTCCGGAGCCTCTAAAAAATTTGATTTTTGCAATTTATGCAGATATAATATATTAAGGACAAATTCATATTTTCAATATAAGGTATAATAATCGGCATTTATTGCGGCTTTTCGGTTAATGCGCTGCAGCATAAGTGTTCTGAAAACATTTGCAATGCGGCATACAGAATAACCATTATAAATAGAAGTCAGGGGTGATTTTATGTTTGAGGAAATGAAAGATAGATGGAAGGCATACGTGGACAGAGGCGAAACTTCATCGGAAGTTAAATCATACATACTTAATTCATGGGAAAGATGCAGGAAAATGAAGGTAGATCATCTGGGTGGCTCCGGAACCAGGGTTGGTGAATCCGAGCTGAGAGAAAGTATTTTAAAAAGGCAGGAGCTCATTAAGCTTTCAAGGCCTATAATGGAAAATGTTTTCGAAATGGTTAAGAACACAAGCTACAGTGTTGTTCTGACAGATGAAAAGGGAATTATCATCGATTTGATAATAAACAGCGACCTTATGGATTTTCATAGCAATCTGAATTTTGTAAGAGGCTCTCTGTGGGATGAAAAAAGTGTTGGCACCAATGCCATAGGAACATGCCTTGCAATTGACAAGCCCATTCAGGTGATCGGAGCCGAACATTATTGTGAGTATCATCACAGATGGACCTGTTCGGCTGCCCCCATACACAACAGCATGGGAGAAGTAATAGGCAGTTTTGATATTTCCGGGCGTGCGGAGGACGTGCAGACTCATACTTTCGGAATTGCGGCTTCAAGTGCAAACCGCATTGAAAAGCAGCTCGTTATTTCCGAATCATACAATCTAATGGATACAACCTTTGATTCCATACTTGACGGCATCATAGTGATCGACAATAAATTAAATATAGTAAGAATAAACAATAAAGTGCCGGAGCTCTTCCGCATGGATGAGCAGGATGTGTTTAATATTGACATAGGAAAAATATTGAGCGGAGTTGACATTGAAAATAATATTTTTAAAAAGAAAAATAAAATGGGCTTTTCGGATCTGACTATTTCTGTGGACAACAAAAAAATAGAATGCTCTTTAAACATTTCGCCAATTATCGAGGGGAATAGTGTTAACGGTGCCGTCATAGTCATGAGAGAAGCAAAGCAGGTTATAAGAGAAGTGAGCAAACTTGCCGGTTTCAAGGCGAATTATACATTTGACAGCATTATAACCGTTAACGACAGAATGTGCGAGCTTATTAATATGGCAAAGAAAATATCCAAAACCGACTGCTCTGTCTTAATAGAAGGAGAGAGCGGCGTGGGCAAGGAACTGTACGCTCAGTCCATTCACAACGAAAGCCACAGAAAAAACGGTCCATTCATAGCNNACTATTTTTCTGGATGAAATCGGAGAAATACCTCTGGAAGTGCAGCCTAAGCTTTTGAGAGTGCTGGATAACAATAAAATAGTCAGAATCGGAGGAACCTATGAAAGAGAGCTGGATGTAAGAGTTCTTTCGGCAACCAACAGAAATCTCCTCAACGAGGTAACCAAGGGCTCGTTCAGGCAGGATTTATATTTTAGGCTCAATGTTATCAATTTAAGGATACCGCCGCTCAGAAACAGAAAAGAAGATATATTGGAACTTGCAGCATATTTCCTAAAAAGTCTCAACGAAGAAAACAAGGGCGTGAACAAAACTTTCAGCAAAGCCCTTGAAAATAAGCTTAAGGAATATGAGTGGACAGGAAATGTGAGAGAGCTGAAAAACATAATCCAAAGAGCTTACTACATGTCGGACGGTGAAGTCATAAGAAATGTGGCACTTCCTAAAAGCAGAAATGTTAAGCAGACAAAGGAGACTGTGTCTCTGAATCTAAAAGAAATTGAAAGAGACAGCATAGTGCAGGCACTACATTTTAACAACAGGAATGTATTGAAGGCAGCGAAGGATTTAAATATCAGCAAAGCAACAATATACAGAAAAATAAAAGCATATTCCATCGATCTTGATAATTTTGATAAATTGGTTCAGTAATATTTCTCAGTCTCAAATTGAGACTCTGTTTGAGACTGATTCCGTGAGCAGATTGGATATTACGCAAAAAAGTATCAATATGAGAATAATTTTCTCATATTGATACTTTTTTTATGATTCGGGTGTCTGAAAAAAATTCGGAATATATCTTGTGCTGGCATTAAAACGTTTAAATTTCAATGATAATGAACAATACTACATTATTTTTATTTCTCATATCTCATTTGGCATGTAAATTGCTTTATATGTAATTAAGGCTGGAGGTGATAAGAACGAACAGATTCATAATTGAATTTGGAATGGGAATAGATTTCCACGGACAGGATGTGACGAATGCTGCCGTCAAAGCCGCAAAAGATGCCATATCGAAAAGCTGTCTGATCGGTCTAAATGAGGTATGCGGATTTTCTCAGGACAATATCAATGAAAACGTATTTATCCATGTTACAGTTGCCGTCACAAGGCCGGAAGAGGTAAGAACGGAAGAAGTGGCAAAGTGTTTTCCGGTTGGAAAGGTAACGGTGGATGTGGTAAGCGGCGGGCTAAAAACTGATGGACTTTATTTCACCGGATTCGGTGACAAGGATGATTCTATAGAGGTTGCCGTGACATGTGTGAAGGTTGAAGTGAAAAAATGATGGGAGGTAGTATTTTGAAAATTACAAACGAACAAATTAAAAACATGTATGAAACAATGTTAAAAATCCGTAAATTTGAGACAAGAGCAAAGGATTTGTTTGCCGAAGGCAAGGTGGGCGGATTTGTTCATCTTTACATAGGTGAAGAAGCAGTTGCCACAGGAGCATGCGCCAATCTGAGAGATGATGATTACATCACCAGTACTCACAGAGGGCACGGACACATCATAGCAAAAGGCGGAGATCTGAAATATATGATGGCGGAGCTATATCAAAAGGAAACAGGTTACTGCAAAGGCAAGGGCGGTTCCATGCACATAGCTGATGCAACGAAGGGCATACTGGGTGCTAACGGTATTGTAGGAGCAGGACACAATATTGCTGTGGGTTCTGGGCTGGCTATTCAGTACAAAAAAACTGATCAGGTGTGCGTGTGCTTTTTTGGTGATGCTTCAACCAATCAGAGTACATTTCACGAAGCTCTCAACCTGGCAAGCGTATGGAAACTTCCGGTAATATTTGTATGCGAAAATAACGGCTACGGTATTTCCGTGAGCCAGGCAAGACATCAGGCAATAACGGATGTTTCCGTGAGAGCGGCAGCTTACAATATGCCGGGTGTAACGGTGGACGGAAATGATGTTTTTGCGGTTTACGAGGCCGTTGGAGAAGCATCTGCGAGAGCCAGAAAAGGACATGGCCCCACACTTGTTGAATGCAAGACATACAGATGGAGAGGACACTTTGAAGGAGACCCAACTGTTTACAGACCAGAAGGCGAACTTGAAACGTGGGTTAAGAAAGATCCAATACCGAGAATTGAAAAATACATGCTTGAAAATAAAATTATGACAGAAGATGAAATTGCTGCTGCAAATACTTATGTTGAAGGTCTGATTGAAGAAGCGGAACAATTCGCGGACGAAAGCAAAATGCCTTCGCTGGAATCAGCGCTTCAGGATGTTTATACTGATATAATTGAGGAGGGCAGAGTAAGATGAGAAAAATGACATATGCTGAAGGAATTAGAGAAGGAATGAGCGTAAGGATGAGAGAAAATCCAGATGTCATCCTGTTTGGCGAACACGTGGGAAAATTCGGAGGATGTTTTGGTGTAACTGCCGGAATGTTTGATGAATTCGGAGACATGAGAGTGAGAGACACTCCCATATCGGAAGGCGCCATAATAGGTGCTGCTGTAGGATCGGCAGCATGCGGCTTAAGACCTATAGCCGAATTGATGTTTGTTGATTTTGTTACCGTAGGCATGGATCAGCTGGTAAATCAGGCTGCAAAAATGAGATACATGTTCGGCGGAAAAATTACGCTGCCAATGGTTGTGCGCCTTCCGGGAGGCGGCGGAGCAGGTGCTGCCGCACAGCATTCACAGTCTCTCGAATCATGGCTGGCTCATGTTCCGGGACTTAAAGTGGTATATCCGTCAAATGCTCAGGATGCGTACGGATTGATGCTTACGGCAATAGATGACGACAACCCGGTGGTATTTTANNGCAGCCGATATACTTGCAAAGGACGGCATAGATGCAGAAGTTATAGATATAAGAACACTGTTCCCGCTTGATAAGGAAGCAATATTTAATTCGCTGGAAAAGACAAACAAAGTGGTTATAGTCAGCGAAGAAGCTAAAAGAGGTGCATTTACGGGAGAAATAGCATCCATGATAGCGGAAGAAAAATTCTTTGAATTAGATGCTCCCATAAAAAGAGTCGGGGCGCTGAATACACCAATAGCTTTTGCTTCAAATCTGGAAAGCTATATTCTTCCTAACGAGCAGGATATTGTTCTGGCAGTAAAATCACTTTTCTGATTAATTATCGCGCAGCTTTAATAAGTTAAAGCTGCGCCTTTATAGGAGGAATCACAATTTGATTTCAATAGGAATAATTGCAAATCCGGCTTCGGGAAAGGATATCAGGAGACTTGTTTCACATGCCACCGTAATAGATAACAATGAAAAAATAAATATTGTGGAAAGAATTGTGCTGGGAGCACAGGCTCTTGGTGTTGAGCGAGTATACATGATGCCCGATTCCTACAACATGGGATACAGGGTGGAAGATGCTCTCAATACCTGCAATGAATTGAAGTGCGATATAAATGTTATAAACATACTGCGTTTTGATGGAATGGAAGATACAGTAAATGCCGCAAAATTCATGGAAGAAAACAATGTTGGCTGTATAGTCACCCTTGGAGGAGACGGAACTAACAGAGCCGTGGCAAAGGCTGTAAAAGATACACCTCTGATTTCCATATCAACGGGAACGAATAATGTCTATCCCGTGATGATGGAGGGAACAGTTGCTGGAATGGCAGCGGCGGCGGTTGCTTCCGGCCGTTTTGACAAAAGATTGTTCATACGAAGAGATAAGCGGATAGAAATTTATAAAGACGGTGAGCTCATCGATATTGCTCTGATTGACGCTGTCATATCCAAGGATGTATTTGTTGGATCAAAGGCAATATGGGATATGGACAGCATAGAAAAAATATTTGTAACAAGATGCCATCCGGCATCCATAGGATTTTCCTCAATAATGGGAAGCAAAAAAATTATCACATCAGCAGATGATTTCGGAGCTTATGCGGAAATCAACACAAATGGTTCGAAGATAATTGCGGCGGTCGCGGCAGGCGTATTATCGCCTGTTTCGATTTTAGAACCGGTCATATTAAATTTAGATGTTCGGCACAGTTTTATTGCAGATTCAAGAGGAACTATTGCTCTTGACGGTGAAAGAGAAATTCCGTTTTCGGAAGATCAAGAATACATTTTTAAAATCACAAGAAACGGACCGAATCACGTAAATGTTGTAAAGGCATTGGAAACAGCTCAGCTAAATGGATTTTTAAGCATGGAGCCGTAACACAAATAAGGAGGGAACAATGGCAGATTATATTGTAATGCCCAAGATGGGGCTGACCATGACAGAAGGTGTTATTTCAAACTGGAGAAAGCAGGAAGGAGATACAATCAAAAAGGGAGAAATTATTTTTGATGTAGAAACAGATAAATTAACAAATGAATACGATGCAAAAACAGACAGCGTTTTGAGAAAAATTCTTGTTGACAGCGGCACCGTGCCAGTACTGGCTCCGGTTGCAATCGTCGGAGATAAAGACGAAGACATAACAGAATTGTTAAATAAAGCGGGAGCGGTTCCCGAACCGGAAAATGCAGCTCCGGTACAGGGACAGGAAGTTCAGAATAAGGCTTCCGAATCTTCAGGTTCCGCAAAAGGCGGCAGGGTAAAGGCAACACCGAGAGCTAAAAGAATTGCACAGGAATTGGGAGTGGAAATTTCATCAGTGCAGGGAACAGGACCCGAAGGCTCGGTAACAGAAAATGATGTGAGAAATTATGCCAAGCAGGAAAAAGAAAAGAAAAAGGTATCGCCGACGGCAGCCGTAACAGCAGAACGCATGGGAGTAGATATAAATAAGATAGAAAACGATTCACGCATAATGAAGGAGGATGTGGTGAAATTTAAACTTGGCGAAGAGCTGGCAAGATATGCGGATCCTCAGGAATTCAGAAATCCCATGAGCACTATGAGAAGGGTGATTGCAGAGAGAATGCTGGAAAGCAAGAAGATATCACCGACGGTAACATATAATATAAAGGTAGATACCAGTGCCATGAAGCAGCTGAGAGATGATATACGAGATGAAGTCAAGGTTTCTTATAACGATATTCTGGTGAAAATCTTATCCAGAGTATTGCTTGAATTCCCGCTCTTAAACAGCTCGGTGGACGGCAATGAAATAGTTACAAGAAATTATGTCAATATGGGAGTTGCTGTGGCACTACCAGACGGCCTTTTGGTTCCAGTTGTAAAGTATGCAAACGTGAAAAGCCTCAAGGAGATTTCAACCGAAATAAAAGAATTAGCGGAAAGAGCCAGAAACAACGAGCTGACTCCCGATGACTTAAAGGGAGGAACATTCACAATCAGCAACATAGGCATGTACGGAATTGAGGAATTTACACCTATCGTAAATCAGCCGGAAGTTGCCATTCTGGGGGTCAATGCCATCAAGGAAGATGTGAAAATTGTGAACGGAAGAATTACAATAAGACCGATGATGAAACTGAGCCTGACGGCAGACCACAGAGTTGTGGACGGCGCTGTGGCAGCAGAATTTCTGGCAAGATTGAAAGAATACATTGAGAAGCCGGGGCTTCTTTTATAGGAGGCAGTCATGAAAATAGCAATAATAGGCGGAGGACCTGGAGGATATGTTGCTGCCGTAAGGGCGGCACAGCTTGGTGCGGAAGTCACACTTATAGAAAAAGAAAATTTAGGCGGCACTTGTCTGAACAAAGGCTGCATACCCACAAAGGTTTTGCTTCACACTGCCGAGCAGCTCGAAGCCATAAAAAATGATTACAAAGAAATCGGAATTGAAGTAGGCAGTGCATCGGTTGACTGGCAAAGACTTCAAAAGCGAAAAGATAGTACGGTTAAAAAACTTACGGGCGGTGTGGGAGCACTTTTAAGAAAAAACAAGGTAACAAAAATATCCGGAGAGGGAAAATTTAAAAATAAAAATCAAATTTCGGTCAGGACGGCAGATGGCACAACAAATACAGTTGATTTTGATTATGCTGTAATTGCCGCAGGATCAACACCTGCCGTGCCGCCGCTGAGCGGAGTGAATTTACCTGGAGTCATAACCAGCGATGAAGCACTTGCATTAAATGAAATTCCAAAAAGCATGGTCATTATAGGAGGAGGAGTCATAGGTGCGGAATTTGCGGCTGTTTACGGCGCATTGGGATGCAAAATCACAATTGTGGAGATGCTTCCGAACATAGTAGCAAACATGGACAAAGACATTGTCCAGCCTTTAAAAGATAAATTTGTGAAAAATGGCATTGAAATATATACAAACACAAAGGTGGAGTCAATATCCAAGTCTGATTCAGGGCTTTTGGTAAACACTTCATCAGCTGCCGGAAGCAAAACATTTGAAGCTGAGAAAGTATTGTTGGCAATAGGAAGAAAGCCTGCAACCGATAGTCTCGGGCTGGATAATGCGGGGATAAAGACAGAAAGAAATGCAATTACTGTGGACAAAAATATGAGAACCAACGTAAACAGCATTTACGCAATTGGAGACTGCAACGGAGGTGTAATGCTGGCTCATGTTGCATCGGCGGAGGGAATAGCTGCTGTCGAATCTATTATGGGCAGAAGGCCGTCAATTGATTTTAAAACAATTCCTTACTGCGTGTACACAAAACCTGAACTGGCAGGCGTCGGAATGACGGAGGAACAGGCTAAATCAAAAGGCTTAGATGTAAAAATAGGCATATTTCCAATGTATGTAAACGGCAAGGCAATGATAGAATGTGAAACCGAAGGGCTGGTAAAATATATTGCAGACAAATACACGGGGGAAATTCTCGGCCTTCATATAGCAGGACCAAGAGCTACGGATTTAATTGTTGAAGGAGCTCTGGCAATCAGGCTTGAGGCAACCGTGGATGAAATCATTTCAACCATTCACGCCCATCCCACAGTCGGATTCGCACTGCAGGAAGCGGCTCATGCCGTAGACGGAAATGCAATTCACATATAGAACATTCATGATGAAAATTCAGATGCTGCTTCATTAAATATCACCCTGTTATTCTTTGGAACATTCCCCCTTAGAATGGCAGGGTGATAATTGCTGCTGCAACATTTTTTATGTTTAACAAAGGCAGAACAACAAAATGACGCAAACTTTATATTAAAGGAAAATATTGAGATTACAGTGAAGATTATTGATTAATGGTATAAATTAACGTATACTATAAAGACTGACTTCAAAGAATGACAAGCTACATGCAAAAAGTTTCAATTTCAAAAATAACATCAAGTTGCTCACATTTCTGAAAACTGCTCTTTTTGAGCACTCTTTATACAACATTTCTATAAAAATGTTGTTTCATATTGTTATGGGTGGTAATTACATACAGAAAAACAGTTTTGTACAAAGATGCGGATAAAATACCTCGTGCTTATATGAACGAAATGGTTATGTCACGTCTGCAATTAATTCACAGGAGGAAAAATATGAGGAATTTTAAGATTCGTAAAAAACTGATCGTTACATTTG
>DMJQ01000054.1 GCA_003457065.1 Clostridiales bacterium
GGAAATGAAGAAGATCGAAAGTATCGAAAAATATACGAAGAAAGCTATACGCAAAAGGTCGGTTCCGACAGTCGACAAGGTAAATGAAGTAAAGCAGGATAAGTTTATCAGAAATATTGTTGAGGTAATAGAAAAAGAAAGCCTTGGAGAAAACAGAGAGCTGGCGGGAAAACTCATGTCTCAGGGATATGATCCGGAAACTCTGATTGCCGCAATGATTAAAAAGCTTGTTAAGTTTGACGATTCAGAGGAAAGAGATTTAAATGACGTAATTACTGAAAGAAGAAAAAGAGGCGGTTCAAGAAAATTAGAGGATACTGTCAGATTCCATGTGAACATGGGCAAAAAGCAGGGCATACGTCCAGGAGACATACTGGGTGCGGTTGCAGGTGAGTGTGATATACCCGGAACTGATATCGGCGCAATTGAAGTGCTTGAAAATTATTCTTTCTTTAATGTGGCAACCGAGCATAAAAGCCGTATACTGAACAAAATGAAGGGTGCTCAGATAAAGGGACAGGACGTTGTAATAGAGCTGTCAAAAGAAAAGAATTCAAGGCATTCAAGAGATAAGCAGTCGGATTATAAATGGTCGAGAAAGAAATCAAGGAAAAAATAGCAAAAATGTATTGACAAAATTTCATTGTCGGTAATATAATAGGGAAAATGAAATGAACTGTGATGGATCGAGTAGGACAGATACAGCAATAAAGAGAGGGAAGATGAGGTGAGAGCTTCCTTTGCATGACTGTTTGAAAACTAATCCGGAGTTAAGACTGAAAGCATAGTCGTAAGGTCTTGGTATGGATGCCTTAAATCCTTTGAGAAGCAACTAAGGTGGAACCACGAATGTCTCGTCCTTAAACAATTGTTTAAAGACGGGATTTTTTTATTATAGAAAATTAAATTGGAGGAATAGTTATGAAAAAATTAACATTGCCTGACAACAGTGTCAGAGAATATGAATCGGGTGTATCGGCTTATGATGTGGTTAAAAGTATAAGTGAAGGTCTTGCAAGAAATGNNACAAAGAAGGAAAACAGATATTCTGGCATACTTCTTCACACATTATGGCACAGGCAATTAAAAGATTGTGGCCGGAAGCAAAACTTGCCATAGGACCTGCCATTGACAGCGGATTTTACTATGATATAGATTTAGATCACAGATTTGTTCAGGAAGACCTGGAAAAAATCGAGGCTGAAATGAAGAAGATAGTTAAGGAAGGTCTTGAACTGGAGAGATTTGAACTTCCGAGGGCGGAAGCTATCAAATTCATGGAAGAAAAACAAGAGCCTTACAAGGTTGAATTAATTAACGATTTGCCTGAGGATGCGATTATTTCTTTCTACAAGCAGGGAGATTTCGTTGACCTTTGCGCAGGACCTCATCTTAGCTCAACTAAGAAACCAAAAGCTGTAAAATTGCTTAACATTGCGGGAGCATATTGGAGAGGAAATGAAAACAATAAAATGCTCCAGAGAATTTACGGCATTACTTTTGAAAAGGCAAAAGAGCTGGATGAATATTTAAAAATGATGGAAGAGGCTAAAAAGCGCGACCACAGAAAACTGGGAAAAGAGCTGGAACTGTTCTTTATGTCGGAAGAAGGCCCGGGATTCCCATTCTTCCTTCCGAAAGGCGTTGTGGTTAAAAATGATCTGATGAAATATTGGAGAGAGGTTCATAAAAAAGCAGGATATGTTGAAATAGAATCTCCGATAATATTGAACAGGCATCTTTGGGAAACTTCAGGCCACTGGTACAATTACAAAGAAAATATGTACACTGTAAAAATCGATGAAGAAGATTATGCAATTAAACCGATGAACTGTCCGGGCGGCATACTGGNNTATACAAAAACAGCATGCATTCATACAAGGATTTTCCGCTGAGAATGGCGGAAGTGGGCAGAGTTCACAGACATGAATTATCGGGAGCACTGCACGGATTAATGCGTGTAAGAGCATTTACACAGGATGATTCACACATATTCATGCTTCCTGAACAAATAAAGGATGAGATTAAGGGTGTTGCAAACTTAATTGATGCAATGTACAAAACATTCGGATTCACATATCATGTTGAGCTTTCAACAAGACCGGAAAAATTCCTGGGAGAAATTAAGGATTGGGATATGGCAGAAGCAGCTTTAAAAGCAGCGCTTGAAGAATTAGGACTGGACTTTGTAATTAATGAAGGTGACGGTGCATTCTACGGACCTAAAATAGATTTCCACTTAACAGACTGCATAGGAAGAACATGGCAGTGTGGAACAATACAGCTGGATTATCAGCTGCCGCAGCGTTTTGAACTTGAATATATAGGAGCCGACGGTCAGAAACACAGACCGATAATGATTCACAGGGTTGCATTCGGAAGCATTGAAAGATTCTTCGGTATTTTGATCGAGCAATATGCGGGAGCATTCCCTACATGGCTGGCACCTGTTCAGGTAAAGGTACTGCCTATCTCTGAAAAGTTCAACGACTATGCTGAAAAAGTTAAAGAACAGCTTGAAGCTTTGGATATTAAAGTCGAATTAGATGCAAGAGCTGAAAAAATCGGCTACAAGATAAGAGAAGCTCAAATGCAGAAAGTTCCTTACATGTTTGTTGTGGGAGAAAAGGAAGCCGAAAGCGGCAATGTATCTGTAAGGGAAAGACAAAAAGGCGACATGGGAAGCATGAGCATCGAAGAAATTGGCAAAGTTATATTAAATAAAATAAAAACAAGAGAAAATGATTCGCCTCAATTAGTTTAATTTTCTTAAAATACAGCGAATTATATAATAACGGAGGCTGCTGCATCAGCAATTATCACTGTCATTTCCGCTTAATCCGGATGACATGGCTTATGCAGTAGCTTTTTATTTGCCGAGCATGGCTTTCGGGATTTGACAGTAGACTATGATTGTCGTCTTGCTGTCAGCTTGTTACTGGCACCTTGCATCGGATGAGATTCTTATTTTAAGGTTGTCAAAAAATAAGCTTGTTGTTATAATTAGTATATAACTTCAGAGAGGGTAAAAAGTTGAATAATCGTTTGATTTATGCCGATGTATTGAGAGTGGCAGCAACATTTTCCGTAATTTTGCTTCATGTGGCTGCAGGCGGTTGGAGCTATGCAGGGGTCGGAAGCTTTGAGTGGAATGTGTTTAATTTTTATGACGGCTTGGTCAGGTTTGGTGTTCCGATCTTTGTAATGATAAGCGGAATATTTTTTTTAGATCCGAATAAAAACGTAAGCTGCAGAGATATTTACGGCAAATACATATTCAGAATCGTAAAGGCATTTATAGCCTGGTCGTTGCTGTATGCAATTTATACGAGCATAAATAATTATGATACATTTGATTATGATGTTTTCATTAAAAGTTTCGTGCTGGGGCATTATCATTTGTGGTATCTTTTTATGATTGTGGGACTATATATTATAACACCACTTTTGAGAAAGATTGCAGAGGATAAAGAAGCTGCCGGATATTTTCTTTTGTTGTCATTTATATTTGTATTTATTTTGCCAATGGTAGTAAAAATATTTAATTTTAAATACCTTGAAATGATTATTAAAAAATTTGATTTTCATTTTGTGATAGGATATGCGGGCTACTATGTAGGAGGTTTTTATCTTAACACTAATGATATAAAAAAAGAAAGAAGGAACGCTATTTACATTCTGGGAGTATTAAGCATTATAGGTACAATAGTGTTTACACGTTTCAGTTCTATAAATGCAGGTCAGGCAGACGGTACATTTTACAGCTATTTTTCTCCCAACGTGATGATTGCAAGTATAGCAGTATTCATATTTTTCAAATATGAGGTTTCTAAAATTAAATTCGGTGAGAAATCTTTAGCCGCAATTAAAATTCTGACGGCTTATTCTTTCAGGATTTACTTGATTCATGATTTCTTTAATATATTCTTTTCAAATATGGGAATTGATGCGGTCAGCTTCAATCCTGTATTATCAGTTCCGATAACGGCAATTTTGGTGTATTCCGCAAGCCTGGCAGCAAGCTTCATAATAGGCAGGATACCTGTTTTAAGAAAAATATTGTAGTAGAAAATATAATTAAAATAATAGGAGGCAAGTATGAGCAAGGCATATTCAGGAGATGTTCAATATCATATTAATATGAAAGAGGGAGATGTGGGCAGGTATGTAATATTGCCCGGAGATCCTAAAAGATGTGAAAAANNGAAGCTGGTTGCGGACCACAGGGAATTTGTCACATACACCGGCTATCTGGACGGCGTAAAGGTAAGCGTAACATCAACAGGTATCGGAGGCCCTTCGGCGTCAATCGCATTGGAGGAACTGTCAAATATCGGTGCTGACACATTTATCCGAGTGGGAACAAGCGGAGGAATGGACATTGATATAATGGGCGGAGATCTGGTTATTGCTTCCGGCGCAATAAGGATGGAAGGAACGAGCAAAGAGTATGCACCAATGGAATTTCCGGCGGTTTCAAATTACAAGGTTATGAATGCTCTGGTTAAAGCATCACAAAATTTAGGAAAAAAATATCACGTGGGAGTTGTTCAGTGCAAGGATGCCTACTACGGACAGCACGAACCGGAAACAAAGCCTGTGGGCTATGAGCTGGTGAACAAATGGGATGCATGGCTNNAAAGTCTGCATAATTTACTTATCACATTATCATATAAGCAACCAGGCCATTGAAATTCGATGGCCTGGTTATTTATCTCACCCAATTCAAAATTGTGAGATAAATTCATAATTATCGATTTAATATAGATAATTCATATGTCGATATTTTATTGTGATATAATTTGAAAATTACAACATAACAACAGTACAAAATTATGCTAACCTTGATTATCTCTCCAAATTGGAATTTATGTATCTATCCTTTTTAAGTCTGATAGTGCCTTGTTTCTGTAATTCAAATCATCCCTTGTAATGAATCCCTTGTGTTCCCAAAATGTATTGCCTATTTCATTACTTTTAAAAACTACAAGGGCAACCTTGTGAATGCCTTCGGCTTGCAAAGCTTTCAATGCGGCATCAATTAGCGCGGAGCCAATGCCTTTGTTTCTATTTATGACCGAAACCGCTGTATGATGAATATAGCCGCGTCGGCCATCGTGGCCGGATAATATTACTCCTGTGATCTTGCCGGATACAATTGCAACAAAACAAGTTTTTGGGTTTCGTTGCAGATATTTATCAATACCTGCTTTCGAATCATCTATGTCATTCAGACCCATTCCGGGAGTTGACATCCACAGCTCATATATTTCGTCGTAATCATTAATAGATAGTTTTCTTATCTCCATATCTCACCTCGACAAATTTTTTAAAATTAATTAATCAATATCGTTTTTATTTGAGTACTTAATAGGCAATGAAGAAAATGGATCTTCATCTATTTTTTCTATATCACACCTGTATATATTATCTGCATACAAAGAGTATGTGCCGTTTTTATTAGCTGTAAAATATGAATTTTCAGGAGTGATTTCAAAAATTTCTTCTTCACCAGCTTCGGTTGTTGGATAATATCTTGTTGTATAATAAATTTATATGAAATAAGAGATAACAATAAAACCATGGCACACAACAAAAAACTTGGGAGTATATATTGTTTTGTGCATGGATCATAATCCAACACAAGCCTGAATCTTTGCTCAATTTTTTTTGTTTTATTTGTGCTTACAAGAGCTGCACAGTTCATAGGAATGTTATGAAGTGAAGTATTTTTGCCTGCTGCTCGAATGACTTTTAGTATACTGCTCAAATAGTTAATTCGAGCATTCTCATCCATTCCCAAAGTTATGCTTAAATCACACTNNCCCAGAATATGATTCAATTCACGCTTTAATAGATGAACAAAAGTATTCCACCAGAAAAATGAGCTGATTAAATACATTAAAAGCTTGACCCATGCGTCCTTGTGCAAAAATGAGTCCATTCATGAAGAAGTATATTTTTAAGTTCATCATCTGAAAAATATATGTTGGGAAGATAAATTACAGGTCTGAAAAATCCTGCTATTATGGGAATGCTGATTTCTCCGGATTGAATGATTTTTATCTTAGTGCTTTTATGGCTTTCAGCTAAAATATTATCCATGCATGAAATAATTTTCATATCATCAGTTCCTTGAACGGAACGTATAGATTTGCTAAGTTTGATTGATTGGCGAACATAGCTTTGCAAATTATAAATACTCCAAATTATCCAAATACCAATCAGCACATCGTAAATATGTATCATAACAGCATTATTGTAAGCACTAATCAGCTGCATAGTGAAAAAATCAAAAATAGCAGGAAGAATAACTTCCGAGCCTATAACAATTGTATCGGAAAATTCCACGAAACAAATCAGCCGAAAAATTCCGGCAGCAATAATAAATACCAAAGGTACGGGGCTGAAACGTATAAGAAAGCTGTCGCGTCTGCGGATTAAAGAAATGAAAATTATATACACATTGCACAGCAGCACTGATGTGATAAATGAGAAAACCGTTACGGTCATTTTTTCTCATTCCTCCGTTCTTGCAAAATAGTTTCCAGTCTGTCAAGCGTTTCATTGTCAATATCCTCATCCTGAACAAGCGCGGATATAAGTCCTGTTATGGCAGAGGATTTGGAGTTAATATAATTTGTGCCCTGCTTAAACTGCATTATCTGATATTCTTCCTGAGTAATTGCCGCAGAATATGTGCGTCCGTAATTTTTGCCGGTTCTTATGAAGCCGTTTACCTTAATAGCTTCTTTTTCCAGTAAACTGTTCAGCAAAATATGAATAGAACTTTTTTTCCATGAACGCTCCGTAGAAAGCTCAATGATTTCAGAGCGAGACAGCGCTCTGTCCTCTGCCCACAAAAGCTCCATGATTTCCTGTTCGTTTTTTGTAAGTGAAAAGTATGAAATTTTATCCATGATTACCTCTGTATATCAAAATTATATTGAATAGTACTATATTATATATAAAATTATATGGGTGATTTTTTATAAAGTCAATGAAAAATAAATTGTTGTAAAATAAAATCATATATTATAATACAGTTATAAATAATACAACCATTTAACATATGGGACGGGGTTACTGTCATCTGATGAAAAGTATGGCTATTTGAATCCTATTCTCTAAAGCCTGACGTCTGTTATGATCGAAAACATTGCAGTCAAATAAAGAGCATAGAGCGGAAATAATACGGTCGATGTGGCTGAGGAAATGAGTCGAACTTATAACATAAAAACAATGCTCAAATGTGCTTTGGATAGGTTTAAATTGACAGAGCTTTAAAGAAATTAGATGTGTAATAAAAAAATTATATAGATAATATGGGAAATGGAGGTAATTCAAATGGATTTACTGGAAGCAATGAAAGAAAGGCACTCTGTACGAAGGTATACCGACAAAAAAATTGAAGGTGAAGTACTTGATGAATTGCGTCGGACCATTGATGAATGTAACAATGACGGCGGACTGAACATACAGCTTTGCTTGAATGAGCCGAATGCATTTGCTGGAGCGATGGCTAAGTACGGAAAATTTAATAATGTGAAAAATTACATTGGGCTTGTGGGAAAGAAGGAAAGCAGCTTGGAAGAAAAATGCGGATATTACGGGGAGAGGATTGTCCTGAAAGCACAGCAGCTCGGTCTTAATACTTGCTGGGTTGCTCTGTCATTTAGCAAGGGAAAAAGTAAAGACTTTATTACCATAAAACCGGGCGAAAAACTGTTAATGGTCATTGCTGTAGGTTACGGTGAAACGTCAGGTGTTTCACATAAAGTGAAATCAATTGAAGAACTGTGCCGAATAAACGCGCCTGTTCCGGAATGGTTCCGTCAAGGTATGGAAGGGGTTCAACTTGCTCCAACAGCTATGAACCAACAGAAATTCAAATTTGAATTGAACGGAAATAAAATAAGCGCATCTGCCGGGTTGGGATTTTATACAAAAACAGATCTGGGCATCGCTAAGTATCATTTTGAAATCGGCGCTGGCGAAAGCGGTTGGAAATGGTAACATTTACTCAAGGTATGTTAAGTGAGGTGATGGTGAGCATAAAATTTAATTGAAAATTGCTTCTGGTATAAAGCGTTAAATTACATCTTATGTTGAGGTTCTATCTTGACCAAGTAAATTTAATTATATTAAAATTTAAATACAATGATTGTTACGGTTATATGTATAGCTATAAAATTGTTTTATTTATAGCAAAATAATTATACTATATTTTATACTATGTTGTAAACTTAAATTTATTTGTTGGAGGTTTATTTTGTAAATAAAAACATTAACCTAATTACAAAAGCAGACGTGTCTTAAAGAATATATTTACATATTATGCTAATTATCATTTAAAATAATTAATTTTACTTCAAAAAATCATTGACTAATACTTGAATACATTATATTATATAAGTAATAAAATTTATGGAGGTGATTAGGTGAATGATATTGTAGTATATCAAATAGATTGTAAGGTTTATCTTCTCCGTAGTATAAAGCTGGATCATATTTTATCTGAAATATCATCATTTGTTGATGCTGCTCTCGCATCAGATGAGAAGATGTTGGAATTTCATCGTTCATACGGATATAAAAATTATGTTCTCTCAGGCTTTAAGGAACTGGAATTGGATAAATGTTACAAGGAAGGGAGAATTTATACTTTTTCTGTACGATGTGTGAAGGAAGAATTGTGTGATTTTTTTGCACAAAATCTTGCGGACACAAAGATAGTAACAATGAAAGGCTTAGTTACCACAGTCAAAACGATACCTGAATTATTTCTTGAAAAGCTCTATACGGTGACACCAAGCTTGATTAAATTAGACGGAGTGGGTTACTGGAGAGGTTCGCTGTCTTTTCAAGAATACGAGAAGCGATTGTTCGATAATTGCATAAAAAAATATAAACATTTAACCGGAAAAGAGATTGATGAGAATTTCAGTCTTTATAGCCGTATACAGATGCTGAACAATAAACCGATTGCTAACTATTTTAAGGGAGTCCGATTGTTGGGAGATAAATTCGAACTTCATATTGCGGAAAATGAAGACGCGCAGAACATTGCGTATATGCTTCTTGGGACCGGCGTGTGTGAAAATAACAGCCGCGGATACGGCTTCTTAAACTACACAGCAATCAGATAGGAGGTGAACCAGTGTTAAACGAGTGTATTTCAATCTTTGAAAAGTATGCCGGATATGATGCTGATAAAATGGTACTTGACAACTATTCTCCGGCAGAAGGTTTTTATCTTATTTTAGAAGAAGTTCCTGAAGGATTTAAAGAAAAAGAGTATTTTGAAATAAAGCAGGATAAGAAGACAAAAAAAGTTAATCTATCAGATGCAAAGCTGCGTACAATCAGCGAACTGGACTACTATTGCAAGTTGATAGATATGAACAAATCGGTTGATAGCAAGAAAATAATACAGTCAAATAATTATCTTTCTTTTTGGATAAAAAAAGAAAGTTTGACTAACGGGAAACTGACAGAAGAAATCATTGACAGTTATTATGAAATATTGAGTGATCCATATAAAAAACATTCAAAAAATAAGGATAAGGAATTGTATGAGTTGACGGAAAAAGAAGTCGGCTTGGTAAATCAGGAAAAACTGCAAAAAATAAAGCGGTGGATAAATGGGAATATCTTTCAGCTTCCATATGAATTAACAGGTAATNNAGGCTACTATAATATTTACTTTGATTCCGATAAAAATGAAGTAATTCCCTTGGGGGCAAAAGATTCGCCAAACGACAACCTTTGTGGTTACTACTTGAGGATCAGGAAAGATAAAAATGAAGCCGCAATTATTGATATGGACTGCATCAGTGCCTATAGGCCAAAGCTTAGAAAACCATTTGTGTTTGATAATGTCTTAGATATAGAGACTGATAAATTGGAAGGGCATAAGTATGGCAAGAACTATAATCTTGCTGATATACGTGACATTATTAATGAGGAAATTTTTTCTAAATTCTTACTGAGCAATCTTTACAGCGAGCCCGGAGAAATTTCCTGCAATAATGATGAGGTTTTAAGAGAAAATATTTTGTTGGCAAGAAGTGCTTTGTTTGACTGGTTTTACAAAGGCTGTGATATAGGCATTGTCCAACTGATGGAAAAGGTATCCTTAAATCTAATAAAAAATTCAATTTCCAACGGTTATATGGAAAAGGTACAGCATCAATTTAATGCATATATTTCGATTATAGATTACCTTAAAGGAGGAAATGGAAAAATGGCAGATGCTATGGTAGAAATAAGAGACAGCATCAGGGAAAAGATAAATCAAAAGGAAGAATATGTGAGCTTTCAGACTGACGAAGAGTATTACTATGCGACAGGTCAACTTATCAGATATTTCATATCGTTAAACAAATCAACTAAAAAGGTGCACTCGCTGTTTACNNGCTGTTTAACCCGTTTTTAACGATTAAGAAAGATGAGATGCTGAAAGAAAAACTGGAAGGATTATTTAAGAAATACAATTATACTATTGAAACCAGCAGCATGCGTTTTAATAATATTTACTCTATGGTTACGCACTATGTGCCGGAAGATACAGATAACCATAATTACCTAATTGCCGGTTATATATCAAAAAATCTTATTTATGAAAAGAAGGAGGATTAAAAAATGAATAAACGAGTGTATGGAGTATTAGGAGTTTCTTCTGTTATGGCTAATTGGAATGCGGATTTTTCCGGATATCCAAAGACAACATCTGACGGCAGTGTGTTCGGAAGTGATAAGGCATTGAAGTATCCGATGAAAAAGATGTGGGAAAATGAAGGAGAAAAGGTATTGTATATCAAGTCTCTAAAATTGTCAAAAGATAAGAAAAAAGAAGATATTACCTTGGTTCCACGCTCTTTGAAGGAACGTTACGAGCAGATATTTTCTGTTGAGGATTTATCAAAGAGCACGGATGCAGGCTANNATCTTTTTACAGCAATTGATGTTAAAAACTTTGGTGCAACATTTGCTGAAAAACCAACAAATGTGTCAATCACCGGTGCGGTTCAGATCGGACAGGGTTTCAATAAATACAAAGACACATCAACTGAAGAGCAGCAAATATTATCTCCATTCCGTGATGGTTCTAAGGATGCAAAAAATGATGAGGAAGCTAAAAATTCAACACTGGGCACTAAAATTGTAAGCAGGGAGGCACATTATATTTATCCGTTTACAATTAATCCTTCGTCATATCAAGGCTATGTGGACATGGGAGTAACAGAAGGATATACAGAGGAGGATTACTTAAGGTTCAAGAAAACAGCATTGGTAGCAGCAACTTTCCATGCAACCAATTCAAAGGTCGGCTGTGAAAATGAATTGGGTGTTTTTGTAGAAACCAAACCGGATGTATATTTGCCTAATTTATCAGAGTATGTGACATTTACAAAAACAGATACAAAAAATAAAATCGGGCTACACTTTGGCGAATTATTAAGGGATTTTGGTGATGCCGTACTTAATATTGAAATTTATTATAATCCATATACAACCGAACTTGATACGGATATCGAGGGGGCTAAAAGATATAATATCTTTACGCAAAAAGAGGTGTAATTAATGGATATACTAAAATTTTCGCTGAAAGGAAAAACAGCATTCTTTAAAAAGCCGGAAGTAAATACGTATTTTTCATTTACCTATGGGAATATCCACAAGGTTGCATTATTGGGCATATTTGGTGCGATTCGTGGATATGGAGGATATGCGTCCATGGATGCAAAAAAGGATACATATCCGGAGTTTTTCGATAGATTAAAAGAGCTTCGCTGTTCAATAGTGCCGAAAAACGAAAATGGATTTATTAAGAAAAAAATGCAGCAATTCAATAATTCTGTAGGATATGCTTCCGGAGAACAGGGCGGTAATTTAATTGTCAAAGAACAATGGCTGGAAAACCCGTCTTGGGATGTATATGTGTTGATCGACTGCGATGAAGCAAAGAAACTTGCTGATTTTATGGTGGCACGAAAATGCATATATATTCCTTATCTTGGCAAAAACGATCATCCTGCCGATATCTTGGATGTAACACTGATAGAAAAGTGTGAGCTGATAGGATCATTTATAAGAATTGACTCGTTATTCTTAAGAGAAAAAGCTGTATTAGGAGATATAGATGATTTTGAAGAAGAATATTGTGAAGTCAAGGAATTTAAATATGAGGAGTATCTGCCGGTTGGTTTGAATGAGGATACGAATATGTACGAGCTAAAAGCATTTGTGCATAGCAATTTGCCTGTTAAAAGTTATGAAGATGATATTTACAGAATAAGCGATAGTGTGATTGCGTTTTTTTAGAAAATAGTTGAAAAGGTTAGGACAGGTTAGCTGTTCTAACTTTTTTACAAGGCGGAAGGAGTAAAGCATGCTTTTAGATATAGAACCCATACAAATTCAGAATTTATTAAATTCAAAGTATGTCTTTTACGCACATACCAAAACAGAAAAAAACTTGACGCTTTCCGACAATGAGACAATTGAGGAACATACATGTCGCTGTATACAGCATTTTAAGAATATCGTAAAAGAAAAAGGATTAGAAAACATATTCTCGAACTTTGAAAAAAGGTGGCTGCATGACTGTAATAATGAGCAGCTTGAGTTGTTTCGTGATATGATTATCAATACGATTACATTTCATGACATCGGAAAGATAAATCCATTGTATCAAAAGGACAAAATGAAGAATCCACAGTTTGCTAAAAAGAGGGGAAGTATAGATTTTGGCTCAAAACATTCACTNNTATCAAGAGAAAATTCCGTCTCCTGACTTGTATCAATGCTTACATTATATCCAAGCATCATGGTGCCTTAGGCAACTTTGAGCGCTTTGTATCGGAGTTTTTTAGCGGAGACGAATATAAAGATAAAAGGCAGACTTTACAAGATGAGTACGCAGAGCTGTTGAGTGAAGAGGCAGGTTTTTTGCAAACAGGATATGGCATTAAGGTTAAAATAAGAACAAAAGACTGCTGTCCTACCGATAAAACCGAAAGCATTTTTCTTTATATATATGAAAAATTGTTATATTCATTGCTAATTGCATCAGATTATTATGCAACAACCGAATACAATGATGAATTTGTTGTTGACTCACACGGAACCATAGATTGTGCGAGACAAATTATTGAAAGCTATGAGAATTCAGAAGTAGTTCAAAATATCAGAAATTATCAAAGTACAAAGGAAAAAATGCAAAAAAACCAACAAAGCAGTGGAGAGGATAAGAGAAAGGCGTGGTGGAATGAGAAAAATATCAATGTGCTGCGAAGTGAGTTGTTTCTTGACGCAGAAAAAGCGCTTGAACAGCACAAGGATGAAAATATATTTTACCTTGAGGCTCCCACCGGAAGCGGAAAGAGTAACACTGCTTTAAACCTAACTTTTAAATTAATGAAATTGTGTCCCGAACTGAACAAAGTCTGGTATATTTATCCTTTTAATACCCTTGTGGAACAAAATATGCGTTCTCTGGAGCAAATTTTTGGTGAGCAAAAAAATATTTTAAATCAAATAAGGGTTGTCAATTCCGTAACTCCTATAGTTTACAAAGTTAAGGCAGAAGATGAGGAAGAAGAGTTAAGTGAATATATAAAAGCACTTTTAGACAGGCAGTTTTTTCATTATCCAATTACGCTATCCACCCATATAACTTTATTCGATATAATGTTCGGAGGCGGAAAAGAATCAGGATTCGGATTTTACCAACTTGCTAACAGTGTTATTGTACTGGATGAGATTCAAAGCTACAGAAATGAAATTTGGACGGAAATTATCTTATTCTTAAAGGGATTTGTAGAGCTTCTGAATATGAAGATAATTATTATGTCTGCTACCTTACCTGATTTAGATTTGCTTAGCGTAGGGCAGACAAAAGCGGTGAAGCTTATTACAGATAGGGAATGTTATTTTCTTCATCCTTTATTTAAAAAGCGAGTGGAATTGTGTTATGAGTTATTGGAATCAGAAAGTATATCTGAGGATTTGGTTCGGCTTATTAAACATTATCTGTCTCAGAGAAAAAAAGTTCTCGTAGAATTCCTATCTAAAAAATCCGCCGAAGAATTTTTTAGAAAGTTATGTAAGGATGAAGATATAACATGCAAAATCAGACTTATGACGGGTGACGATAATAGTATTGAACGAAGAAGGATACTTGAGGAAATAGATAAGGAACCATCGGAAAGTGCATTCTTATTAATCGCTACACAGGTAGTGGAGGCAGGTGTTGATATACAAGCTATGGAAATAGGATTTAAGGATATATCAACGCTTGATTCAGAAGAACAATTTATGGGAAGGATAAATCGTTCCTGCAGAAAAAATGGTATCGTATATTTTTTTAATCTGGATAAGGCAACGTTAATATATGGTAATGATGTAAGACTGGATAAAGAATTAACACTTGAAACAATTGAAATGAGAAAAATATTGGCAAAAAAACAATTTATGGAATTTTATAAAAAAGTATTTGATAAAATTACTCAAATTAATCACTCATTGGATATTAAAAAAAATATCGATAAATTTTTTATTCATGTAGGCAGCTTAAATATCCCTGAAATTAGTGAAAGAATGTGTCTTATAAAAGATGATGATCGAAATTATCCTGTATTTTTAGCAAGAGACCTTACGCTGCCCAACGGAGATGTTTTGAAAGGGGAAAAAGTATGGGATTCATATGTGGAATTATTGCGGGAAAAGAATATGAGCTATGCACAATGGAAGGTAGAGTTATCAGAGGTCAAAAGTCAAATGAGTTATTTTATATATAATATTACAAAGGATGCACTCATTCCTTTCAATGATCAAGTCGGTGAAATTTACTATATTGAAAACGGAGAACAATATTTTGAGGACGGGAAATTGAATCGAGATAAACTAATTAATCAGAACGGAGTATTCATTTAGTTTAGGAGGTAAGATTATGCGAGTGAACGGTACATTAATGAACTACTATTTCCATTGCAAACGGCAGTGCTATCTTCATGGTAATCGTCTGAATCTTGAAGATAACAGTGAAAATGTAAAAGTTGGAAAAGCACTTCATGAGATAAATGAAGAAAAATTTACGGAATCAGAGCTGGAAATTGAAAATGTAAAACTTGATAGATTGACTTCAAAGTACTTGGTGGAAATAAAAAAATCTGATGCTGATGTAGAGGCAGCTAAATGGCAGGTTTTGCTGTATTTAAAAATTCTAAAAGAGAAAGGGATCATTCGTGAAGGAAAATTAGAATTTACAGAAAAGAACAAGCAGACGAAAAATGTTATATATGTAAACCTGGATGAAGAAAATGAAAAGCAGTTGGATCAGTACATACATGAGATAGATGAATTACTTATGCAGGAAGGTGTGCCTGATGTATTGAAGAAACCTGCCTGTAAAAAATGTGCATATTACGAATATTGCTATATTTAACAAAGATGAGGTGAAGAAAATGGGAAGCACAAGATATATTGCCTCAATCGGAGAATTGACGAGAATGGATAATTCATTATGTTTTCGCAAAGGAAATCAAAATGTTTACATACCGATTGAGAATACAAAAGAAATTTATTGTCTGAACGAAGTGTCAATTAATACAAAATTATTGGACTTTTTATCCAGGAACCACATCATAGTACATTTTTTTAATTATTACGAAGGATACAGCGGTACCTTTTATCCTAAAGAACAGTATAGCAGTGGAAAGTTGTTAATAAAGCAGGTCGAAGCTTTTGAAAGATGCCGGTTGATAATTGCTAAGGCAATAGTAAAAGGAATAGGTGATAACATTTATGAAGTGCTATACCATTACTATAAGCATGATAAAAAGGAGGTTAAAAAAACAATTGACTGGATTAAATCAGATTTCTACAGACTATTGGAACGAGCAAATTCCATAAAATTTGTATTAGCGGTAGAAGGAGATTTGTGGCAGCGCTTTTATTCAGAGTTTAAGTATATTTTACCGGAGGAATTTGCGTTTAATAAACGGGTTAAGCGTCCGCCGGATAATCCGATTAATGCAATGATTTCTTTTGGAAATACACTTTTATATACAAAGACGATTTCTGCGATCTACCAGACTCACCTTGATCAGCGCATTAGCTTTCTTCATGAGCCGTCAGAAGGAAGATTTTCTCTAAGCCTTGACTTATGTGAAGTTTTTAAACCAATAATCGTTTTTCGTTCAATATTTAACTTGGTAAATAATCGAAAAATACAGGTAGAGAAACATTTTGAAAAGAAAGTTAACTATTGCATATTAAACGAAGCAGGAAGAAACATATTTATACAAGAATTTGAAGAACGGATAGAATCTGTTTTTCTTCATCCTAAATTAAAGCGGAAAGTCAGCTATCGCACTGCAATAAAATTAGATTGCTATAAATTGATTAAGTTCTTTATGGAAGGAAAAGAATTTATTCCTTTTTCCGTTAAGGAGGGAATGTAGTGCCGGTAAAAAAGAAAAATCTGAATTATAATTATGCGTTTGTTTTTTACGATGTAAATGAAAAGAGAGTTCAAAAAGTATTTAAAGTTTGTAAAAAGTATTTGTCTCATTTCCAATACTCCGTTTTCAGGGGAGAAATGACGCCATCTAAACTGATTAAACTAAAGAAGGAATTAAATGCGGTAATTGATGAAGAGGAGGATTTTATTTGCATAATCAAATTGATGAATGACAATGTGTTTGGGGAAGAAATCCTGGGCTCGTCAAATAAGAATACAGGTGAGGATTTGATTATATAAAAATATCAAATTAATTGCTAATTTACCAGGCGAAAAAATTGGGAACCACATAATGGCATGATACTGGGATCTTTAGATAATATGAAAAAATATACTTCACCTGGTAAAAAGAAAAATAAATGTTGAAAATATGGGGGAAAGTGAGTATTCTAAAAATAGAATTATATATAAGAACGAGGTAGAACCTTAACAAGTGTTGTATTGAAATAATACTAGAATTAAACTAAAAGAAAGGAGTATAAAAGTAGAACCTTAACAAGTGTTGTATTGAAATTGACATGCGATAATTGTGATGAAGAAATTAACATTGTAGAACCTTAACAAGTGTTGTATTGAAATGGGTATACGTTTTAGTAAATTATGAAACCACAATGGGTAGAACCTTAACAAGTGTTGTATTGAAATGGGTTTAACTCATTTAAACCTTTTATTTTGTTAAATGTAGAACCTTAACAAGCGTTGGACTGAAATACAAGAGATGTACTTGAAATAGATGCAGGCAGCGTTGTAGAACCTTAACAAGTAGTTGTAATAAGATATAATTAAATGATAGTAAGCTATGGCATTTATTTTGGATAATGATCTTGATAAAATAAAGGTGAATTTAAAATTGTACTATATGCAAATTAAAGATATGCTGATAAAATAATATGTATAGTGAGCCATGTAAGCAATTTCGCATTACCAGGTTAAACGTGTGGTTTATGGTGAATATAGAAATTTATAAAATATAATTCGGAGGTATCTATGCCTGAATAAGTTTTATTAAGGGGTGTTACAGTGGATTGCAAAAGTCCAAAATCTTTGTCGGATTTTTACATACGGATGCTCGGATGGGAAAAAACATATGAGGATGATGGATTTATAGTAATATCTTCCTCATTGTGTGATGTTAGAATTGGATTTCAAAAAAATTCGGATTATGTTCCGCCTGTATGGCCTGAAATTCAAAATGCACAACAGCAACAAGTTCATCTTGATTTCAGGGCAAGGGATAAAGAGCATATGAAATGTATGGTTGAACATGCAATTGAATGTGGTGCAATAAAAGCGAAAGAGCAATATTCTGATTTATGGACAGTAATGATTGATCCTGCGGGGCATCCATTTTGTTTTGATACATTATAATAGTAAATAAGATTAGTGGCTGCATAGATATTAATATAATGAGAGGCTAAAAAGTAAAGTTATATGAATCTTATTCAAAGCTGGAAGAAATAATAATATTATATTTAAATTTATGAAAATAAATATAGCAAAGATTAGAGCTGCTATTTAAAGAGGCAAGAAAATGAGTAAAATTGTATTTTTCTGCATGCCGGCACATGGACACACAAATCCCACAATAGAGGTTGTTCGTAAACTTACTAAAAATGGACATGAAGTGCTGTATTATTCCTTCAGTATGTTTCGTGAAAAAATAGAGGGCGTAGGCGCTAAGTATATTGAATGCGACAGATATCTGTCTGAACTAAAAGCTAAAGATGAGAAAAAATTGGAAAGGATTTTGCGGCACTTATTGAAATGGCGGCTGATACTACCATGGCTTTGGACGAGAAAGTTTGCAAAGAATTAAAGGAATACAGTCCTGATTGCATTGTTTCCGATTCTTTGTGTTTCTGGGGAAAATTATTTGCGTCAAAACTTAATATAAAATATATTTGTTCTACGCTTCCTTTGCCTTTAATCGATATACAGCAAAAATGATGAAAAAAGTTTTATGGAAATGGTTCGTATGATTAAAGGAATGCATCGTATTAATAAAAAAATTAGGCAATTGAATGATTGTGGATATGCTGTTGATAACTTCATATCTTTCATACAAAATGACAATGAAACGCACACTATTGTGTATACCTCAAAAGAGTTTCAGCCGTTGTCAGATACATTTTCGGATAAATATTACTTTGTAGGTCCTTCTGTTTCCAATATGTTTGCAGAACCGCGTGATAGTAATAAAAAGCTTATTTACATTTCACTTGGACCCGTAAATAATAAAAATAATGAATTTTATAAAAACTGCATAAGAGCTTTTGCTGATGGTGAATTTAATGTTATTATGTCTGTAGGCGAAGGTACGGATATTTCATCATTAGGAGAAATCCCCGAGAATTTTGAAGTAAAGAACAGGATTGAGCAAATAAAGGTATTACAAGATACAGATGTTTTTATAACACATAGCGGTATGAACAGTGTCAATGCGAGTCTGTACTATGCCGTACCAATAGTGGTATTTCCGCAACAGCAAGAACAGCGTATGGTAGCAGAAAGAGTTGTGAGCTTAGGTGCCGGAACTTATTTAAAAAAGAATAGTTCCACAAGTATAAGAGAAGCAGTGCAAATAATTTTAGAAGACAATTCCTATCGGGAAAATGCCATGAAATTATCAGAAGGCTTCAAGTCAGCAGAAGGAGCCAAAAAAGCGGCGGAAGTTGTTAGTAGGATTGCAGAAGAATAAATGTGGCCGAAAGAAGAAGTAATTTAGATTTAGAATTTTTGGATTATTTAGTCAAATAACAAGATTTACATGCTGCTTGGTTTTTGCTTTTACTGCCAGATAAAGTGATAAGGCATGTAAGCACATTTGCCTTAAACCAAATTTATTCAGAGGGATATATATGATAAGGTTAGAATATTTTCTCGAAGATGATTTTCAACAATTGATTGACTGGATACCAAGTGCCGAATTTTCTATGCAATGGGGAGGGCCTTCATTCAGTTATCCTTTGACATATGAACAATTGCAAAATTATGTAACAAATGCCAATACTTCAGAGTCAATTAAGTATGTTTTTAAAGCAGTGGATACAATTAATAATAAAGCTATAGGACATATATCTCTGGTAAATGTTGACAGAGCAAATGGATGTGCAAGAATCGGAAGAGTACTGGTTGGCTCAACTGATACCAGAGGAAAGGGATATGGAGCGCAGATAATTAATGCCATTTTAAAATTTGCTTTTGAAGAGCTTAAATTACATAGGGTAACATTAGGTGTTTTTGATTTTAATCATTCTGCCATCAAATGCTATGAAAAAGCCGGTTTTAAAAAAGAAGATTTCTTACATGATTATAGAAAAATCGGTGATGAATATTGGAGTTTGATTGAAATGGGAATTTTAAAAACCGAATGGGAAGCAAAAGTTGACAGTAATAATTAATTTAAAAAGCAAAGTATGTAATAAAATTAAAGTAACGGTTTTTTCAAAGAAGAAAGTTGTTTCGCAAAACAGACGATAAGACGATTGTCTGAAAAGCTTTTAATATAAAAGTTATGTGAAATGTAAATAGGCAAAAACACCCTACATGAAGGGTGTTTCCTTTATAATGCATGGCAGCCGGATACTTTAATGACCTGTCCTGTAAGCCATGATGCCTTATCTGATGATAGAAAGAGAACCGTGTCGGCAATGTCTTGCGGTGTTCCGATTCTGCCCATTGGTATTTGTGGCAGTACAGTTTTCTCCAGTTCATTGTTTATCCAACCTGTTTGCGTAGGGCCTGGTGCTACTGCATTTACAGTCACGCCGAGATATCCAACTTCCATTGCGATTGAAAGTGTAAGTGCCTCGATTGCAACCTTGCTTGATCCGTAAATAATCTGACCTGCAAAAATTTGTGCGGAATCCGTGCTGAAATTAATGATTCTGCCATATGACAATTCCTCCTTGCCATTTTTGTATATACCATGACTCACCAATACTTCCTGCAAGTTTTTATTATCATTAATAATTTCACCATACTGACGTTTGATAAATTCTCTTATCATCATAATAGTACCTTGGACATTAACGCTGTAAGTGTTTTTAATCGATTCATTTTCAATGCTGAAAATTGTATCTTTTTCGGCATAGGTTGCTGCATTGTTAATCAATATATTTACTTTTCCCAAGCTGGCTTCAACTTTGTCGTAAATGGCAGGAATCATATTTTCATTGGAAATATCCTCTTCAATGATTACATAATCTTTTGTGATTTCAGCAAGTTCCTTTTCAACCTCCGAACAATCCATCGCTAAGGATTTGTAGTAAGAGTCAAAACTGTTTCCTGTCGCAAGTTCTTCGTTATATTGTAAATTTTCTTATATAAAATAGCTACCTTTGCTCCTTGTTTTGCAAAAGAAAATGCAGTTGCTGCACCAATTCCCTTTGGGTTATTTGTACCTGTAATCAGCACAACTTTATCTTTCAATCCATAATCTATCATAATAAACCTTCTGTTATTTGATTTTTGCAGCATGCTGTTTTCTTCAAGATAATAAACATTTCTTTTATTCGAAAATATCGGGATTAACCATAGGAACTATAAGTTCACAAACATCTTGATTGCAGTCATATCCCCAATAACACTGGTAAAATCCATCTCCAAACCCGGATGCAATCATAACCATTTTGTGATTACTCTTTGGATTTGTCCATTCGATAAAATCTCCGTCTTTACATTGGTATGCGGGTAGGGCTTCTTCACTTTTTGCAAAGTAATCAGCAAAATAATCATTGTAATGGTTCTTGCCGGGATTATCTTTTTGCCAGTCTTCTAAGAAGCCTTGATATTCCTCCACAACCTGTGCATCGCAAAATGACATCATCCCTGCTTCAACCGGAAATCCTGTCAGATTGCCATCTGCGCATTTTCCGATTGCGGTTTCATCAGTTGGTTCGGCACACACATAGGAGACTGCTTTTGTATCTTTAATTTTCAAGCGGGCGGTACACATACGTATACCGACATGTGGATTTCTAAGAATAGATACTTCAACCGGGTAAATGCCCACAGGGACACGAAGCGCAAGATGCGGACACATTTTTCCTGCGGCGAGGTAGCAAAGCGGGTCAGAGACAACAATCTCACCTCTGGGACAATCAATATGCCCTACCGTTAAATAAAATCTTGTCTGGCTTTTTAAAAACTGGCGCTCAATATCAACTGCTGAAACTTCGGTTTTACTTATATATTTTAAATTTTTTGCAAACAACTCTTGTACATTCAATTCACTTTCGGATAACTGCTGTTTTGTTTCTTTGGTTTTTTCCTTGCGCTTTTTACAAAATGGCCACATGTGTAACCTCCTATATAA
>DMJQ01000157.1 GCA_003457065.1 Clostridiales bacterium
AAAAGATGAAGATTGTCTTTATAAGATTTTATAAATTCATAAGCCACTCCGTCACAGCACCAGTCTAATTCCATATGCTCAAGGAAGCGCTTAATATGTTTTGAAAGATGATGCCGGAGCGCTTCTAAATCATATAAGCCCTCTATTTCCATTTCAGTCAAAGCCTGCATCAGCCTTAGATAGCATAAAATAAGATGGCCACCGGCATCAGTTGTGTCCATAAAAGATGTTATGGCGTCTTTTGCGATTTCTTTGCCTTTAGAATATAGGGCGCTGTTTTTATCGGCATATTTTAATATAAATCCGCAAAAATTAGCCGTGGGATTGTAATTGCTCTCAGGATTCCAATCCCACTAAAAAGCATGGGGAAAATTATCATTCGTTTCAATGGTATTTAACCATTTTCCATCAGAAAAATCTCTTCCGCTATTAAGATATCTCAATATATCAATAACAAGAGGATGGCTTTTATCTTCAATTTCTATTTCCCGAAGAAGTTCAATAGCGGCCCATGTCTGTATAGGGGAGGAGTTGGGGTTCCATGCATCTGCTTCCAAAGCATGCCCAAAGCCGCTATCGCTATTTTGATAAGACGACAGTATATTTAAGATATTTCCTTCTTTCCATTTTCAAAATGAAATTGCCATCTGGCAAAATCTATAGGGCGGGCATTTCGATATATCCAGGCTTTTGCTGAATCAAAGTTAACAGTTTTCATTGACAGTACCCCTTTATTAAAATGGTTTCATCGGCGGTTCCGACATGGCCTGGCGAAGAAGATCCTGAATTCTATCCTCTATTCTAAGCAAGGCTTCTCTGTTTATTCGATATTCAAATTGATATATAATGCCGCCTTCTTTTATAAACACTCCATTTTTTTCTTTAAAGGAAGGGTCAACATATACAGGAGATTCATTGAAATTAAGTATCACCTTTATGCCATTATCTCCATGATTAACCGGATTATAATCAAATTCAGAGTAAAAATACAAATTATTGGTATTGAAATCGAGATATTTTAAAGTCCTGTAGACCATATCCCGAAAAACGGTGGTTCTGTATATAATATTCATTTTAGTATCTCTGGGTAATGATGCAAGAAATCTTAAGGTGCTTGTTCTTGGGGAGATATTAGCCTCTATCATTCTTGAGGTATGGTCTGGAAACATTTCAACCATAGCAGGGTAATCGATGGAAGAAGCGATGATTAAATCATATCTCAGCATTGTCTGCATAGGTTCTGAAAACCTTGACACACTGTCTATAGTGAAATAAGACATACTGAAATTTACCAGAGGGTAGGGGGCCAAATATGAAAACTGGTTTTCAAGCTGGGAAAGAACCTCATGATTATTTGACACCACCATAATATTGATATTTTGAATATTATTTTGGGTGGAGGCTCTTAAATTAACAAGGTTTAATATTTCTTTTTCGGAAAGCCCCATTGCATAAAGTCTGCTGAAAGTGTTTGAGATTATTTCAGCTGCTTCTTTTTTTTGGCTTTCTTCAAGGAGATGACCGTTTTTCAGAACTAAACTGCCGCTTCCTTTGCGGGTGATTATGGCACCTGAGTGCTCAAGCTTTTCATAGGCCCTTCTGACGGTTCCTCTGGAGATACCTAAATTTAAGGCTAAATCACGTTCCGGAGGGAGCTTTTCCCCCGGCTCAAGCCTTCCGTGTATAATCATTTTCAGTATTTGATCGTAAATTTGATTTGTTATAGAAACAGATGACTTCTTTGATATATTAATCTGGGGAAACAATTTTGCACTCCCTGTCCTCATTTATTAATGAAATAATTTTATTGAATATCCATAAATATAACATAATGGCCAGTTCTTAGCAAGATTTGCCTTTGTTTCATAGGGGAATAGAACCAATATATAGAATTATATTCCTTGCCTATAGATGCTTATATAAAATTTTATTATAAAATGACAATTATTTTTGATTGAATTATATTTTTTGCAATATTTTCTATTAAAAGTGTTGAGGCCCATAAAATACTCCTTTTTCAAAATATAAAGCGGCTCTATATTTCTGTTTAATTGGTACAATACTGCTTAAACCAATCATGATTTAATATTTTTTCTGCTTTATTTATTAGTGAAACTGTCGTATATGCAAGCTCTTATAAATTTGTCACTCTATAGAAAAATTTGTGAGAGAAGCCACAAGATGTTTATTGGGTTTGTATATTGAACCAAAACTTAAAATTTGGTATTATATGACTGTACATGTTTCTGGATAGTATTGTTCATAATAGGTGCCAAATAAAGTCTATTTATTTATATTAATAAGGCTCATTACACATATATAAGAATTTAATTAACAAATATATCTCTTGATTTACCTGAAATTATCTAAAAAATATAATTATTAATTCAAAATCATGATTATTCCCTTGATATAAAGACTGAATTTGCTTTATTTTTGGTTTAGATTTTAAAAGAGGTTACATTGGATTAGTACCAAATTATAATCGAAAGGAGAAAGTTACTATTATTCGGATATGGACCTATGTAACCGATTTTATCTCAGTAAAAAATAAAAGGGAGGCTTTAAAATGAGTTTTGAATTGGGAGACGTTTTAACGTTAAAAATGGACCTTGTTTCGACGACTGTTCTTGCGGGACTTTTGCTGCTTTTTGGGTATTGGGTTAAAAAGAAGCTGCCGGTATTTGAGAAATTTTGTTTTCCCGCGGCTGTAATTGGCGGCGTTTCTTTTTCGGTTTTAACCTTGATTCTTAGAAACACGGGAGCGATGAATTTTTCATTGGATACGACTTTACAGGCTCCTTTAATGCTTGCTTTCTTTACTTGTGTCGGGTTTGGAGGAAGTATAACGGTTCTTAAAACCGGCGGAAAGGACCTCTTAATATTTCTTGTATGCTGCTGGATATTAGCCGTTATGCAAAACGTTATAGGAACAGGCCTTGCGTCTGTCCTTGACATAAATCCTGTTCTTGGTGTTATGGCAGGAGGGGTTTCTTTGGTAGGAGGCCACGGGAATGCCGCGGCGTTCGGACCGGAGGCAGAAGCCTTGGGTGTTACGGGAGCAACTACTGTGGCAGTTGCGGCGGCTACATATGGATTAATCGTGGGCTCTCTTTCAGGCGGCCCTGTAGCTAAATACTTAATAGAAAAGTTCAATGTTCCTATTGAAGTTGCATCAAATGGAAAAAATACGAATGTCAGCGCAAAGGTAAGCCATGAAGAAGGCCCCATAACATCAAGGAGCTTTATTAACCATANNTACCATATGGTGCTTATCGGGATTTTTATGGTTTGCGGTATCCTTATTGCAACAGGAATAAAAAAGCTTAATATTCCTAATTTTGCTTTGCCTCAGTATGTAGGCGCTATGTTTGTAGCTATTATATTCAGAAACATTAACGACAAATTTAATCTGCTGAAATTAGACGGAAGAATCATTGATCTTATACAGGACATAGGGCTTGGATTCTTCCTAACGATGGCGATTATGACTTTAAAGATTTGGGAGCTTGCAGACCTTGCTGTTCCTCTTATAATAATACTTTTAGTTCAAACTGTATTTGTTTTTATTTACATACGTTTTGTTTACTGGCCGGCTATGGGCAAGAACTACGATGCGGCCGTTATGTCCTCAGGTGCAACGGGGGTAGGACTTGGCGTAACAGCCACCGCCGTTGCAAGCATGAGCGCAGTATGCGAAAAATACAATGTTACATCTTATAAGGCGCTTATGATAGTTCCTTTATGCTGTGCGGTATTTATAGATATTGTAAGCTTACCTGCTATAATATTCTTTATAGGATATTTTGCATAAATATGTTAAAATATACACGGCGCTTGTTTCCTTCTAAGAACCTCTTAGAAAGCAAATACGCCCTACAGAATTTATCAGCATCATTACCTACATCGTATGGTTAACAAATATAAGAACTTGTTTGTTAACTATACGTAAACGCTCACTTAAAAACTGTTTGCAAACTTAGGTTTGTACATTTTTAAGATTCGCTTAGTATAAAATATATAATTCAGAAAGGAAGTAGATTTTAATGGCAAAATTAGTAGAATGTATTCCGAATTTCAGCGAAGGAAGGGATACGGAGGTTATCAACACTTTAGTTGAAACAGCAAAAAGTGTTCCTGGCGTTATGCTTNNGACTTTTCTTCAGACGGGAGCCATAATAGAAGCGTTTTTACTTTGGTTGGAGATCCTGATGGCATTGCGGAGGCAGCTTTCAGGCTTTGCAAGGTTGCAAGTGAAAAAATAGATATGACAAAGCATACAGGCGAGCACCCTCGTATGGGCGCAACAGACGTTATTCCTTTTGTACCTGTTAAGGATACCACTGCTGAAGAATGCGTAGAAATTTCCAAAAAAGTTGCAAAACGTATCTATGACGAGCTGCAAATACCTATATTCCTTTATGAAGATTCTGCTACAAGCGAAAAAAGACGCAATCTTGCCACCGTTAGAAAAGGTCAGTTTGAGGGGATGCCTGAAAAGCTTCTTCAAGAAGAATGGGCGCCTGATTTCGGCGAAAGAAAGATTCACCCTACAGCGGGTATAACGGCGGTTGGCGCAAGAATGCCATTAGTAGCGTTTAATGTTAATTTGAATACATCAGATATTAATATCGCAAACGCCATCGCAAAAACAATCCGTTCCTCAAGCGGCGGATACAAATTCTGCAAGGCAATCGGCGTTATGCTTGAAGACAGAAACATCGCTCAGGTTTCCATGAATATGGTGAACTATGAAGGCACACCTCTTTACAGGGCATATGAAGCCATTCGCTTTGAAGCAGAGCGCTGGGGTGTTTCAATAATCGGAAGTGAAGTTATAGGGCTTACTCCTGTTAAGGCTCTTGTTGACTGCGCAGAGTATTATCTTAAGATAGAAAATTTTGATTACAAGAAGCAAGTGCTCGAAAATCACCTTCTTGGATAATCATATTAAATTTATAAAGCTGAAAGGAAGTTTACGATGAAATTAGTTGACCACACAATTAAGGAATTTGCAAAGGTTCTTGCTTCCGATGCACCGGCACCTGGCGGCGGCTCGACGGCTGCTCTTGAAGGCGCTCTTGGTGTTGCTCTTACCCATATGGTAGCAGGGCTTACGGTAGGAAAGCCTAAATATCAGGAACATGAAGAGCTTATGAAAGAGCTTATGGAAAAATCTGATAAGATATTATGTGATTTTATTGATGTTATAGATCGAGATACGGAAGCCTTTAATGTAGTAAGCGCCGTATTTTCCATGCCGAAATCCACAGACGAAGAAAAGGCCGCCAGAAAAAATGCTATGCAGGAAGGCTTAAAAGGCTGTACCCTTACGCCTTTTGAAATGATGAGCTATAGCCTTGCAGGCCTTGAGCTTACATATCAGGCCCTTGGAAAGTTCAACGAAAGCGCCGCAAGCGACTTAGGGGTTGCCGCATTAAGCTTAAAAGCCGCCGTTCAGGGTGCATGGCTTAATGTAAAAATAAACATTGGCGGGATAAAGGATGAAGCTTCTGTTAATGAATACCGCACAAAGGGCGAGGAAATACTTAAACGCTCTATAGAGCTTGCAGACGAGATCTATGCAAGAGTATTAGAAATGCTTTAGAAAATTAGTTTTATAGCAAATTTCACCCAAGGATGTAATAAAAATCCATTTTTCATAAACGGCTTAAACATATAAAACCCCTATGTTGAGCCATTCAAACCATACGATTTGTATTACTGTTTAATTTGAAATTTACTATAAAAAGCAGTTAATAAAGATTAAGATAAAACAATTTTTAATCTTAAAGGTATTGGGGTAGATTTATAAAAATTGGGGAAAACAAAAAAAATAATGACTCCGGAGTTCGGAGTCATTATTTCTTTATATAGGGTTTTTATGTATCCTTGAATTATGATGAAATAATAGTACCTCATCATAATTTACTTTATAACCTGTGAAAGTTTTAAAGTTTAGACGATTAATCTAATTCATGGATTAAAAGACCGCTTCTTAATTTAGGTTCAAACCATGTAGATTTAGGCGGCATGAGCTTATCTGCATCGGCTATATTCATAAGCTCTTCTATTGTAGTAGGGTACATGGCAAAAGCAACAGTCATTTCACCTGAATCAACTCTTTTTTCAAGCTCTTTAAGGCCTCTTAAGCCGCCGACAAAATCGATTCTGTTATCTGTTCTAGGGTCTTCTATGCCTAAAACAGGATTCAAAAGCTCATTTTGCAGGATAGAAACATCCAAGGAAGCAACAACGTCGTTTTTATTGATGTATTCCTCTTTCGCTTCAAGAAGATACCATTTTTTATCAAGGTACATACCGAAAGTATGGGCCTTCTGCGGATGGCATGGGCCTTCACTTTGATATTCTGTAACAGTGAATTTTTCAGAAACTTTATTGAGGAATTCTTCCTTTGAATTTCCGTTTAAATCTTTAACGATTCTGTTATAGTCCATGATGTAAAGCTCATTATCTGGGAAAATAACGGAAAGATAATAATTGAATTCAGCTTCAGGAGAATATCCGGGGTTTTCTTCTCTTCTTCTAAGACCTACTTTAACGGCGGAAGCATTTCTATGGTGGCCGTCTGCCATATAAAGAGAAGGTATGTTTTTAAAGCTTTCTACTATAGCATCAATGGTTTCTTTATCGTCTATTACCCATACGGTATGCCCGATATTATCTTCCGCAACAAAATCATAAACGGGCTTATGGCCTCCAGCCCAGTTCTTTATAACCTTAGATAATTCGTCCATATGCCTGTAAGTTAAGAAAATAGGGCCGGTATTGGCATTTACATTATCTACGTGCTTAATTCTGTCCTGCTCTTTTTCTTCTCTTGTAAGCTCATGTTTTTTAATATGATTATTTATGTAATCATCGATAGAAGCACAGGCAACAAGGCCAAGCTGGCTTCTTCCGTCCATGGTTTGTCTGTATATATAAAGGCATGGCTCACAATCCTGAATGAAAGTACCGTCCGCTTTCCTGTCTTCATATACTTGACGGGCCATTTTATACACTTTATCATCATATATATTTACGCCGGGTTCAAAGTTAATTTCAGCCCTGTCAATATATAAAAATGAAATGGGATTATCCTTTGTCATTTCTCTTGCTTCCATGCTGCTCATAACGTCATATGGAAGAGCCGCAACCTTGTCTGCAACTTTTTCATTTGGCCTTACTGCTTTAAATGGTCTGATTGTAGCCATATAGTACCTCCTGTATTTTACGGCGTGCCCGAAAAGCCCAAAACAGCGTCTATTNNGGCTATAGCAACGCAATGTTTTCCTGCAAATAAACTTTTCAAACTTTGCCTAATTTTACAACAGTATATTCTATTCTTTAATTAATAGGGCGTATTGATGCTAAACATATTTTTGGTCAGCCTCTGGGGAGAAATTTACATAATACAATTTATGCAAACTGACAAATCTTTTTATGCAGGCATTACATCAATTATTTTTTATATTAAAATAAAACAGGAATTGTCACTTACTAAGTACAGAAGATGTCTTTGAAATACGTCTTCTCTGTTTTCTAGGTTCGTAACTTTCCATCATGAATAAGCAAGCTACGAGATTAAGTGAAAATCGTAGCTTTTATCTGCATACTTATTTAGTATCAATACGCCCCTATAGCGGGTTTTGAAATTTCAAGCCTTGTTTAGTTCCTAAAAAGGTATTTTACAGGAACTTTGCAGGCTTGAGTATTTCAAAACACGCATCAGAGCAAATTTTAAATTAAGAGAATGCTCTAATTTTAAAAAGCAAAAGGGCAAGGGGAGAGGAATTAAATTACTCTATAGCCGGTAACGCCTGCTATATTTTTAAGTCCGCTCATATCCTTTACTTCGTTTTCAGAAACGTCAATTATAGTATAGCTGTATTCTCCTTTAGATGCATTTACCATGGCAGAAATCGTATTTCCTGTTTCTTTAACGAAAGAAGTTATGCTGTCAACGGATAAGCCTTTTCCAAGGACACAAATACGTTTGTTTCCTGTATAGGCCATAGAGCAGTCAGGATAGTTAACAGAATTTACGATATTGCCTTTTTCAAGGTATTCAGCTATTTGAGTAGCTGCCATATAAGCGCAGTTATCTTCGCTCTCTGGAGTAGAAGCACCTAAATGAGGGATGGTTATAATATTATCTACGCCCAAAACATCTTCTGTCGGGAAGTCTATCACATATGAAGATACTGTATTATCCTCAAGGGCTTTTTTAAGAGCTTCATTATCTACAAGCTCATTTCTTGAGAAGTTCAGTATCCGAACACCTTTTTTAACCTTATTAAAGGTATCGGCATTAAACATATGCTTTGTTTCAGGGGTTAAAGCGATATGTAATGAAATATAATCACAGGTTTTAACGATAGTTTCAATATCTGTAAGATGTATCTGGGGATTAAGCTTTAATCCTACATTGGCGTTTAAAGTACGGTTGTAAGCATATACTTCCATGCCTAAATGAACAGCATCATTGGCAACTAAAGTACCAATTGCACCTAAGCCGATAACGCCAAGCTTTTTGCCTTTTATTTCAGGGCCTACAAAATCCCCTTTGCCTTTTTCAACGAGCTTTGCTACGCCTTCCTGGCCATTAAGAGACTGAGTCCAGTTAATACCCTGAACGATTTTTCTTGA
Organism: Clostridiales bacterium; assembly: GCA_003457065.1. Lineage (GTDB taxonomy): Bacteria > Bacillota > Clostridia > Tissierellales > Sedimentibacteraceae > Sedimentibacter. The sequence continues at coordinate 8,653 of DMJQ01000157.1, forward strand.
AGCAAGAAAGATTGAGCATAATACAAGCTCTTTAACGGCATTGGCATTGGCTCCGGGAGTATTGAAAACAACGATACCCTGATCAGCGCATTTATCGAGTGGAATGTTATTAACTCCCGCACCTGCTCTCGCAACTGCCTTTAAGCTTTCAGGAAGCTCCATTTCGTGCATGCTGGCACTTCTTAACAAAATACCGTCTGGAGAAGCTTCTTCGTTAACGATTGTATATTTATCGGGGCAGAGGCAATCGGTTCCTATGGAAGAAATTTTATTTAAAGTGAGAATTTTATACATTTTAAAACTCCTTAAAAATATTATTTATTATCTACTTCAAATTTCTTCATGAATTCAACTAAATCTTTAATGTCTTCAACAGGCATAGCATTGTAGATACTTGCTCTCATACCGCCTACCGTTCTGTATCCTTTAAGGTTTACAAAGCCTGCTTTTTCGGCTTCTTTAATGAATTTACTGTCTAATTCTTCGTTTCCTGTAACATAAGGAACGTTCATTAAAGAGCGGTCTTTTTTAACAACTGTTCCCTTGAACATGCTGGATTCGTCAAGGAAATCATATAATATAGCAGCTTTTTCTTCGTTTATTTTCTGCATTGCAGCAACTCCGCCTAAATCCTTAACCCACTGATAAACAAGGCCGGCTATGTACATCGCATAGGTTGGGGGAGTGTTATACATAGAGTCAGCTTCCGCATGGATTTTGTAATCAAGCATTGTAGGAATGCTCTTATCGGCATGGCCTATAAGGTCGTCTCTGATGATTACAACTGTAAGGCCTGCAGGTCCCATGTTTTTCTGAGCACCGGCATAAATAAGGCCGAATTTGGAAACATCATATACTTCTGAAAGAATGTTTGAGCTCATGTCGCAAACAAGGGGAACGTCTCCTGTATCCGGGAGGCTTGTGAACCTTGTACCGAAGATGGTATTGTTGCTTGTAATATGGAAGTAGTCTGCATCGCTTGAGAATTTGGAACTGTCAATTTCAGGAATACGGTCAAAATTTGTGTCTTCAGAAGAAGCAACAACGTTTACTGTTCCGAATTTTTTAGCTTCTTTAATCGCCTTGGAAGCCCATTGGCCTGTATTTACCATATCGCATTTCTTGCTGTTTCTGAAAAGGTTCAGCGGAACCATGCTGAATTGGGTAGATGCTCCGCCTTGAAGGAAGAGAACTTTGTAGTTGGAAGGGATGTTCATGATTTCTCTTAAAAGAGCTTCTGCGTTTTCGGCAATTTCAATAAAAACCTTTGAACGATGGCTCATTTCCATTACTGACATTCCGCTTCCGCGGTAGTTAAGCATTTCTTTAGCTGCTGTTTCAAGAACTGGAACGGGGATTACTCCCGGGCCAGCAGAAAAATTGCGTACTCTCTCCATTTTTAAAACCTCCTGGATTTTTAATTTTATAATTTACCTCTTATCCATTCTGCTGCTGAAAGCTTACAAAACAAATATACTTGTGAATTTTGCCGTAATGAACCAAGCTATAAACAGCAGACACAGTAATAAGAATTATATTAATAAAAAATATAATAAATATTACTGTTTTTTGTAAATTATACATAATTTTCAGTTCAATTATAATACTTCTTATAATCGGCGTCAAGCTGAAAAAACTCAGGAAAAGAATTGGAAACCCAGCATTTACAAGGGTTTCAGGAGAGCGCGAGAATAATTGGATACATTGCATAAGTCACAAAAAAACTTTTTATACATATTTACAATAAATTTATTGATTTTTTTGCCGAATCAAAGGGAAAAGGAA
>DMJQ01000202.1 GCA_003457065.1 Clostridiales bacterium
CTTTTGCTATTGCGGCGGCAACCCAGTAAAAAATTGTACCGGTATGGGCTACACCAACATCATTATTGTCTCTGACTTTTGCAACAGATTTTTGAATCATACTTGGCGCAACCGTCATATATAAACCTACGAACATACCGCCGCCGACAACGACCTGCCAGTAAGGCAATCCAGCCCAGTTTAAAGCGATTGCCATAACCGTTGAAATCCACATAGCCTCATGGCCAGTTAAATAAATATTCTTGAAATTTGAGAATCGAGCTAAAAATAAATTCAATATCCAACCAATCGCAAGTATTGCCGCCATCTGTGTGCCATACTGAGTTACAGATACCGCAAACATTACTTCATTAATCGGTACAATGCCTGTAACATTAAAAGCAGCAGCCAGTAAATCATTCAGCGGCGTCAAGCCGCCTATGACAACACCTGCACCTGCACCGATTAGCAAAAAACCTATNNACCTACAATTGTTTTTACAGTGCCCTTAATAATGTCAGATACCGGTTTTTTCTGAATCGCCAGTCCAATAAAAGCCATTAACCCTACCATCAAAGAGCCTTGCTGAAGGAATTGTTCCAAAAAACCCAAAATCATGTTCATTCAAAATTCCCCTTTCTCAAACAAATGATAAACATATACGCCTTCTCCTTTTAGCTTTTGACATATATGACGGTTACAACAATATCTTACCATCTACCTATGAGGAATAATACATAATTATCTGCTATTATTTGCACATATTTCGTGAAATAAATTGTACTTATTGGAAATTGTAATTATATATATTTGTTTTAATTGGGGAATTCATGATTTTTAAAAAATTCTCTGACTATATCAACGGCATTAAATGAATTCGAACGTAACAGCTTATCCAATATATGAGGATTTTCATACAGATGCACTATCTCCCTCAGTAAATAAAGATGGTCATTTTGATTTGGCGTAGCCAATACAAAGAGAAACTGTATATTGAATCTTCCAAAATCAAGGCCATTAGGAAATATTGTGCAGGTTAGAGCAAGCCGCCGTACCCCATCCGCTGGATTGGCATGGGCAATGGCCATCCTTTCATTAACAACGATATAAGGTCCATGCTGCTCCACCAAATTAATCATTTTTGTCACATAGCCATTCGTTATGTACTTTTCATCTACTAATATACTGGAAGCATTGTGTATAGCCTTCCGCCAGTCCATACCTGCCGTTTCATCGAAACGAATACCGAAGGTCTCGAACATTTCCACAATGCCTGCTACTTTATTTTCTTCAATATGTAAAAGTGACTCTCCCATATTCATCATCTCATAGAGTTCATTGCGTATTTTAACCAAAGTTTCCTGATTCACATGTTTTCCAATAACTGATAATATCTTATTGTACTGTCTCTGATTGACTCTATACGCAAAAGGAGAGGTCATCAGAAAAGAAGCAATTTGGGACCTGTCTTCCGGTGTTAATATGGGATTTACCAGTACAACCGGATGGCGGCTCTCAAATTTTACTGTTGCAATTACAAAGTCAACATTATCATAATTATCAATTTGTTCTATCGGTACTGCCGCCAGAATTCGTATTTGCTCAAAATAAGTATCAATCTCATTTTGCAAAAGTGCCGATGTGGTTTTTCCGTTGGGGCAGACAATCAAAGCATTAAACCGTTTTTGCTGTAATACTCCTTTATTCAGGGAGGAACCGAAATGCATACTCAGATAAGCGATTTCCTCTTCAAAAAGCGGGAATGGGAATTGTTCTTGATGATATTTACAACAATAAGCCGTAATTTTAAATAAATCCTGATAGTTCTNNAATAAATATATAAAGACAGTTTTAAATGCAGATAAATGGAATTTACCAAATTTTCCTTTTCATTGAATTGTATACAGGCAATTCTCTCAAAAGTATTTACCAGCTCCCTGGACAAGGTCAATGTTTTTATATCCTGCTGTTTGCTAATACCCTCCGTATCCTGAAGAAAATCCCTGTTTTCCCGAAAACCTAACAAATGTATCGTCAAATACAACATTTGATGCTCTTTTAATTCTGTAAAATTGTCTTTTATCAGCTTGAACTCTTTAGAAGCATACAGGGTTTTTAAATCCATTACATTAAAATCATAGCTATCTTCCTCATTATGGACCAACACATATATCAGGCAGGCCATAGCTATTTGACGCTCTTCAGTAATTATAATTCCAAGCTGCTTTAATACTATCTTAAGCCTACNNATATTTTGTATAGGGGCAAGTTTCTGTAATTAATGCACTTCAGCAGCAATGAAGTATAATGCAATAACACTGACCGCTTTCGAAATTCCTCTCCCTGAAAAGAATAACCTGCCTTTTTGCTGAACAAAAAGCTAAGTCCGGATTTTTCCAATACCTGTTTAACCTCAGCTAAATCATTTATAATTGTATTCCGCGACATTCCGAGCAAATCGGTTAATGTAGTTAAATAAATAGGCTCTCGGGGATAAACAATACAGCATATAAGATAGTAATTGCGTACTTTAGGATCCAAAACAATGTTTACAGGCCCCATTTTCCCCAGTAATTTTTCTTTCTGAGCTTCTGGAATAAAATAGCCGTTTTTATCGGTTTGTAATGGTCTGAGTTTCATTGATAATAGATATTCATCAATATTATTTATTGCATAGTAAACAGAACGACGGGAAATTTTAAGTTGCTTCTCCATTTTGGATACAGAAGCGTGGCTTTGGTTTGTAAATAGAAAATCCATTACTTGACGGGCGTTTTTTGATAGTTTAACTTTATTTTGAGGCATGTAAACCATCCCTTCTTACATAGCTTTATCAGATCAATCCAGCATGAAAAAAGACGGGTCCTACAGAAGAAACAGACTAGTTATTTAAAATAAGTATAGCATTACAATAATCCGAAGTCAAAGCAAAGGCAGTTATTCTATCGGTTTATCGCAACTTATACCAATCACTTTGACGTTTTGGCTTTCATATGTTATTTTAGTATTAAGAGTAAATTAAGGAAGGTATTGTATGAAATCAAAATCCATAACCGCTGAAAGAAGAAATAAACTTGCACAAATTATTGTGAGTGAAGGCAGTGCTAAAGTAAGTGATATTGCAAAACACTTTCATGTCACAACAGAAACCATACGGAAAGATCTGATATTTCTAGAAGAGCAAGGTATTGTCAAAAAAAGTCATGGCGGTGCCGTATCTGCCAGTTCTTTTTTAGAGCGCCCGATATCAATTAAAGAAAGTGAAAATGTAGAGCCAAAAGCACAGATTGCAATCAAGGCTTTGGAATTGATACCAGATAACGCAATAATTATGATGGACGGAGGCAGTACCACATTTCATATAGCAAAACTGCTGACTTTAAAAGAAAATATTACTGTTATCACAAATTCATTGATTATCGCCCAGGTACTGGCAAACACATCAAATAATATTTTATGCCTTGNNGCAGAGCGGTTACAGGCGCCTGGGCTACAGATATTATAAAGACGCTTACGGTTGACCTAACCTTTATCGGCACCGATAGTCTTGATGATAAAGGCCCCAGCACACTTTCGTACGAGGAAGCCCAGGTTAAACACGCCATGCTCGAACATAGCAATAAAACCATTGTCGTATCCGACAGCAGTAAGCTTAAACGACAGGGGTTATTCCATTGCGGCAAATGGTCTGACATTGACTATCTTATTACCGATAGTGGAATTAATCTATCAGAGATTGATTTTATAACTAGTAAAACTACCGTTTTGATAGGAGAATAATTTCGTTATTTTATCTATAAATCCTTTAATAACATGAGAAGAAAAGACCTGATTCACATAAAAAATGATATAAGAATTTCTCCGGCAGCAATAACTGCCTATTACCCAAAATCCTATAAGCGAAATATATATATCAGTACTGGAAAATTTTGAAAATACAGGCGATTGGTATTAATTTAATATTTATTGGGATTAACCAGACAGTATATACAAAATACGTAGTATTGCCACACACGCAACTCTGATATTATTTAATGATGGTTATTATCTATATCACTAATTCACATCAGGCATAAAGCACTCCTTTCACTGGTTAGTTTTCTTGATATAAATATTCGACTAAAATCTGTCAGATAAAAAGTATATACTGGATTATCATGACTTTTTGAAGTTATATTTATTACATAGTATCTATATTTGTCACAGTAAGCCAAACCGCGTGGTAATATTAAACCCTGTCATTAAGCTTACCCCATAGTTATAAATATAATGAACGTAAAAAAGTAGTAATTCACATGATGCTTTGGTGAATTGCTACTTTTCTAGTTCCTATTTTTTAACAGACTTTTCATAGTTATAAGAGGTTAAGGCTTTCACTTGTGAACACAAGAATATACGAATGATGTATTAACCTTTCTACCAAAGTTGCAGTTAGCCGATTATTTCCAAAAGCAGTATTCCATTGGCTAAACTTTAAATTTAAAGTGATTATCAGGCTTTTACGCTTGTAACAATCCAATACTATCTGAAAAGCAACCCCTCAGCATCTTTATGTAAGACACAAAGCCCATTTCATCTATAACCGTGAATTTAAATAAATTCAACTTTATTCAGCATTATAAGAAAGCTTTTGAGCATACGTTTTTGTTGTTTCGTTCCAACAGGATATTTGCCAGTGAAGCGGCAGTAAAGGAGCGGTATGCATACCGTGCTGGTAAGCCATAAAGACAGAGCAATTCCAGATGCGATTTATATAATCCAACTTCACCCAACAGTATCAGATTCTCTTTCTTATCCCAAAAACGAAGAGCAATTATTTCTTCTTTTGCAATGCCTGGGAGAATGGCAATATTATTCATCCAGGTAAACCCACCTTAAATCCGGAAGTTTTGACAAGACGGTTGACTCGGTTAATTTCTTATTCTTTTAACTCAATTTTTAATAAATTGGTTACATACCGTTCTACAATTTGAAATTTTACGGAATATCACTCTTTCACTAATTCGCCAAGTTTCAGTATCCATACGTTCTTCTCTATCCAGTCATCTGGCATCCGCTGATAACACCGCCTGTTGCGGTCATAAATATAAGTTAAGAATATAGTTGACATCAGGCATTAATGAAGAGAATAGAGCAGGCGGCGGGTGGTATTCAGATGGTGAGATCATGTAATAACATTACCGAATGCTTTCTGTATCAGAGCAACCGCATTTACGAGCAAAAGAGATTGCTTTATCATTATGTGATAACTATAGACTGTATATCATTAAAAATAATCTTATATTTATTAATTTAATGTGGTTTTAAAATAACTTATAATTAAATCATACCTAATACTTTATCTTAAAATATACTATGAAAACCATATTCTTTGTTTTGGCAGAATAAATTTGATATTAAGAATATTTCTTTTATGTTTTATATTAATTCCATAGAAAATATATTTAAAGATAAAGTAGTCAATAGCTATAAGAATTAATTGTAACAATTAAAATTACAGTATAAATCTATAGAAATAATAATCAATATGTTAAGTTAATTACAGTAAATTAGGAATTAGAAATAGAGGATATTATGAGTAAATGGACTCTCAGAAAAATAGAGCGTAGCAACAAAAAATTAATTAATGGCATCTCTTCATTTGGTTTTCATGACCCTTAGGTCATGTTTATTTAGCAGAATTCTCAGGAAATTACATAGGCTGTATCTATAATGGTACCGTAGAATGGACTGCCGGCGCAAATAATCCTAGTTATCTCCAGTTCACTATCAAATCAACATAAAAGAGCCTAAATATCCTGACAAAGCCTTTCATTATAACTCCTTGCTGATTTCGGGACAAAAATTTATTTATAGAATGAATTTAGACACAAATAAATTTATGCCTCTTATTGACAAGGAAAAGGCCAATATTATTGACATTGCAAACTGTGTGTATGATAAAAAGGATACTACTATACGGGTTAATGACATACAAGGCTATAAAGTGCTTCACTTCGATTTTAACAGGAATTTAATTAGAAACTATAGGACAAGGTATACCCAGGTTTCAAATAGATACCATAGGTTATTCTAAGGCATTATTTAACTGGATATACGATATTCGATTAGGTGCTAATGAAAATATTTATGTTCTGGACAGCAAAAACTATGCCATTAGAATGATAGATATAAAAAATAAAAAGGTTATGACCATATGCGGCAATGAAACAGGAGGATATTCAAGAGATGGGGTAAAGTAATAAATGCTACCTTAGGCAGCAATCCAAATAAATTCTTTAATGGTCCATGGGCCTTATCTATTGACGAAGATAATAATATTTATATTGGCGATACACAAAACCATGCAATTAGAATGATTGATAGCAAGAAAAATATTATAAATACCATAGCAAATGCCAATATGTATAAAAATTATTTTGAAAAAATCTGCAGCATGGAGTATTATAATGGAAAGCTTTATATTCCCAATTGGCAGATAGATGATCCTGACATCTTGATTATTCTTTCTAAAAGTTAATTTTATATAAGAAGGTTTAAATCAAATCGTAAAAAAATTTGCATTGCTAGTTTCAGAGAATTATAATATAAAAATATACGAACAAAACCCCAGTAAACACGGATGTTTACTGGGGTTTTAAATNNACGAGCTACCGGACTGCTCCACTCCGCGGCATTTTTGACACATGCTTAGTATATACATAATTACTAAAATTGTCAAGGCTTCTTACAAGGATTTTTAAATAAAAAGCCTTTCTGATAAAATCAGGAAGGCTTTTTGTTTCAAAAATGAGATTATTTAGCCGGCTGAAGGGCATTCATTAAATAAGAATAAGCCCAGTGGTCAGAAGGAATATCTGTGTAAGTATAAGGTCCGTCCCTATGGGTTGTTCCTCTGCCGAAGGCACGGCTTATGATTGAAACAGCTTCCGCCTTTGTAACGGTTGCATCGGGTCTTAAAGTATTATCGGGATAGCCTGAAATGGCTCCGATGTTTACAAGCTGGGCCATTGCTTCATAGGCCCAATGGTCTTTTTCCAATAAGGAAAGTTCCACATCTTCATTCAGCTTTAAAATATTATTTAATATTATGGATATTTCTCCACGGGTAACGGATTTATTCGGTCTGAATGTTCCGTCAGTATACCCTGAAACGAAGCCCTTTGAACCGCAGAAACTTACTGCATTGGCATACTGGGCAGAAACGTCATAAAAATTGCCTACATAAAATTTATCCTTATCTGCAAAAAGCTCAAAGAGCATTTGGCAAAGTTCCGCTCTTGAAACTTCCTTTTGGGGCTGAACGAGACCGTTTTCTGCCGTAATATAAGGTTTCAATTTAAATTCGTCAAGCTCTATTAAATCGTTTATAGAATAANNAGCGGGAGCTGTAGGAACCTTTTCATAGTATTCTGTATCTGTTTTTACTGCTGCGGTAAAGCTTTGGGGCTCAAGGTTCGTTTTCATATAATTTTTAATTTGCAGATTAATATTTCCTTTGGGAACCGTATCGTCTGCCACTAATTTAAGGCCTGTTATGGTAAGGGTTGAGATTTCATCTCTTCTGGATTTTTCAATGCCTTTTAACTCAACAAAAACCCTTGAATAATTTACCTCACCGGCAGGGTAATGGTAAGTAAGGGTATAGTCCTTATCGTTTATGCCGTAGCCGCTTCTTTTTGTATCTTTCGTCCATTTGATATTTTCTGAAANNAGTTTAACGGCGCTTTCGCCGTTTACTGTCATATTCAGGGCTTTATAGTCATTTTCTTTTATAAGATCTGAAGGAACATCGGGAAGTATCTTAACCCCCTGGGGAGCAGTGATTTCAAAAGTCCCTTCGGATATGGTGCCTACTACTTTTTCAGAAATTGTTATTTTATCTATGGGAAATACTGTTTTTCCCTCGACGGGAGTTTTAACCTCTGTTATGCTCTTTTTAATTTTCTTTGCTGCTTCTGAAACACCGCTGTAAGGTACAGCTTCGGCAAATTTATGGGTGGAAGAGCTTATTTCATTATAGCTTTCTATGGTTACATACATATCTGCATATTGAAGAACTCTTGTTACTAAAGGCACTCTTATGGATTCGCCTTCTTTTCCGTCTCTTGAAGTTACAAGAGTTGCAACGGAGTCATCTGAACCTATGTGAAGAATGTAAGGAATTTCATTGGCAGCTGTTACAATCCTTGTATATACGCCGCTTGTTGACGTACTGGAGGTAGGGATGAATTCTCCCACGGTGGTATTATAGTTGGTGGGAAGCTTTTCTTCTATTCCTCCGGTGTAGTATTCATTGGCGTATTGGTCACCATTTAGGTTAACGCTTCTGAAAAACCATACGCCGAGTTGGAGGGTAAGCTTTACAGAAGAGTTTGCAGGAAGGTCGTCTTTTAATTCTATTACAAGCTCTGAAGCGGGGAAAGCATATTTTACACCTTTTACATAATTATCTGCCGAAATAAGGCCTTTAACGCTGATGACATCTGTATACATGGTTTCCTCGTCCATGACGTCAAGCTGTTTTGTAAGATGATTTTCGGAAGCAGCGTATACGTTAGGAGGAAATGTTAAGGACGAAATCACAAATATTGAAGCAAAAAGAGCAGAGAGCCTTTTTTTCATCAATAATTCTCCTTTC
>DMJQ01000175.1:0-4648 GCA_003457065.1 Clostridiales bacterium
AGCAGACGTAAAATCACTTGTAATACATCCCGCAAGCACAACCCACAGCCAGATGACCGAAGAGGAACTTGCAGGAAGCGGAATCAAACCCAACACAATAAGATTATCCATAGGCACGGAACACATTGATGACATAATTTATGATTTGGATCAGGCATTGAAATAAATTACGGCTTAAAGATTTTTAGATAGAACTTTTAATTCAGGCAGTCTTATTATATTTATCAGCGGAACAAGGTACAAATAAACCGCATACAGAATGCTTCCGGCATCGACCGACAATGTTGCAAGGGGAACGGCTATTGCAATACTCCACGGGAACAGCTCGGCAGTCAGTATTACGGTGTTTTCTATATCGATGGCAATATCTTCTTTTGTAAGGCCTTTTTCGTCATAAATTTTATTCATTAACTGATATGTCAATAAAACAGGCAATGTCTGATTGCAGCAAAATGCGCCGGTCACCAGGCTGGTAAATGCGGTGGTCAGATATATGCCTGTTTTTTCGCTCATTTTTTTAAGAAGTCCCTGTATATCGTTCAGCATTCCCGTTTCTTCGAAAACTCCGGAATAAGAAGAAGCAATCACTACAATGAGTGCAACATTTAGCATTGATAATAAACCTCCGCCGGATATGATGTCGGAAAGCGTGCCGCCGGACTTTAGAGTGAATCCGAATATCATTGTGAGGATAACTTCGGAAAAATACATTTTCTGCACGTACAGACAGATTACAAATGCGGCAGCTATACTGAAAAACAAGGAAATTTTTACGCTTTTTTTCAAAAGCGCAAGAATGAATATTATTACCGCAGGAAGCACGGTTATGTAACTTAAACTGAAAATGGAAGAGATGTCATTTAGAAGTGTGCTGTCTGTAATTTGTACAGGGTTGCTTTTGGACATGAACAGGTAGATTATGACAGTGACGACAAACGGTACAGCTCCCGTTACCATCATCTTTTTTACGTTGGAATACAAATCAGTGTCAGTAACAGCAGCTACCAAAATGGCGCTTGATGAAACGGGCGAGCATCTGTCTCCGAAGAATGAACCGGAAATGATTGCTCCGGCTGCGGCGCTGGTGTTGACTCCGCCGCCTTTTGCCAGCACTATGAGCACAACTCCTATGGTACCTATGGTTCCGAAGCTCGTACCAAGGGCAAATGAAACGAGGCATGACAATAAAAATGCAAATAAAATAAAGTAATCCGGATTCATTAGTTTAGTGCCGTAATAAACCAGGAATGGGATCGTGCCGCTTGCTCTCCATAAAGCCGTAATAATTCCGATCAGAGCAAAAATAGGCATGAGTGCAAGCGATTTTTTCATGCCTTTAAGAATCATGATTATAACGTTCTTAATTTTGTGTCCTCTGTGCAAAGCTGAAAGCGAAAATGCAATCATGCCTATTATCAGGGGAATTAAAATTGAAATATTTTTAATCAGGCTGAAAATAAGAGATAAGGTGAAAATCACAACAGAAATCAAAAAATCCATAATAAGCTCCATCTTTATTTTTTTCAAACAATATATATTATACATGCTAAATTTTAAAAAACAAGGTGTGGAAAAATGTCGTATCAAGAAATAAATGAAGGCTGTAAAGTTTACGCGATATACAAAATAAGACTGCCATTCAGCGCACGGCAGTCTTATTTTGTATACTTTATATTAGGAGATTAACAGTAATTGTAAAGTGCAGTTTAATTATTTGCGGCAAATCTTCATCACCGCAATTGTTTCCTTATTATAATCTTCAGATATGAAGATTTTATGAAAGAAATAATTAAATTTTTAATATTTTATTCAGCTGCTGGATGGGCATGATAAACGGCGTAATAAAGGCTGTCGATAATCTTGAGTCTGTAGATACATCTGTTCCGGACCCAACGCTTCCGGTTCCGTCCACAGGACCGAGCTGCTGTGCAAGACCTATCGACGAAGGGGCGGACTACAGCAGTCCAAGCATTTACGGTGACGATATTTCCAAGGTTCCCACAGAAATACTCATAGGTAAATCAGAAAATAATATGCTTACGGTGAAAGGCATCGGATATGAATTTAAGCCTTTGGTTTCGGTGGTGGAAGGAGGCGGAACATCAACAATTATTGCGTTCGACTTTACCGATTTTGACAATCCGGATGGTAGGTATGCCATTGTGGATGGATATACGGGTGAAACAATACTGGAGTTTGACGGAAAAAAAGGAGTGAATGAAGTGGAGTTTACACCAGAGAAATCGGAAATATACGGAATCGTAAACGGCAGCACTCTGCTGGGGGTCATAACTGTTGTGGATGATGTAAAAAACGCAGATTTGGAAGCAATAAGGGAAAATATGATAGCAAAATAGCTGTGTGATTTGAAAGCAGCTGCCGTAAAACGGCATGGATTCAGCAGCAGGAGAAATCTCATCCTCGCAGGATGAGAGTATAACTGAATATTACATTTTTATAGCGCACCTAAACCGGTTAAATTGTGCTTGACTATGACAATTTTTTATCGTTATAGCGTAGCCGTTTATTTTGACCCACGTTTGTTTAAATATTCATAATTTAGTGAGCGCTGATATCCTGTAAAATTAGGGAAAAATATTTTTTAATTTAATGAAATTTTTCAAATTTCCAGTTTCTGTGTGAAAAGAGGGTGTTTTTGCATTTTGATATTGCATGGTTATACATGCTTATGCAATACTTATGCTAATCAGCAGAGGCTGTAAGTCCGCCAATAGCATAAAAATATGCTTTGTGCTTATATATGGCAGTATCACCGTTAACTACTATATCAAACATAAATACACATCCTTACGTAATTCATTATAATATATGCTGGACATGCAACTTTGACATAGAAAAATAGGAGTAAATTGATTATGGCGCAGTTAGACACTATTCCGGAAGATGGGTTAATGGAAAGGTTTATGGCCGTTAGAAAAAGAAAAAATTGGCACAGCGAAGATGTCCACAACTGGCAAGGCAAAACGTACGGTGCGGAGTTAATATGCTGCAAAACAACCTCGAAGCCATGATTGACGGAGTTTTTCCCGTTACCGAAGAAAGGCTTGTGCATTTAAACGATGAAATAGTAAGGTTCGGAAAATTGCTGAACAATTTAGACAGGCTGAAAGAATTTGAAACAGAAAGCATGAAACTGAACTTTCATTCCATAGACCTTCTTACCATGCTGGAAAATCTGTACGGAGATTTTCTGGCAGAGGCGGAAAATAAGAATATTTCGCTTCAATTTACAAAAGAAGAAAATGCTGATTATTTAATATTGGGAGATGCTGATAAATTAAAGCAGGTATTTATCAATCTTGTAAACAATGCCATAAAATTTACTGGCAGCAGCGGAGAAATATCAATTAGTTTATACAGAAACGGCAAAAAAATATTTGCGGAAATAAAAGACAGCGGCATCGGAATAAAAAAAGAAGATATGCCGTTCGTATTTGAAAGGATGTACAGAGCCGACAAGAGCAGGCATGAAACACAGGGAAACGGCATAGGCCTCACCATCGTAAAAAATATACTGGACCTTCATTCGGCATCTATCGACGTGGAAAGCGAAGTAGGAAGTGGCACACTATTTAAAATAAGCTTCAATGCGTCAGACGACAAATGATTTCGTGACTTTATTTGGAGTTTTATTTGCTCAGATTTATTCAGATTTGTTCAGAAGATTGACTTGAAAAATTGCTCTTTATGGTTTAAAATTAAACCTAACGGAATAATTACAAACCATCGAAAGCTTTACTATTCCAGAACCATTGAATAATGGAACAATATCATTCCGTTATTTAATGGTTTTGTTTTTTTAAGTATTGAAATTGCAAGCATGTAAGTTGGCACGTTTAATGCAACATAAAAGAAAGGAGTCATTATGAAAACAAGAAAGATAAAATTGACAGCGGTAGAAGATAGACCGCACATAACTTATGACGCATTGTCTGTGTTGCGTAAATATGATGTTGGCTTAATTTGGATGGAGGTCTATGCATTTGTGGCCTACATAAAATTAATGCCGGTGGAGGATGATGTTTGGGAAAATATCATAAGAGAACTTAATGGCCTGAGCGGATGGGCAGCATTGGAGGAAATTGAGCTGTTTCCTTTTGAGGAAAAGGACACCGAAATGAAAAACGTATTGGATGTGATTCCTCACGGTGTGACGCTGGTAAGCAGAAATGGGGACATTAAGTATTTTAACAATTATGCCGCGGATAAAATTTTTAATACCGAAGGCAGGGACATTACGGGAGTCAGCATTGATAAGTATCTGGACTGCAGCAAACTTATTTCGGATTTAAAAAACAGCAGGGCAAAAAAAACGATCATTAAGGAAAAAATGACAATAGGAAAGCAGCTTTACGAAGTCAGAATGCAGCCTGTTCTTAATGAGGAAAACGTATTGAGCAGCTATTTGCTGTCTTTCTATGATGCGGATGTANNTCCAATCACATTTGACGATATTATTGCCGAAAGCAACAAGATGCTTGAAGTAATCGAGCAGGGCAAGCTTTATTCAAAATCGGATTCACCTGTTCTTATAACAGGTGAAAGCGGTACGGGAAAAGAGCTTTTTGCACGTGCGATCCACAATGAAAGTAAAAGGAGAACGAAACCTTTTATTGCGATTAACTGT
>DMJQ01000175.1:4682-9221 GCA_003457065.1 Clostridiales bacterium
TTGCCAATACTGTATGAACATTATGCAGCCATCCATGCCAAAAGATATTTTAAGGCGATAACGGGAATTGACAAGGATGCCATGCGTAAACTCATAAATTACAACTGGCCGGGCAATGTGAGAGAGTTTCAGAATGTGCTGGAAAGAGCTGTCGCGCTTTCAACATCAAAAGAAATAATGCCCAGGGACATATTTGTCAATTACGACATAGTGCCGGATGAAGGAACTGAAGGCGCATCCCTGAAAGAATATATGGATAATCTTGAGAAAAAGAAAATCATTGAAAGCCTGAAATCAAGCAAAAGTATCAGAGAGGCAGCAAGGAGCCTTGATGTGACACATACGCTGCTTATTAACAGGATGAAAAAATATAAAATCAATATGAAAAACATTTCTGATTATTAGTCATTAGGAGGGTTTATGGATAAGGAAAAGTTAAGTAAAATGAAGTTTGCCACAAGAGCGGTGCATGCAGGGTACAGTAAAAATGAATATGGAGCTTTGGCAACACCTATTTATCAGACGTCCACGTTTATATTTGATTCCGCTGAGCAGGGCGGAAGAAGATTTGCACTTGAAGAGGACGGATATATTTACTCAAGGCTTGGTAATCCCACATGCACACAGGTTGAAGAAAAACTTGCCAGCCTGGAAAATGCCGAAGCGGCAGTTTCCATGTCTTCGGGAATGGGAGCTGTGGCATCGGTTTTATGGACGGCACNNTTACTGCACGCCTTACATTCAGAGACCTCTCGATTTGGGTGCAGATGTGGTAATACATTCGGCAACCAAGTACTTAAACGGCCATGGTGATGTTATTGCAGGTTTTGCGGTGGGCAAGCGGGCTTTCATAAATCAGGTAAGATTGGTGGGTATAAAGGATATGACAGGCTCGGTACTGAGCCCGTTTGATGCATATTTAATCAACAGAGGCATGAAGACTCTGGAAATAAGAATGGAAAAGCATTGTTCAAATGCTCAGAAGGTTGCCGAATTTCTTGAGTCTCACCCTGCGGTTGAGAGCATTGCATATCCGGGGTTAAAAAGTTTTCCGCAGTATGAACTGGCGAAAAAGCAAATGTCTTTGCCGGGAGCCATGATTGCTTTTGAAGTAAAGGGAGGGCTTGAATCAGGCAGAAAACTCATGAATACACTGCAGCTCTGCTCACTGGCTGTGAGTCTCGGCGATACGGAAACACTGATACAGCATCCGGCATCGATGACTCATTCCACATACACTCCTGAAGAAAGAATATTTTCCGGTATCTCGGAAGGAATGGTAAGATTATCGGTAGGTCTGGAAGATGCCGACGATATTATTGACGACTTAAAACAGGCTCTGGATAAATTAATATAGTAAAAACTTTTTCATATTCCTCTTTCAAAGGACTGTTCTATACGAGCAGTCTTTTTATATGTGTAAGTCATATAAAAATCTTACAGCACAAAAATTATGCGGTTAATATGTTTTTGCATTTATTTGATTGACAAGTTACCGATTAACATTTACAATTAAAGGTATAAAAATATATTTCTCCGAGCTTATAACAACGGAAGTAATTACGTCAGCAATTGCATATACTTACAGCTGAGCGGAGAATCTGAACAGTTGATTGGATTCGCCATACATATGAGGACATAATTCATTCATTAATCCTCAGCAAAGCTGCGGACAATAAGTCTTTCAGGGTTTGACCGAAACGGTCGGATTCCCGTTGGAAAGGAGAGTCCGGTACAGAGCTCTTTTCGTATATTATTGCAGAGGATTTTTTTTTATGAAAACGTAAATAAATAAACTGTCAGTTTTATTGCTTTTTATTATGTTAATTTTTTCACTGGCGGTATAACCTGCGATATTGCCTCGGTTATATTTTGAAAAAGCATGGAGGTTCATATGATAAAGACTGGAATTTTAACAATAAGCGACAAGGGTTCAAAGGGAGAGAGAGTTGACGGAACAGGTCCGGCAATAAAGGAGAACCTTGATGAAAACATTTATGAGGTTGAATATTATAAAGTGATACCGGATGAAATGGATCAGATTTGTGAAGAATTAATTTATATGTGCGACGAACTCAAGCTGGATTTAATTCTCACTAACGGCGGGACGGGCTTTTCCAAACGAGATATTACTCCCGAAGCAACCATGAAGGTTATTAAAAAACAAACTCCGGGCATACCCGAAGCTATGAGGCAGATGTCCCTTGGCATAACTCCCAAGGCAATGCTCTCAAGAGCGACAGCCGGCATAAGAGATAATACATTAATTATTAATCNNAAGTCCCAAAGGAGCGGTTGAAAATCTGAATTTTGTGCTTCCTGCTCTTCCTCACGGAATTGAAATACTTACAGGCACGGGAGGAGAGTGCGCCAGATAAGGAGGTAGTATGGATTTGTTTAATGTATTGACGGTGAAGGACACTTCAAAACTAATAGATGACAATTTTAGCCTTGAGATTGAAGGCGAAAGTGTTACCCTTACAGAAGCCACGGGAAGAATATTAAAAAACGATGTTACCGCAAAAGGAAATGTTCCAGATTTCAGAAGGTCGACGGTTGACGGATATGCTGTTTATTCGAGAGACGTATTTGGCGCAAGTGAATCGGTGCAGTCAATTCTTGATTTAAAGGGTGAAATCTTAATGGGGCAGGAAACACATGGCGAAATTACTGCTCCCGGGCAGTGCTACTATGTTCCCACCGGCGGCATGCTTCCGAAGGGAGCAGACTCTGTAATAATGCTTGAGTATGCCGAAAAATTAGATGATGCCACAATTCTGGTATCAAAATCGCCGTCACCCGGCGAAAATGTCGTTGAAATAGGCGAAGACATAAAGAAAGGCAAAGTGGTAATAAAAAAAGGGACAAGGCTGAGAGCATATGAAATAGGTGTCTTATCAAGCCTCGGATTTTATGAGGTTCTGGTGTGTCGGAAACCTAAAATCGGTATAATCTCGACGGGGGATGAGTTGGTGCATCCGTCAGAAAAAATATTTCCGGGACAAATAAGGGATATAAATACATATCTGCTCAGCTCTCTTGCAAAAGACGGCGGGTGCATACCCGTCAGATACGGAATCATAAAAGATGAATATGAACTGCTTAAAGATGCCGTTGAAAAGGCAGTGTCGGAATGTCATATAGTCCTTGTTTCGGGCGGGAGCTCGGTAGGCAAGAAAGACAACACCGTAAATGTGATCAAAGGTCTGGAAGACGGAGAACTTCTGGTTCACGGAGTTTCCGTAAAACCGGGAAAGCCGACGATTATGGGAAAATCAAAAGGAAAAATAATATTCGGGCTTCCGGGGCATCCTCTTGCTTGTGCCGTCATATTTCAGTTAATGGTTAAATATTATATCGATAAAATTACGGGGCATACGGATAAGTCATATCCAGTAACCTGCAGATTTAAAATAAATTACCATAAGGCAAAGGGAAGAGAAGAATTTCTTCCGGTTATCATAGAAGAAGAGGGCTCGGATCTAACTGCTTCACCCGTATTCGGAAAATCCGGCCTTATTACGGGATTTTCACAGGCATGGGGATATATAAGAATAGAAAGAAATGAAGAAGGACTGAAAGAAGGACAGGTTGTAGAGGTGTATAAGTTTTAAGAGGTGATAAAATGCAAAATGTTTATTTATCCAATTATGAACTTGAAGAGGCTCTGAAAATATACTTGAACAGGCTTGGGCCGTTAAATGCAAAAACGGAAACCATCAACACTTGGGATGCCAACGGGAGAGTTACGTCAAAGTCTGTGTTTGCGGTCCTGTCATCTCCGCACTACAATTCGTCGGCAATGGACGGCATTGCCGCCAAAAGCGAAAAAACCTTTAATGCTTCGGAAAGAAACCATGTTGTACTGACAGAGGGCATTGATTATGCTGAGGTTGACACCGGAGATCCCATACCCAGGGAATTTGACTGTGTCATTATGGTTGAGGATCTAATAAAGGTTGATGGCACACATGTGAAAATTATTAAAAGTGCTGTTCCGTGGCAGAATATCAGGCTCTTAGGCGAGGACATCACAGAGAATCAGCTCATAGTCCCATCAAAACATAAATTGAGGCCTGTTGACATAGGAGCATTGATAGCCGGAGGCATCAACAAAGTTGAAGCCTGCAAAAAGCCTGCAGTAGGAATTATCCCTACCGGGACCGAACTGGTGGAGCCCGGAACTGAGTTGAAAGTCGGGGATATTATTGACTTCAATTCAAGGACATTCTCCGCACAGGTAAGCGAATGGGGAGGAATACCCAGGCGGTACAACATAGTAAAAGATGATTATGAACTTATAAAAAAGACTGTATTAAAGGCAAGTGAAGAAAATGATGTGGTATTAATAAATGCGGGTTCATCGGCGGGACGCGAAGATTTTACATCATCTGTTATCAGCGAGATCGGGGAGATTGTAATACACGGTGTGGCGATAAAACCTGGGAAGCCGGTTATTATGGGGATCGTAAAAAGTAAACCTGTAATCGGAATTCCCGGATATCCCGTGTCGGCGTACTTCGTCATGGAGGAAATTGT
>DMJQ01000179.1:0-22953 GCA_003457065.1 Clostridiales bacterium
TTTGCTGTCCTTGTTTCCTTCTTCGCTTCCTGTAGCTTCTTTAAGTGCTGCCTTAAGATTATTTGTAGCTAATTCTTTATCTTCAGCGCTTACTATGGAATCAACATCACCTGAGAAAGCTCCTTTTATATGGGATGAATCATAATCTTCCTTTTTTCTTACATCTAAGATTATGTATCCGTCTCCGCCTTCATCAATATCCTTTTTTAAATCCTCGGCCTGAATATACTGATACTCTATTGTCTCACCTTGTGCTGCTTCTTTTTTACTGTCACTTCCGCAGCCGGCCATTATAAATGCACTGAAAATAAAAATACTTGCAATTAATAAAAGTTTGTTTCTCATAATTAAGAAAACCTCCATTTAAATATAAAATTATATTTTATGTTTTGACTGGAAAATTTCCGCCGGAAAAATATAATTACAATTATCTCCTAAGCATTCGTCCCTCTAAAAAATCATAAAAAAACGCTTTGATACCAAGTATCTAAGCAGAAATTTAAGATGCCCATATGCAAAACCTTATAGAAATAAGCTTGTCTTTATTATTTTTCATAGTCGGAAATATGTTCCGTCTAAATGAAATTTTAACATATGACATCTATAAAAACAATAAAACAAGCTATTAAAATAAATGATATTATATCTGAGTTTATATAATATAGACTAATAATGCTAAACATTGACTATTGATTTTATCATGTTATACTACAATTGGCGTTAAATTTTAATTATATTCTTACAAATCTCAAAGAATGATTTCTTTGATAAATTTACCAATTTAATATACACTGGCATAAAATACCATGGCTTTACGCCCATTGATTCAAATATCGATTTATCTTAATAAAGTTCTTTCCTTCTGCAAAACATATTTTAATTAATTGCATTTTAGAAACTTAAATTAAGGGAGGCTTTTCTATGAAAAGTTTTAAAGGAAGAAAAAAAATACTGCTTCTCGGGATTATATTAATTTTTATATTGGCGTATTTTTTTGTTCCGACCGTAAATGAAACCTTAAATCACATATTCTCGCTTCTTTCTTCTATGGACGTGGATTCGGTTATTACTTACATACGCTCATTTGGACCTTGGGCGGCGCTGATTTCTTTCCTTCTTATGATTTTGCAGTCTATTGCGGCACCAATCCCTGCTTTTTTAATAACTTTTGCCAATGCATCGGTTTTCGGCTGGTGGCAAGGAGCTATCCTTTCTTGGACAAGCGCCATGGCAGGAGCTGCCCTTTGTTTTTTTATAGCTAAAATTTTAGGAAGAGACGCTGTTCTTAAACTTACAAATAAACTTGCTTTAGAGCAAATAGATGTATTTTTTGAAAGATACGGCAAAAACACCGTTCTTATATGCAGGCTCCTTCCATTTGTATCCTTTGATATCGTAAGCTATGCAGCAGGCCTTACGAGCATGAACTTCTGGCCCTTTTTTATAGCAACAGGGATAGGCCAGCTTCCGGCTACCATTATTTATTCTTACGTTGGCGGAATGCTTACAGGAGGCGCCCGCCTTTTTGTGACAGGGCTTTTAATCCTTTTCGCTTTAAGTGCCGCCGCCTTTTTGTTAAAGGCTATATATAACAATAAACATAGTAAAGAGGAAAAACAATGAGCCATGGAAATTTAGTTGTAAAATGGAATCAGGCTTTATCCTTTTCTCCTTTAATGACTAAAAGTACCAAAGGCCCTTCTGTATTCTGGCCTGGCTGCGCCGCATTGAAACTTGACAGTGCATTCATTGGAAATGCTTATAATATATTAAAACGCTCTGTTCCCCAGCTGGGATTCTCAAGCTTTTGCTGCGGAAAGCCCACCTTCGCAGTAGGAAGTGAAAAGGATAAGGATAAAAAAAACATCTTGCTTTCAAGATATTTTAAAGAATACGGGATAAATACAATTTATACCTTATGCCCTAATTGCAAGCTTACCCTCGAAAATAAATATAATATCAACGTTATTCCGGCATGGCCTGTTATCGCTGAAAATTTAAGAGCAGATGATAAAAAGGATAAAATATTTAAAGATACTTATATCCTTCATGACCCTTGCGCCTCAAGAGAAGACAAAGCCTCTCATGAAGCCATAAGGCAAATTTTAAGTTATTTTGAAATAGATTTTCAAGAGTTCACACATTGTAAAGAAAAAGCCCAATGTTGCGGAAGAAAGAATATGATTTTTCTTACGGAACCCGAAACTTCTAAAAAAATGCTTCAAAACCGTATAAAGGATGCCAATAACCTTCCTATTATTACATACTGTGAATCCTGTGTAGAGGCGTTCAGAGAGGGACATAAAGAAGCTTTTCATATTCTTGAACTAATTGACGGCTCTTTCTCCGAAAGAAGCTTTTTAAACAGAATAAATAATGCAAACAAGTTTAAAAACTAGGGCTTTAAATTTAGTTTCAAACCTTAACAAGGAGCAATAAAATGGATAAAAATGAAATCAATACCCTGTTTTCCAAGGGAATGGACTGTTCTCAAATAGTTTTAATGGAAATGGCTGAAAAAATAAGATGCAGTTCTTTTGAATGTGCAAAAATAGCCTCTGCTTTTGGCGGCGGCATGGGAATAGGGGATACCTGCGGCGCAGTTACGGGGGCTCTTATGGCTCTTGGCATAAAGTACGGAAATGGCAGGCAAGAAGACTTTTCCTCCAAGGAGATTCTTAGAAAAAAGGTTGAGCGCTTCCACACCGAATTTTTAAATAAGCATAAAAGCCTTATTTGCCGTGAACTAACCGGCTATGATTTTTCCAAAAAGGGTGAATTTGAAAAAGCAGTAAAAATAAGGATTATCGAAGAAAAATGCCCTCACTATGTCCTCAGCGCCTTGGAGATATTAAATGAAATTTTATAATAAATCTATTTATATAATTCCATATTATAACAATACAATCATAAGCAAAAACCCGAAAAGAAATATGAAACAAATATTACATAACCACATCAAAATAGCAGTGAATTACCAAACCAAAAACAAGTTTGATAACCACAAGAAAACGCTCACTTAAAAAAGGTTTACAGGCTTACATCTGTATCCTTTTTCAAGTTCGTTTCGTATAAAAATATGGATTTTCTTTGGAAACAGTGCATTCTGAGCCTATGTAAATATACGGTTTTGCTACTGGTTAGCTTTAAATTTACTATAAGGAACCAAAGGGAAAAAAAGTAAAACAAAAAAGAAAAATAAAACCATTCCAAAACCTTCGTTAATATAGATTAAGGCAATCAAGATTGGATAAGACAGAAAAGACTAAATTTAAAAAAGATTGAAGCCGAGGCTGTTTAACCGCCGGCTTCAATCTTTTTGTGCTAATATTTAATTTTATGAAATATCACTGCAGCTTCTGCACGGGTAATATTATTTTTAGGATTAATGTTATTGTTGCTTCCGGTTATGATTCCGTCTTTTACTAAGCTTGCGATAGCTTCCTGGGCATAGCCTGAAATTAAGCCGTAATCAGTATAGACTGCAAGCTCTGTCAAGCTACCTGCCGTTACCTGCATTCCTGTAAGCTCCATTGCCCGAAGCGCTAGAACCATAGCATCTTCTCGTGTAATAGCAGCCTGAGGATAAAAATTATTGTTGTAGCCTTGGGCTATACCTAATGCCTTGGCGGCTGCTATGGCATTATAATAATAGGAGCCCTCAGAAACATCGGAAAAATTATCTGATGTTTCTGTAATTTCTAAATTAAATGCCTTGGAAAGCATTAGCAGGAAATCTCCTCTTGTTATGCTGTTTGAAGGCTTAAACATTCTTGTTCCGTCGGAAGAAACTTCACCGGATACTATACCGTTTTCATAAAGGGTATCAATATAATTTGCGGCCCAGGAATAAGATTCTCCTACATCTTTAAAGTACTGCGAACTTTTGCTTTCATATGTAATATTTGTAAATCCGCTTAAAGCAGTATAGGTAATGCTTATGCTTCCTGTAAAGGAGGAACCGTCTATCCCGTAGCCTGTGTAAGATATACCGGATGTTCCCGATGTATTTCCAGAGGCACTTACAAAGGAAACGTCACTCAGATAGGGAAATGTCTCTGTATAATAATAATCTGTGTCTTCAGTCACTAAGGAAGAATAGCTATTTTCCGATGCATAGCCGTAATATAAGGTTCCTTCTGAAGCATCGGGCACAGTAAAATGCACATAATCCAATGTACTTCCTGTAAGGCTTTTACATTTATCATTGAAATAACTGCTGATAAAAGAAATTTTATACCCTGCATATCCTGTAAAGCTTATGGTATCGGCGGAATAAGATTGTGTGTTTTTCTTAATTGATATTAAAACTGTCCCCTGAATGGAGTCTCCGTCTTCATCATAACCACTGAAGCTTATTTCACAATCTCCGGTAAAATCTTCATCGGGCACAAAAGTAATATCGGATATGGAAGGCTCTCCGCCATAATAAAACTTATCTGTCGATGAAATCTTTTCCTCATCGTCCCCATCGTAATCATAATAAAGAATGCCTTTTGAGGAAGACGGCAGGGTGAATTTTATATAATCAACGTCTTCATTGTTCTCCTCCTGGCAATAATCATTAAAATCGTCTTCGTCAAAAATTACTGTACCGCTTTCATATGCTGAATATTCAATATACGTATCGGTATTGCTGCTTGTGCCGGAAACCTCTATAATGATGTCTCCGTAAAAGTAATCTCCCTCTACATCTACGCCCTCATAGCTGATCGTTATCTCACTTGGGCAATCTTCATCGGGTACAAAGGTAATATCAGATATGGAAGGCTCCCCGTCATAATAAAACTTATCCGATGACGAAATCTCTTCCTCATCATCCCCGTCGTAATCATAATAAAGAATGCCTTTTGAGGAAGACGGCAAAGTAAATTTTACATAATCGAGATCTTCATTGTTTTCCTCTTGGCAGTAATCGTTAAAATCGTCTTCATCAAAGGTTACTGTGTCATCTACATAGACCGAATATTCAATATACGTATCGGTATCGCTGCTTGAACCGGAAACCTCTATAATGATGTCTCCGTAAAAATAATTTCCGTCTAAGTCTACGCCTTCATAACTGATTGTTATCTCACTTGGGCAATCTTCATCAGGTACAAAGGAGATATCGGATATGGAAGGTTCTTCATCATAATAGAATTCGTCATAAGAGGATATTTCCTCTTCATCATCGCCGTTATAATCGTAATAAAGAATTCCTTCGTCCCAATCAGGCAGCTCAAACACAATATAGTCAAGCTCCGTATCCATTAAATCAAGGCATACATCGTTAAAATCATCTTCGTCAAATTCAATATAATCATCTATATCTACATCATAATAAATGGCATCCGCTTCGCTGTAAGCATAGGAAACTGTAGGAATGGAAACGAAAGACATCATTAAAGACAGAAAAAATGTTATACTTCGCATAAAGCTTTTTTTCATTTGCAGTTCCTCCACAATATTTATAATTAAAGCCGTCTAACAAATTATTTTAAATCCGTATTTGCGGCTTCCAGTGCTGTCTTTACGGCATTAAGAACCATATCTGCCTGTGCTTGAGTAATTGTTCCTGAGCTTACAAGCCCTTCGAAGGGGCCTTTACGTTCAAAGGTCTCGCCATTTTCGCTGCCCTTAGGCATTTCACCCTTTGCTCCCTTTTCTTTCATTAAAGGCATAGCGCTGTTAACTGCATCCGCCTGCTCCTGAGTGATTACCCCTTTGGATACAAGATTTGTTGCTATATCACTTAAGCTTTGCTTAGCTTCTCCAGATTCTTTCATGGCGTCATTAATTGCATTCGCCTGCTCTTGAGTAATTGTTCCTGAGCTTACAAGACCTTCGAAGGGGCCTTTACGTTCAAAGGTCTCACTCTTTTCATTGTGATTAGGCATTTTGCCTCTTTCTCCTTTTGCTTCCGCTGAGGTCATAGCGCTGTTAATTGCATCTGCCTGTTCCTGAGTGATTGTTCCTGCGGATATAAGATTTGTTGCTATTTCACTTAAGCTTTGGTTGGATTGCCCGGTATCTTTCATAGCCTCATTAATTGCATCTGCCTGAGCTTGGGTGATTGTTCCTGCGGACATAAGGCCTGCAAAATGGCTTTTATGCTCTTCCCCTCTTTCAGATATTGAAGAAGCAATTGCATCCGCCTGCTCTTGAGTAATTGACCCGTTTTCAACCAGATTATAAAGCGCTGATTGATATATGGCAGAGATGTCTTCATGATTAATTCGCTGATGTATAACTTTTTTACTGCTTTCCTCTTCCGCTTTCTCTTCTGCAAAAATAACCGATACTCCGTTTACTGACAGGGCAGTTGTCAGAACAAGTGCAAATACATTTTTTATTATACTTTTTGATTTCATAGTCATTACCCCTTTTTTGCTTTATTTATTGCTATACTAAATCAATTTATCAGAGGAAATCTCCCGAAAAATATTTAAATCCTGTGCTTAAAAATTTCAATAAATTTAAATTTGATTCAGTAATTGCCATGAGCAAATTATATAATTTCACTTTTATAAAAATCTCCGCAAAACTGTGGCAAAAATAAGGCAAAGATAATTAAAAATAGATTTAAGCCTATGTTTGTGATACTATTCCATTAGAGGTGAATTTATCAAAATGAGTAAAAAATTAATTTATATCGCCGATGATGAAGTAAATATATGCAATATAATAAAGTCTTTTCTTCTTAAGGAGGGTTATGAGGTTGAGGCCTTCAATAATGGACGCGCTCTTTTGGAGGCCTTTGACCTGAAGGAACCGGAGATGGTTATCATCGATATCATGATGCCGGAGATGGACGGATATTCCGTATGCGCAGCCATAAGACAAAAAAGCATTATCCCCATTATTATCGTGTCGGCTAAGGATACAGAACCCGATAAAATAGCCGGACTTACATTGGGCAGTGACGATTACATGACGAAGCCTTTCAGCCCTATGGAGCTTTTAGCTAGAATTAAAAGCATATTCAGAAGAATAGAGCTTGACAGAACCGGAACAGATTTAAAAAACAAAATTGAATTATCGGATATTATACTGGATGCAGATAATAAACTTGCTACAATAGAAGGTAAGAATATCGCTCTTACGGCTATGGAATTTTCGCTGCTTTTTTATCTTGCGGAAAACAGAAACCGTTCTGTAAGCAGAGCTGAGCTTTTAGATAAGGTTTGGGGCTTTGAAGCAGAGGTGGAAACAAGGGCAACGGATGACACTGTAAAACGTCTTAGAAAAAAATTGGATTATGCAGGTTCTCTTTTAAAAATTGAGACTGTTTGGGGATACGGATTTAAGCTTGTAAGCAAGGAAAAATTATGAAAAGACATACAATTAGATGGAGAATATTTAAATATAATCTTATTATGATTTCTATGCTGATTGTACTGGTCTCCATAACCTTTAATATTGTAGTGGGCATGTATATGGAAAGAGATGTTATTTCCCAGCTTGATAAAATAACCATACGGACAGTTAATACGGCGCTCCACCAAAGACCTTCTCAATTTCCGGAATTTAAAAGGCCGCCGGATTCAGCAAATGATTCCAGCGATGATAAGTCCGTATCCAAAGGAAACGCAGAAAGGAAGAATTCAGCCAATGAAGATGATGAATCGGATATTATTTTCCGCTATTATCTGTCATTAAACCGTTCCCTTAATGAGCCGCTTTCTATAACCAATGCGGATTATATTCTTCTGGATAAGGAAAAGAATTTAATCCCCTCTCCTATAACAGATGATTACGACAATGAAGATTTAAGCCGCCATATTCTTGAAAAAATCAAGGATTCGTCTGAAGGCTTCAGCGATAAAGAGTATCTTAAGCTTAATATTTCGGGAACAGATTACATTGCCGTGGTAAGGCCTTTATCTGAAACAAACAGTGCCGATCTCGGCTGGATTATCATATTTTCAAGCCTTCAAAAGGTTAATCAGCTTCAGTATCAAATAAACGGCATCCTTTTTATTATTCTTTTCTTTATTTCCATTATCGCTATGCTGCTATCCTCAAATTTGTCTAAAAAACTTTCAAAACCCTTTGCTTCCTTGACAAGCCATATTAAGGAGGTATCCGAGAGGAATTTTGGCAATAAAGTACAAATCGCCGTTTATGAAGAGCTNNTAACGGCATTAATATTATGTCTGAAAAGCTTAAAACCTACGATAAAGCGCAGAAGACCTTTTTGCAGAATGTATCTCATGAATTCAGGACACCCCTTATGTCTATTCAAAGTTATGCCGAAGGCATAAAATATGATGTTGTCGATAAGGAAACGGCTGTAGATATTATCCTTGATGAATCCAAGAGAATGGCATCTCTTATAGGAGAGCTTCTTTATCTTTCCAGGCTCGAAACGATTGAAGAAAATTACCGTTTTGAAAAGCTTAATGTAAGTAAAACCCTTCACTCTATTGTTGACAGAATGAATAGAATCGCTCTTCAGGAAAATATAAATATTACTGCTGAAAATATAAATGAAGAAATTGAAATACTTGCAGACGTGGAGAAGTTTTCAAGGGCTATAACAAATATCATAAGCAATTGCATACGCTATGCAGAGTCTTCGGTAAATATAGAGGCCTTTAAGGAAAACAACACTAGACTAATTATAAAAATATACGATGACGGCAATGGCTGTGATGCCGGTGATATTTCCCACATATTTGAGAGGTTCTATAAAGGCAGAAAGGGAAATTTCGGGCTGGGGCTTTCAATAAGTAAAAATGTTATCGAAAGGCACGGCGGCAAAATATCTGTTCAGAATCAGGCTCATGGTGGAGCCTTGTTTACAATCGAGCTTGAAATAAGCTCTGAAGAAATATAATTAATCCGTATCTTGTATAAACTGCCAAGATAATTAAATAATAGTACCGGAAAGCTAAAAGAGCAAAATGAAAGAACCCGCTTTCTCAATTGACCGACTTGCAACAAATGGTCTGCTGAAATCCGGCTCTTTAATAGTAATCTTCCCTATTTCTTTCTTCATATATTTTTTAAATTTGTTGAGCTTTTTTAAATCTCTTCTCCGTATCTCTGTATAATACTTATGTCATACAAAATATCCAATAGTCGCTTACATCTCTTTATTTCAGAACACAGGTAAACCAATAGTGAAGGGCATCTCACTACTGGTTCCTGATTAATTAACCATATTTACACTTTTCTGCATCCTATAACAGTTGATTTTAATAGAAGAAAAAGCAGTCAATCAGAACCTCCGGCTAAACCGGAGGTTTGTTCTTAGCTTATTAACTTTTACCTTAAAGCGCTCTCGGATTTCGGTAGTTGTAGTTATGCTATTTCCTACCACCCTTAAAAAAGGGTCTCATATTCTTTCAAAATTATTTGATCTGGAATTATATCTTCTGCAATTAATTTTTAATATATCTTTGAATTGCATTTGTATTTCTGCCAACCATATCTATATAATACCCGTTGCGCCAAAGGTTCCGATTGCTATATTTATATTTAGATTTGTGTGTCTGTCGAATAGGATTAAGCTGCTCTTACCTTTCTAAAAATCCTGCGAAACTCGATGCGCTCAATTTTGGCGGTATACTTACTAACATATGGATATGGTCTAGACGTGCATTTGCTTCTATTATTTCTGCGTCCTTCGGTTCGCATAACTCTTTTAATATTTTTCCTATTTCTGCCCGTAATTCTTCATATATCTCTTTTCCTCTGTACTTCGGTGCAAACACTATATGATGTTTGCAATTCCATTTTGTGTGTGCTAATGCATTATTGTTTTTTTAAACTTGCTCCTTTTGATTTTTAGTTGGCTAGCGAAACCCACTTTATTAGCTTTTTTCATATCCATAGCTTTAAGCTTTCCGGCTGGGGATTACTTGCGCAAAAAAGCAGTGTATGTAAAAATACATACACTGCTTTCGTGTCGCCCCTAACTAAATGACATTAGGCCGCAAAGCCTCTACTTTGCTGAACTGATTTGAAAAAACATTTCGATTTTTATCAAAGATTTTGACGGCTTACAACCATAATCCTTCTTTTCTTGCATTCTTACACATATTTTGGTACCATGCCTCGAAAGAAATGTACCAAAAAGAACTTTAAAGTGCCTTTGATATGTGTCCTGTTCATTTTGTTGCGCAGTTGTGAGTGTTTACATTCAAAATCGAATTGAGAAGATTGATGCTCTAGAGAAAATTGCCATCTCTATGCTGCCGATGTTTCGCTTATGTACGCTAACTTTTATTGACACGCTAACGATATACTCAAAGAGAATGAGGCATAGCTTGAAAGCCTATTATAATATTAGTTTGCCAACTCGTTATCGTCTCCAAAAGGTATTCCAAGCTTTTTAGCACGATTTTCTTCCATTTTGGCTATGGTAACTGTGCCGGCTATGTCACCAAGAACATTACCGGTAGTAGTTCCCATGTCAAAGAAGCGGTAAAAGCCTGCAATAATACCCACTACTTCTACCGGAAGACCAAAGGTTGAAATCACGATAGAAAGCTTTACAATACCGCTGCCTGGGATACCACCGCCGCTGGCGGAAATCAATGCCCCTACAAAAACAATTCTAATCATGGTTCCTAAATCAAGAGGAACACCATACATTTGGCTGATAAAGATAAGTACACAACCGTACATCAACGCAGATCCATGTGAATTGAGCTGTCCGCCGATGGAAATGCAGAAATCAGCAATTCGGTTTGGAACACCGAATTTTTCTCTTACGTTTTTAAGAGCAACAGGAATGCTTGCCGAGCCGCTGCAGGTTGCAATGGTAAACATCCACACTTCAGATGTATCCTTGATAAATTTAATCGGATTAATCTTAGCGACAATCCACAGAATTGTACAATACACTAACAAGGTCATAAGGAGAATGCTCAGCCAGTAAGTACCGATGAGACCGGCCATTGAGGTGAAAATTGAAAAACCAAACTTCCCAAAGGAATCGGCGATTAAAAATAAAACACCGATTGGCGTAAGCTTAATAATCATGTTAAGATAAGCAAAGATCATATCGTTTACTGCTTGAATGATGCCAATAACCTGTGCCCGGCTGGNNAAACAAGTTGTTCGTAAACAAGCCGCTGACAAAGGCCTCAACTGTAAAGGCGGTAGTTTCGGTAATGTCGGTAGCGGCGAGTCCCTCTAAATTAACGCCGCTTCCGGGTTTTAAAACCATACTCAATGCCAGTCCTATTGCCACAGCAGCAAAAGAGGTTATCGCATAGTAAATCGCAATGCGAGCCGCTAAACGTCCCAAGGTCTTTGCATCCTCTTGCGTTGCAATTGCCAGTGTAACGATACAAAGCACTAACGGTATAACAATCATATTGATGCATTTCAGCCAGATATCGCCGATAAACTTGAGATCACTCATAGTTTCAGGGAAAGCTAAGCCAAGGAAGGCACCAGCCACCATTGCGACAAAACTCCACAATGCCGTGTTGCTATGCCTAAATACAGATTTTTTCGTTTCTGCCATATAATAAACACATCCCTCTCATATTTTTATTTACATCACAATCAGGTTTTGATTTTCTGTTTTCACAGATAGAGCGTAGCGTTTTCTTTGCAAATCTTCCTAAAGCCTTAACTTAAGCCCCACTATAATCGGGTTATTTCGATTTCTTAAACTTGCCTGCAGCAGAAATTGATTATGCCTAAGTAGTATCTCTCTTTCAATTCGGTTATATCATTGATTAAAATTAAATAAATAGATTTTGCTCTTGACTTCAAGAGGAGGCTCTCCAGTTCATTGATGCCATTCTTTATTTTTTGTTTAGCATATGTCATTAACAAATTTTGGCCCTCTGTAAATCCCCCTGTAAATTGAGAATTCCTTCATCGCGTAGAAGAATCAAACCCAAACTAATACAGTTGGAGTGACAGCCTTTATTGCTGTATTCCATCGCTAAATTTCTCTGCCACCAAAACCTTTAGATTACCGGCAACCTGTTCACAGCTATTGCCATCACTGATTTTGCCACCGATTATCAGGCTGCCGTAAGTTATATTATTTCCGAGCATCTTCGATATTGAAAACCTATGATATATAGGATAGATAATTTCATTTTAAACAGTAAGAAGACCAGTTAACTTATGGAATCCTTTATTCAAATAAAATGGAATTGTTTCACTCTGATTTAAGTTAAAATTTACTATAATAATACTTTTTATCCTGCCATTTATCGGACAGAGGATTAATTTTTCCCTCATATACATTTACCTTTTATCTAACTCCCGAATGATTCTGGCCGCTTCCGCAGCATCCTCTTTTGTAATTCCTTTGTAGAAAACCAACCGTACCTTGTCAGATAAAACCGGCTTAATCAGCAGACCCTTTTCCTCGGCCTTCCGGCAGTATTCCTGAGGCGTCAGCCCCAGTTCGTTGACATCCAGCACCAAGATATTGGTCACAGCCTGTCCAACCATATGCGTGTGTTTTAAGCCCTGAATCAATTCGGCTGCACACTTTGCATGCTCATGATCCTCCTGCAGGCGCTCGATATTATTTCTCAGTGCATAGAGACCTGGTGCAGCAATGATGCCTGCCTGCCGCATAACGCCGCCCAGCAGCTTTCTCTTCTCACGCAACTTTAAAATAAATTCCTGATTTCCGCACACCAAAGAACCAACCGGAGCACCCAGACCTTTAGAGATGCAAAACATTACCGAGTCAACATAACGGCACATTTCACTTGCTTTTACTTTCAGAGCAATCGCAGCATTGAACATTCTTGCCCCATCCATATGCACCGGTACTTGATACTTATGTGCCAGTTCATAGATTTCCTTCATGTTTTTAAGAGGAATGCAGGCTCCGCCGGTAAAATTATGGGTATTTTCAATACATACCAACCGGATATTACCGCCTTTCAGTGCTTCTTCTATCTTCTCCAGTACGGGAAGACCGTTTTCATCATGGGGGTAACTCACCGGTTGCAGCTGACCGAAATTATAATCAAACAGCACCTTTTCGCTGATATACAGATGCTGTTGCTCATCTACCAATACTTTATCACCCGCCTGACAGTAAGCCAAAACGGCTGCGGTATTACCCAGAGTTCCAGTCGGGAACAAGACGCCGGCCTCCTTGCCGGTGATTTGCGCTGCCAAATCCTCTAGTTCATTAACAGTCTGGTCTTCGCCTCTCTCCAGCGCATGGGTTCTGCCATCATCACCCAACTTTGCTCCAAGAATCGTTTCAAGCATTGCCTGATCCGGCAACGTAAGCGTATCACTTCTCAAATCAATCATTTACACTTCAGCCTTTCCTTTTTGTTTAATTTGCATATTTGTTTCTTCTTATATGCAATTTCTTAGTGATTTCATTATATTTCTTTCCTGTTTTATTAGCCAGGTCAAATTATTTTATAAACATTATTGATTTGAACTAATAATGTGATATTATTTAAATAAGAAAATAGAGTTATGAAGATTTTTGAAATCAAACGGAGGAACGCTATGCTACAGAATATGGACTATATTTACCAAGTATATAAAGAAGGCAGCTTTAGCCGTGCAGCAAAAAACCTGTATGTTTCCCAGTCTTCCTTAAGCCAGACTATTAAGCACGCAGAAAAACGCATAGGCATGGATATTTTCGACAGGAGTTCTCATCCTATTACTCTGACGGAATTCGGTACACTTTATATCAAGGCCATTGAGGAAATACGCGAAATTGTCAATAACTTGGAAAACTATGTCTACGATGTAGATCATTTGAAAAATGGTCATCTATCCATCGGCGCCGGCAACTTTTTTGCTGCCTATCTGGTTCCGCCGGTCATAACGCGTTTTAAAAAAGCATACCCCAACATTCAGATTAATCTAATGGAGGGCCGAACAGTGGATATGATTGAAGATTTGAATAAAGGCAATATCGACCTTCTTATTACCAACGGTCATCTGGATACGGAACTTTATACAAAAACGACGCTATTTCAGGAACATATGGTGCTGTCTGTCCCCAAAAGCTTCTTCCCCGAACCGCCTTATCCGGAATCCTTACTAACATTACAAACTCTTTCCAGCAAACAGCGCTTTGATGCCGTTTCGCCTGTATCCTTAAGCGTCTTTTCTAATATTCCATTTATTGTCAATCGCCCTGGAAATGACGCAAGGATTAGAGCGGATCAGATGTTTTCTGCGGAGCAGGTAAAACCCAAAATCCTGCTGGAACCGGATCAGACCTCAACGGCATATGCCATGTCCCGAAACGGCATGGGTGCTACCATTATCGATGATGCTTTGGTCCGTGCGCTTGGAGATTATAACAGCATATGGCTATATAAACTTCATAGTACCTTCACTGTAAGAGATGTTGCCGTATTCACAAAAAAGAACAGGTACACGACCCGTTCAATGAAAGAATTTATACAGCTGATTCAAATGTCAAAAGAAACATTGTTTATTTAATATTTAAGCTTTTTCCCCTCCCCGGGGGATGCTTTCACAATAAAAGTGTAAACCACGCGCATTAAACTATACTTCACATATCTGCCTTTAGCTTTCCATATACCTCCATACTTCTATTTCGGCGCAAATATTATATGATATTTGCATCTCCATTTCGAATGTGATAGACTTTTTATGTCATCCATGACAAAACCTTTTATTCCACCTGCAAAGCTGGTGTTTTTTTGCTCTAAAGAGACAAAAAAAGCCAGTAAACACTGATGTTTGCTGGCTTTTGATAATTGCGGAATAGTCATAATTCGTTTAATTATGGCTATTATATGGATAACGTACCCTTTCCACCTCGTCCTCGGCGCGCAAGATATAGACCGTCTGCACCATAGGTCAAATAATTTCTCTCTCATAATGCTACGTTTTTGTAGTCTGCATCAAATAANNTCTCTTTCGGCATAGAATAATAACACCCCATTTGTTCTCTAGTATATCATACTATCTAACAAACAGGGGGCAGTTCATTTTTCAGGTTTTTAATAAGGTGATATGATAGCGGGCTGAAGCTGCCTTCCTTCAAGTGCCTCCTCTATAGCAGGCACTATAAGCTCCGTATGGGCAATCATGGAATTTGGCTTTAAAGTCGGATTATCTTGACCAAAGGGTACAAAATATATATTCTTCATGTTCATTAAAAGCCCTATATTCTTAAAATTTATCCCTAGTGAGTCATTTGTCGAGATGGATATTATAAGGGGCTTATTATTTCTCATATGGGCCTTGGCCGCCATAAGCACAGGCGTATCCGTTATGCCATTTGAAAGCTTCGCAAGGGTGTTTCCCGTACACGGAGCTATAATAAAAGCATCCAGCATATTACCTGGCCCTATGGGCTCTGCGTCCTCAATTGTAAGTATCGCCCTGTTTGATGTTATTCTTTCAATTTCATCTATATAATCCCTTGCCTTAACAAAACGGGAATCTATATGCTGACAATTAAATGAAAATATTGGTATTACATTTGCTTTTTCATCTATTAAACGCTGTATCTCTTCTTTTATTTTATCAAATGTACAAAATGAACCGGTAACGGCAAAGCCTATATTGCACTTATTAAGCTTCATAGTAAACACTCCCATATTGTTTTACAGATTTCAATGTGTTTCTGAAAGGTTTTCTCAAATGTTATTTTAAGACGACTGGGTTTAATAAATAATACATTTAAAAAGCACTTATTTTAAATCCTTTATTCGTCCGATAAGTACAATAAATGTAATAAATGACCTTTCGGGAAACATTATGATTTAAGAGGTTTAATATGCCCGCAAAAATGTCTGAATACCTTCTTATTCTTACCTAAATTAGGAATTTAAGAAGTATCTCAGGATTTAATGATTTTGCCATGCCTCAAGTAATTTCCACAAACCGGGCCTTCGGAGTTTTTAAAATCTAAGTTAAAAGCTAACTCTGAGTATACTCCAGTAAAACGGAGCTGAGTATTTCGGCTGAGGCTTTTGGAGCAATTTTTCCCGGGAGGCCAAGGCATAAATAAGCGTCGATACCGAGTTCTCCCGCCTTTTCAAAATCTGTACCTCCGGGCTTTGAGGCAATATCTATAATAAGCGCGCCTTTTTTTACAAGCTCAAGAGCATTGCTATCCAGTATCATAGAGGGTATTGTATTAAATATAAAATCATACTTCCCTATATTACTTAAAAGCTTGTCAAGCTTAACCGGAGCATATCCCGAAGCCTCCGCAACAGCAAGCTGAGATGTGCTTCTTGCAGCTACCGAAACACAGGCGCCCATGCCCTTTAGTTTTGACGCAAGCACCTTTGCGCAGCGTCCGAAGCCAAGCACAATACAAGGCCTTCTGTGAAGGTTCACGGGGCTTTTTATAACGGCCTCCGCAATAGCGCCCTCCGCCGTGGCAACAGCATTTTTTACGGCCACTTCTTCCATCTTCATAAAATCAAAGCATTGAATGCTTCTGCTTTCACACTCTTCAACGACATACTCAGGAATACTTCCTCCGAACAGTTTATGACCTTTATTAATGCAGCTTAAAAGATTTTCTATAGTCATATCCTGCCTGAACCTTGAGGAAAGAATCTCCTTTTTGTTTCTTGAAAAAGGTACAGGGCAGACAATATTTTCACAAAAGCTCGTTGCCTCCTCAAGAGATATTGCCGCTGTCATACGTTTATCGTCATGCAACATCTCAATGCCGTATATGCATACGTCAAAACCCTTCTCCAAAAGTTCCTCTGCCATAAAAAACTGTCTTAAATCTCCGCCTATAAAGGCAAATCCATTATTTTCGGACATTAAATAACCTCCCCTTTACAATATATGTGCCTGATGCTTTTTGGTGATAGCGCCATGACCCGTAGTATAATGTATATATAAAGCAAATTACTTTATGCCTTAATTTAAAATTTGCTGTATTAGCATCGTCCAGCTTTGAGCTATACTGGCATCAGCGTTAGACGTTAACTTTTATTACGGCAACCGCACGAAAAAACATGTATAGAATTATCGCTTTTAGCATCGACGCCTTTAATTATTTTGAATGGATTTACTTCGGGCAAAATTCAAGAGCATCCAAAGTTTCAAGGAAACTTTGGATGCTCTGCCGTAAAAACATATATTTGATAAGGTATAAACGCTTTTATACGTTTATACTTTGATTCTGCTTTAGCAGGTTGGCAGGCGTCTTGTCCGCCTTTCAACAAAAAACTGCTCACTTAGTTGGGGGATTGAATGCTTAAGCAAAGAGCGACAAACTTTCTAATAAAATGATAGGTATGCCGGCAACTAGAAAATTAAAAGAAAGGCGGCTGCTCTATGGCAGAAAGTCTAGCACATACAAAATAACTATGCAAATACCACATCGTATTTACACCCAAATACCGCAGGAAAATCATATACAAACAGATACAATCGGATATACGGAAAATCCTTCGAAACCTCTGTTGTCAGTTTTTCAATATACTAAAACTGGGTAAAAAACGTTAAAAAGAGGGCTTTCGGCATCAATGCTTTCTTCAGGTTCTGCTTTTAATATAACAAAGCCCTCTATCCCAAAACCGATGCTATTGAGGATTAAAAAGAGCGTATTTATCACGCTTCCTGCAATCCTATCTTTTCAGAGGAAAACGGCGGCTTGGTTGATTTATTCAAAAGCCGCCGTCTGACTATTTTATTTTGTTCAGGCATATAACTACTTTGCCGCCAAAACAAGTTTTTTTCGTTGGACGCTAGATTGCTTGATTAAGTTCATTCCAAAACACTGTACGCTGTCATTTTGTAGTGATAGAATACACAGCTAAGCCATGTTTCACACAGTACAGATACAGCTTACCATCAGGCATATGCGGTATGCGTACTGTAGCACTTTGTTCTGGATACAACCGGGTTAGAAAAACCTTGTCACTTTTTACATATGCCGCAAATAAAATATAGTGTTCCCTTGTCATCTCATGGTCAATGGTAATAAAGTAATCTATATCTATCATTTCTATAGTAATGCAGGGAGTATTTTCATTCTGTTGCAGGGTAAGCTGGTCTACCTTTCTGCCACAGCAAAAGATGGAGGAACTCCCGGTGCTGACGAGTACATTTTTACATGACGGGCAGACATAAAATCGGATTTTATTTATATTTCCTCCGTCGGGACGGTTTAGGGTAATTTCGCCTTCCATCATTTGTGCCATATCCGCGCCTAANNCCGCCCACAAGGAAACATCAGGGCACCCCAGACCACACTCCCATTTGGATATCGTTTTGTTGCTGATATTAAGGGCGTGCGCGATATTCTGTTGCGTTAACCCTTTTTCTTTACGCAATTCAGCAATTAAGCGCCCAATTTTCGCACAATCCATATAGAATCCTTCTTTCCAACAAACGATATAATCTACAAATATCTTGCAATGATTTGAACCAGCCGGACAGGAAGCTTCTTGAAATCAGTGATATCCAATGTGTTTTCTCTTCCATAAATATCGCTGATGATTTCTTTATCCTGTCCGATAGCAGCAGCAAGAAAGAGAACACCCTTGCGGCGGTACTCCTGCAAGGTCTTTTTCATATCTTGGGCGGCTAAATCACCTGTATAGTCCGGCATTGCTTTGGGTTGTCCGTCACTGATGCTGATGAACAGCTTTGTTTTCTGAGGAGCTTTCAATAAGCGGTCTGCAAGGATTCTGATTGCCATACCGTCGCGGTTGTTGCTTCTGCCCTGAATGCCGATTAAAGAATACTTTTCATCGGAATCTTCGCTATCAAAATCTACATAAGAGTAAAGTGACATTTGCTCCAAGCGTGAACGGTCAGCAGTATCGCCATAAATCATTACGGGAATACCGCAGCCATGGCAGAATTCATACAAGGCAATCGCCGCCTGTTTCGCAGCATCTAGCCGGCCAAAGGCCGACATGGATGCCGATTCGTCTATGCGAAGTGCCACGGCAAGAGAAGGGTTTTCCTCCGGAGGACGCTTTCTTGCAAAGTATCGAAAATCCTGCATCGCAATACGATTTGCACTAAATGTTGTACCGTATAATTGTGCCGCCGAAAATTCACTGGCAGTTTCATATTCCAAAAAAGGCATCGTTTTTTGAATCAACTCTCTAATCACAGGTATGAGTTCAGACACTTGCTTCCTATATTCAGCCCTATTTTCGTCAGTAGCCTCAGGACGACGGACAATCAGTTTTACCTGCTGATGGATACTCCCTTTCACACTTTCGCGGGCTTCCTGATTGAGCCTTTTACGGAATTCCTGTTTCTGCTGTTCCGTAAGATGCCCTGGCTCCATTTCATGATAAAGAGGAACCCCGTCCTCGCCATTATCACTGCTTTGTGTTTTCTCCGTTGAGTTATTGGAAGTNNACGGATAAATTGAATTCCATTATATCAGGATTTTGACTTTCCTGCCTATATGCTTGCATTTGTTCTAATTCTTCTAACTGCTCCAATAGACCCTTTACAGATAAAGCCTGTTCCAAAATTGAAATCTCATCCGGATCAGTCGTGATTTTATAAATCACTTTGTGGTACATAGATGCACGAAGCAAAGCCCCGCTTGCAACGGCATCAATCCAAAACAGATAGGAACGCATACCGGCTACGCCTTTAATGGCGTTGGCTTTGGCTGTTTCGTCCAGCGTGAGAATCACATCCGCCAAAAACGACAGTATCGGTGCATAGGAATATCCCGTTTTAGCTGTTGCTCTCTCCATCATAACTGCTTTTGGCGGCAAATCCATTCTTTCAGCATGTTGAATCCGATCCCGCAGGGCTTCGTTGAGTGGCCGGACTCCATTATACCCCCTATTGGTGGTAATGACAGCAATAAAATCAGGATGGCGATGGGCGATACGGGTAGGAAGGTTAATACTGCCATCCGGCTCAAGCGCAGAGTTCAGTGCCATCAGTACTGCGGCATCCCGTATTACAGTAGGTTCCTGTATTTCCAACAGCCATCCGTTTTCGTAGGCACGGACAATTTCAGAGGGATAAAATTGATAGCTTATCTCTTCCGCACCATGGCCGCCCTCCGGCAAAACCGGCAGGATGGAGCCAAGAATATCGGTTTTATCCATATCTGCAAAGCAGGTAACTTTTGTATAAGGCAACCCAAAGTCAGCCGAGAGTGCCTTTGCAAGCTGAGTCTTTCCCGAACCTGCATCTCCCTCCAACAGAATATTCGTGATTTTCATTTCTTTGCTGTACCAGTTTCGCTTTATCTCAGCACAGATTCGACGCTCCGCTTCACTTTCAATATGAGATAGTGGTTTTTTCCAAACAAGCTTTTTTTCAGCTTCCGTCAGTTGCCTGCTCGGGGACAGAAGCATTTGGTTTTCCATGATTAACAATACTCCATTTCTTCTAAAATTCGTGTGAGCACACGCAGGCGCTCTCCGTTTATTTCTCCTAAATCATTAAGAGCCTGTGAAAACGCCCTGATATCTTCATTGATATTTGGATTTTCAGTGTAAACAGCTACGGGCATCACATCACCCTGTATCCCGACACGTTCCGCAGTAGGATTTTCCGGATCATATAATAAAGGAAGCCGATAAGCCTCCCGAAAGTATAAAAGAACACGACTCAGAAAAATCATCAAGTCAAATACCTGATGGATTGGAAGTTCCATGTCCATTTCCAACTGACCCTTGGTGTTTTCCCTCCAAATTTGGGCGGCAATCTGCATCTTCTTATTTTTTTCCAACACAGGCGCACCCAAAGTCAGCCTTTTTATGTCCGACTGATAAGCATTTCTGCCGTCTATGCGGTCATATCCGTCTGCAGTCATTACAATTTTTTTATTCATTCCTACATTCTCCTTGCACCTTTATTTAAATCTAAACACTGTATCAGCAATTCTTCCAATTCTTTGGTATGATCGGCATGGGGGTCTTCATATTTTAAAACTCGTATAACCGATATTTTGAAGTTTGTTTCACCATATTGATTCCAGAGTTCTTGCATCCTTTTATTAGGATGCCAATTTATAGACAACTTAAAACGATTGCTATTAATACCGGCTTTCGTATCTTTAGAAAGACACAAAAATGTTTCTTCGGTTGCAGCGCAGAAAAAAGAGATGATGCCCATTTCCGGTTTCCTATTCTTATACTCCTCAAGGAGTTGTTTTTTTCTTTGCATATCCATATTGTTCACCTCGGCTTTATTCTAACCGCTATATGCCTTATAAACAATCCACGCTCCGTAGACCTTACCTTGCCCTTGCATACACATTCAATCTGGCCAATGTCTTTTTTGCTGTCCAATTCGGCCAAGAGCTTGGTTATCTTTCCACTTTTACAGTTCAGTTCCATCACAGTCTCAACGGGAAAATGGATATATACGTGATTTTCACGAACCAGTCATCCATTTTTTAATGAGAGGGCCCTCCTATCGAGCATAAGACCATAGCGCAGCTTAAGTATGAGAAAAAGGCATAACTGCATCAGCGGAGTTGCATTTTATTCTTTATTCCCTATATGAGTACAAATAAGCCGTAAATCAGCAAATTCGCATGAGTACACCTCTTAATACCTCTGTCTCGCAAAATCCGCCGAATAATTTCATCAGATTTTAGTTCAGCAGAAATGAGAGCATCACGTGCAGCTGTATCAATAATAAATGCTTCATTATATGTCAAATGCCGTACAATGCTTTTTATTCTGCATATTATAATCACCCTTTACATTTTATGTGCCATTGCAAAATCAGGAAATGATAGTACATGCCATATTATTACAAGTCTTATAGTGTATTTAATCTTGTATGTTTCGTCAAAAGGAAATATAATGATTGGATAAATGCTTGCGATAGGTGGTGTAAATATGCTTGGATATTTGACAGGTAAGGAAGCCGGGGAAAAATGGGGTATTACTCCCCGTATGGTAAATTATTACTGTTGAGCCGGACGGATACCGGGCGCGGTGAAGAAAGGTAACTTGTGGCTTATCCCTGTAAATGCTGAGAAGCCCACCGACGAACGAACAAAATCCGAACGGGAAAAAACTTAACTACAGAGAAAATACAGATTATTCTGTTATCCTTTTTACGGAGGAATGTTTATGTCTATACGAATTTTGCTTGTTGAGGACGACGAGAATATCCGAAATACAGTTAAAGCCTTTTTGTCTGACGCAGGGTACACAGTGGACGCTTGCTTAGATGGCGGCGAAGCACATATCAAATTTTACGAGAATACCTATCATCTTGTCATTCTTGATATTATGCTGCCCAGTATGAGCGGCTATGAACTTCTGCGAGAGTTTCGCAAGCTGAACAATACCCCTATTCTGATGATGACCGCGCTTTCTGATGACGAAAACGAAATGAGAGCTTTCGACGGGGAAGCAGACGATTATGTGACAAAACCGTTTAAGATACAATTATTGCTGAAACGTGTAGAAGCTTTACTTCGGCGAAGCGGTGCGGTGACAAAGGAGCTTTGCTATGGCAGGCTAACGCTTCTACCTGAAGATTTTAAGGCAATCTATAACGGTGCAGAACTGTCATTAACGCTCAAAGAATTTGAAATCCTTGTACTGCTTGTTCAGAATAAGGGCAAGACGTTATCCCATGAAATTATTTTGTCCCGTGTGTGGGGCTATGATTTTGACGGCAACGGAAGTACAGTGCATACCATATTAAAAACTTGCGCGCCAAACTGCCGGAAAACATTATAAAAACGGTACGCGGCGTAGGCTACCGCTTGGAGGAACCCTCATGAAAAAGAGCGGATTTTTTATTAAGATTTTCGCCTATACAATCATTGCAATGATACTGATTGTTATAATAACGGCCGCACTGTTTTCCAGGCAATTTTTTACACTTTCCAGAACAATTGAAAGAGAGCAAATAATTACTTCTTACCAACCTTTGGTTGATAGGGTAAAAAGCAGTGATTATAACAATATTCCAAAAGTGGCCCAAAGATTTCATGACAATAACCAGTCATTTGAATTTTCCATTATAGATGATAACGGCGGCGTGATATACTCTACGCCGGGCGCTGATACCTCGACTGATTTCAGCGGT
>DMJQ01000179.1:22986-23332 GCA_003457065.1 Clostridiales bacterium
AATGGCTATTCCGTTATCGCCCAAACCAGACCCAGCTTAACCACATTTTACAATGAGATAATTATACGGGCATTAGTCGCGTTTACTATCATACTTGCCCTCTGTCTTGTATGCGCGTATATCTTTGCACGGCAAATAACCAATCCAATCAAGCAACTAGCAAATGATGCCGGGCAAATGACAAGGCTTGAAGATGTATCGCAAAGCCTGCCTAATCGCCTGGATGAATTAGGCGATTTGTCACGTGACATTCACACCATGTACGATAAGCTGAAAGAAACCATTTCCCAGTTAGAAAATGAAATCCTGCGTGTGCGGGAAATGGAGGAAGCGCAACGATATTTCT
>DMJQ01000178.1 GCA_003457065.1 Clostridiales bacterium
CTGAGCCGGTGGTCATGATTTGTATTAGCAGCAATGCTTATGGCATCAGCAACCGCAATTGTTGTTGTCATCGGCTGATTCAAGCAGGTCGTCAAGACAATCATAAACAAAATCGCAATTTCTTTCGCAATTATCTTCTTCAATAGCATTTTCCAACAATTCTAATAAACAGTTATA
This sequence comes from Clostridiales bacterium, assembly GCA_003457065.1. Classification (GTDB taxonomy): domain Bacteria; phylum Bacillota; class Clostridia; order Tissierellales; family Sedimentibacteraceae; genus Sedimentibacter. The sequence goes on from DMJQ01000178.1 coordinate 178, forward strand.
TACAAAGTTACAATTTCTGCCGTAGTCCGGAGAAACATTATTACATCCGCAGTTGCATCCGCAGTTACATCTGCGGTTTCCGCCTGCTCCTGCTACGTTAGCATAATTTATTTTTCTTCCGCCTGTACCGGCTACATTACCATTACAATACATAATAACACCTTTTCTTATATAATTTTTTTATTAAGGCCAGCCCATTACTATCATATTCTCATAGGAAAGAAGTGGGACTACATGTCTTATTTTATTTAAAAGAAGCCAATTTGCAGCAAGTGCATCAATATTCGGCATTTTGTAACATTTGATTATTGTGTCGGGCATGTTCTGATGCCTTGATTTTGGAACATGCGACGGAAGAGTGAATATGTGTATCGGATGGATTATTTAAAACGAATATCAAAAGTATTTATTGCGACAGAAGAAATTTCTTTTAACGATCGTTCGAAGTTCATAATCATGAGTGATTGTCACAGCGGTGGCGGAAGNNGCGGAAGCTGGGCAGATTCATTCTAAAAATTATAAGAAGAAAAACGATGTGGCAAAAAAGCTTGCTGAGTGGACAGTCAGAGAAAACAAAATGCTCATTGCGGGACATACTCACAGACCTGTGTTTCCTGAGCCGGGTGAGCCGCCGTATTTCAATGACGGCAGCTGTGTACATCCCAGGTGCATAACCGGAATCGAAATAGCGCAGGGGAATATGACACTTATTAAATGGAGCATCAAATCAGATGAAAAAGGTTTATTGGAAGTTGGAAGAGATGTGCTTGCAGGACCGGAAAAAATTGAAGATTATTTTAAAAACAGTCAGGCTGCCGTCTATGCGTCCGAATAATTCTAACAGAGCGAAAATCACGTTAAAGCATGAGGCTTCGCCCAATTTAGTATTTCAACTACCAACCATATTTGCGGCAAAGGCAGTGACTGTTATATAATGGCAGGTTTGTGGAAGTAGTATCCCTGAAGGTAATCAACGCCGATTTCAATGCATGCATCGGCAATTTCCGCAGATTCCACACCTACGGCAACAGTTGTAATATTACGGCTTTTACAGGAATTAACAATAGACTTCACGGAATTTTTAGCATTTTCACTGCACATGATTTTTTCTATCAGAGTTTTGTGGATTTTTACAGTGCTGACATGTAGTCCGTTTATGTATTGATATGAAGTGGACACTGCTCTGAAGTCGTCAATTGCTATGGCAATTCCGTTTTTATTTAATTTATTCAGGTAATAGACTGCTGTTTCTTCGTCCGTAAAAACTCTTTCGCTTATTTCTATCTGAAGCTGCCCGTTTTTAATGTTGTTTTCATTCACTTTCGAAATCAGATAATCAATAACCTCGTCGTTAAAATCAATTGCTGAAAAGTTAATGGAAACCGGGCTGTGAAATTTATTGTTTGCAATTCCTTCAACCGCATTGTCTATCATGTACCTGGTAAGCTCGTTCATTAATTTTGTCTTCTCAATAACGGGAATAAATTCATCGGTATATATTCTTGTGCCGTCTTTTAATATCCACCGGGCAAGGAGTTCTGCACTGTGCACCCTGCCTGTTTTGGAGCTGTAAATATTTTGAAACGCTATTTTAATGTCGTTGTTTATTAAGGCATATCGGAAGCTGCCGGCTATTTTAAATATTTTATTGTAGCGATTGTCAAGCGTCTTGTCATATATTGAATATTTTATGTTACTAAAATTCGCATATTCCAAAGCAGTCAATGAATGCCTGACGCCTTCAAGCACGGATTCATTATTTTTAACATGAGACAGTCCGATTAAGGTTTCTACGTATATTGGGATTTCATCGATAACTATGGGCTCGCTGTCTATTTTTTTAGAAATTTCCGATATTTCATTTGCAAGATTCCTGAAATTTTCGGAAGCATCTTCATGAGTGATTACCAAAATAAAATTCATTCCGCCATGCCTGTACAATTCTATGTTTTGGTATTTTTTCAATTCATCTCTCAATATTTTGGAAAATTTCAGAACTATTTTTGCCGCGAAATCATATCCGAACACACTGACAATTTCATTGTGATTTTTGACAGAAAGTGCGGCAACGGTTTTATCACCAAGGGCTGTATCTGTTTTAGTCAATGCCTGAATATTTTTAAGCTGTGTGACAGGATCGTGAGTCAGCATATGGGTGATATGTTCCTCATGTTTTTTTCCGCAGTCGTGAAACATGCCAATTATTAGTGATATTGAAATGTAGATTATCATTCTCCATATCCAGCCGGCAGGTTCCTGCGCTGCATGAAATGAATTTATAATAAAAGGACCGATAAGCATGCCGCTGAATGCGGCGTGTACAGCACCGTGCTTTTTGCCTCCGGTTGATGCAGCTGTGGCTATAGGGATGTACATTAAATCCGCATATATGCTGTTGGTACCGCCGGTATAATAAATTACGGCTGCTATTGCTAAAGACAGTATATAGGATAAAATAAGAAAATACCTGCTGTATTTTCTCTGTGACATTAATTCTGAAAACATTGGGGACTCCGTTATCGTGGTTGATTTTTGTGATATTATATCGCACGGCTGGCTTATGTCAGTGAACTGTCGAGTTTAATATCAAAGATAACTTCGGCACAAAATGAAATAAAATTATACCAAATCTTAAAATTGGTCATAATATTATATAAAATGCTGAAATGTAAGGACTGAAAAGGGATATTGCTGGTAAGAAAGGGAAGATTCGAAATTCTAACAGCCTCCGGCATGGTGTGCGGAGGCTGCTTTTTATTTTCTGATGTTTTCAGACTGTGCGATGAGCATTCCTAACAGCATCAACACGCAGCCTGCATAACCTTTTACAGGAAGTCTTTCATGAAGCAGCCAGGCTCCGCCTATAGCTGCAAATACTGATTCCATGCTTAAAGCTATTGCGNNTTAGCTGATTTCTGCCCGATTGCCTGAAGAGTGTATGCTACTCCCGCCGACATGATACCACCGTAAAGAAGCGGTATTAGTGCTTCCGACAATCCGGTAAAGTTGACGTCCTCAAATATAAATGCCACTATCAGACTCAAAACAGAGCATGTTGCGAACTGAATGCTTGAGAGTTTCAGCACGTCTACATTTTTTACATATCTGTCAATGAGCTGTATGTGGGTTGCCCAAAAGAAAGCTCCTATGATTTCCAGCAAATCTCCGAACTCCACAGTAAGGTTCTCGTTTATGCTTAACAGATAAAGACCTGCAACTGCAGTCAATGCTCCGAGCCAGGTTGTTACATGTGTTTTTTGTTTTAAAAATATTCCGAGTATGGGCACGAGTACTATGTAGAGGCTTGTAATAAATCCTGCTTTTCCGGCAGTGGTATAAATTAAACCCACCTGCTGGAGAGATGCGGCTATGAACAATACGCTTCCTGCCAGTATTCCGGATTTTACGGTTGTTTTAAAATCTGCTTCATCAGATTCGATGGTTTCACCGTATGCATTTTCACTGACGGTTTTTTTACTGAAAAAGTAAATTACAGGCAGCAATGACAAGCTCCCCAAAGCAAATCTGACTCCGTTAAATGTAAATGCACCTACATGCTGCATTCCTACTCTTTGAGCGACAAATGCAAATCCCCATATGGCTGCCGTCAGCAGCAATATAAGTACTGACTTTACTTCTCGAGTTTTCATTTAAATTCTCCCCGCTGCTATGTATTTTGTGTGTAACATAACCCGCATGTCTAACCGTTTTTTTCAAATGGCAGGTTTGCACAGAACAGCTTATGAGTTCCGGCGCAGGCATATGTTTTCACGTGGATATATTTTACCATAAAATCTAAAAATTTTAAAGGAATTTATATATGCCTATAATAACCGAGGGACAGCCGTCGAACTCATTGCTGTAAGTGTTCGCGCTGTCCCCCGGATTGCAGAAAGAAGGAGTCCTCACCTCCGATATTTATTTCTCAATTTTTTTATCGCGGTGTATTTTATTCCCCTTACTGTATTATAGGGGATATTTAAATTTTGAGATATTTCATACATGTTCAGCTGTTCGTAATAATATAAATAGAGGATTTCCTGCTCTTTTTTACTGAGTTTTTTAATATTAGCCAGGAGTTCTCTTGTTTCTTCATGGGATATTACGGTATCAAGGGTGTCCGAGCTGCTCTTTAGTATATCTTCCAGCCGGAAATCCTCCTGTCCGATGGGCGTTGACGTGCTTACCTCTTGATCTGATTTTTGCGAGTTTCTGTAATAATTTTTATAAAAGTATACCAGTCTTGTTTGCACATAATACAGAAAATGAACATCTTTTTCTTTGTCATAAGTTTTTAATGATTCCAATATTACCGCATATCCTTCCTGCGCCAGGTCTTCTGTTATATCCTCACTTACGTACCAGTGCGCGTAAATGTTTTTGTATATGAGGGGTTTTAGTTTTTGGAGCAAAATTTCCTGAGATTTCTTGTCCCCTTTTAGAGCTTGGCGAATAATATAATTTATGTCAGGACTCATATATTTTCCTTCTTTCTGCAGTTGTAATTATAGTTGATTAAAAAAGAATTGTAAAAACGGGAGAAGGATGTAAATAAATGGGCTGACTGACTAAATTCAAGAAAAAAGAAATATTAGAATTTCAACCGAAATTTTTATAAAAGGGTTTGTATAATATGAAAAATAATATCAAATTCAACGAAATTGAGGCCATGTTGCCCGTTTATGTGAAAGATAAAGGAAACTGCACCGAAATAATCACGGCACAGGCTTCTTATATACAAAATGCAACAATCGAAACATGTATAAAAAAACTGGCGGATTATTATAATATAAGTCTGTACCACAACAGAATCAATTATGGAGACGAGCTGTGCATCACCAACAAGGTGCCTGTGGTAATCAATGAGAATTTAGTCTATATTTATGCCAATGTGAGAGAACCAATGTTTAAGCACGATGCGGCATTCGGCTATGTGGACTTAAATGCAATCAATCAGGTATATATTAATGATGGATATGCGGCCATATTGATGAATTCAGGAAAAGTTATACAGACAAGGCAAAGCGTGAAGTCACTTAAAAGAAGCATTCTCAACGGAAAACTGGCAAGGGATATTTATAAGGAAAAGCACAGGATGAACTGACATGCCGAGGGCATGTGAGCCTGAGCGCAGCGAAGGGTCTCATTGTGCTGAAAACAATGAGGTTCTTCGGGCTGCGCCCTTAGCGGATGCGGATGCCGATTTTGGACATTTAATTCATATTTATCAATGTTATTCATATACTTTATTAATAAATATAAAGCTTCATAATCAGGGGGATTGCATATGGATGAGAAGACTGTACAAAGCTTGGTGCTTGAAAATAAGGAAGTATTAAATGTGACGGGAGTGGAGAGTGTTGACAACTTCAATGATGAAACTGTAGTGTTGCTCACATGCAAAGGAAGGCTCACCATAAAGGGTGAAAAACTTAATATCAGCAAATTAAATGTGGATGAGGGAAAGCTTATTGTAAAGGGACTGATTAATTCACTTGTTTATTCTGAATATGAAGGCCAGAGAGAGAAAGTAAGCTTAGTAAAAAGATTATTTAAATAGCCATGGATTACTTACCTTATTCTCAGGAATATATGCTTGCGGTATCTGTTATGGGAGGAATGCTCCTTGGTTTTATATGGGATATATACAGGCTCTTCAGGCATTACATAAAATTGGGCAGTGTCGGCACAGCAATGGGCGATATTGTTTATTGGATAGTAAGTATATACATAAGCGTCAATCTCATATTCGATTTAAGCTACGGCAATGTAAGACTTTTCATTCTCCTTGGTTTTTTGCTGGGTGCACTCTTATATTTTTACGGAATAAGCCGATATATATTAAAGGCGTCTATTTTTGTTGTAGACACAATTTTAAAAGTTTTAAAGAAGATATTGAATTTACTGCTGATACCTGTGAGATTTTTGATAAACCTCTTAAAGGTAATCCTGCGTCCTATTAAACTGAAATGCGAAATAGTGAAAAATAAAGCGAAAAAGAGATATAAATTTTTCAAGTTCAGGCTAAAAAAAGTTTCAAAAAACAGAAAGATGTTATATAATAAAAAGAAGCAGGCAAAGCGTTTTAACAAAAGAAAAAGGGGGCAAAAGCTTGAACGAAAATCAAAAAATCATAGAACTAAAGAGAAAAATAAACAATGATGACTTCCGCAGACGGGAAAAGGAAATAAAAGAACAAAGACGTCAAAAAAAGTTTGCTGCTCCTAAAAAGAAAAAAAGAAAATTTAATATCATTAATTTTTTGTTTGCTGTATTTGTGCTTTATTTTGCATACACGGCATTCACACAGTATCAGATGCTGAATGATCTGAACGGCGCAATCGATGAAAAGAAACTGGAAAAGGCCGAAGTTGAAAAAAAAGCACAGGAACTCCAAAAAGATGTGGAGAAAATGAATGATGAAGAAGCTTTGCTCGAACTTGTGGAGAAAATCGCCAGAGATCAGTACAAAATGGTTAAGCCAAACGAGATCATATACATTGATAAAAATAAAAATGACAATAAGCTTATTAAAGGCATCGGTTTTGAAAAAGATTTGGAAAACTGATTCAAACCGCACAGTTTGACAGCATTTTACAATCTGTTTCTGCTACCATATATGAAATAAAGGGGTGGGAATATGATTGGTAAAACAAATGATAAAAAATATGATTTAAGCATTGTAAGTGATATTTTAAAAACTGAATTAAGGCACATCAAAGAAAACTGGTTAATTTTTTTGGTGTGTTTTTTCGTTGCCAGGCAAAATATAATCGATGAAATATTTCCTTTTGCGGTGGTTGTATTGTGCTCATATTGCTATGCGGCCGGCTGCTCGGCAGCGATGCTTGCCGTCACTGTTCTGGCTATTTTGTCCGTGAGGTTTAACTTTGCTTACATAATCATGTTAATAGCGGTGTATGCATATTTCTTAAGCTTTCGCGACGAAGAAAAAAAATCCGTTCTGTATGCGGCAGGCTATGCCTCACTGGTACTGCTGGTTTCAAAAACAACAATACTTATTGCGGACAGTTTCAGCCTGAACGGGCTTATGCTCAATATTTTTGAAACAGTTTTTGTTTTCAGCGCAATAATTCTTACGAACAAAATTATCAAGATTATAAAAAATATTAAAAGCGGTGCAAGAAAAGAAAATATACACTGGTTTAAAGCTGAAAAGACTGAAAAGACCGAAACAACCGAAAAAGACGAAAAAGCTGTAAAGACCGTAAAAATTGAAGATAAGGTTGCTCCGTTAAAAAACCATTCGGAAGGCATAAAAAATACGGATGGCAGAAAAGGCTTCAAGGCGGAAACTGAAGCCGCATCTACGGCAGTTGATGAGAAATTAAGTGCTGTTGATGAAAAAACCATAATAAATATTCCCCATTATAAAAAATCCAAATTTTTGAACATATTTACCGATAAAGCTAAAAATAAAATAAAAGAACAGCTGCTTTGGCAGAATATGAACGTCAAATTTTTTGAAGTTCTGTCATCTGACAAAAATTCAATCGTGCTGAGCGTTACGGTAAAAACCGAAAAATCCTGTGAAGAGACCGAAAGCGCTATAGAGCTGATTGTAAGAAATGTATGCGGTGTGAGGCTTAAATGCGTTGACAAGGTAATTGCTTCGCCGGATTACTATGTGCTGAAATTCAAAAATATTAAAAGAATAAAAATAAGGACATACAATGCTTCGGCAGTGAAGGATGGAAGCCGTGTTTCAGGCGACAGCTTCGCATTTGCGGGAAGATCCGACAGATATTATACGGTTCTTTTCGATGGGATAGGATCGGGAGAGGAAGCATACAATGAAAGTAACGGTGCGGTAGATCTCCTTTCGAAATTCCTTTACACAGATTTTTCTGAGGAACAGATACTCAGAACATTAAATTCTGTTTTAATGCTTAAATTAGGTGACGAAAGATTTGTAACGTTTGATTTTAATATAATAGATTACAGCTCGAGAGAGATAAGGCTTTATAAGGCAGGGGCGGCTCCCACATACATAGTCAGCGGTAAAAAAGTGGACAAAATATCCGGAAGGAGCCTGCCTTTGGGCATACTTGACAATTTTGAGTACAGTTCGTTCAAAAAGAAAATAGAGCGTGGAGACATAATTGTAATGGTATCTGACGGGATAATTGATTCTGTAAATCTCGACGAAAAAAAATCCCTTGATAAATATTTGGAGAAGATAATGAACAAAGACCCTCAGACAATTGCCAATTCCATATTGAGCTATGCATTGAGGGGACAGGACACTGTTATTGACGACATGACGGTTTTAGTGACAAAGATAGGATGAGACCAAGATAAAAAAACGACTTAGCAATTTAAGAACAAAGGGATTAAAGCGCCGACGGCGCTTTTTTTCCGGCCCTTTGTCAATCTTCCGGCAATTGTTTGTCAAATTTTTAAAATTTTATTTTTAAAATTTATATTTCGTGGTATAATTTATAACATGCAAGAATATGAGGAATGGTATGTATAATTTAGTTAAACAAAATATATTCGATAAAAATTTAATAGAACCGGGAGACAATGTGTTGATTGGGCTGTCCGGAGGTCCGGATTCTGTTTTTTTATTTCACAATTTAAGAAAATTAAAGATAGATTTAAGTTTTAATTTGTATGCTTCTCATGTAAACCATATGTACAGGGGAAAGGATGCCATGCATGATGAAGAATTTGTCAGGGAACTTTGCGGTAAATATAGTGTTAAGCTTTTTGTAAAGAGAAAAAATGCGTCAGAATATGCGAGAGAGCTTAAAGTTACGGAAGAAGAAGCAGGAAGAAAATTGAGGTATGGTTTTTTCAGCGATAACTTAAAAGAAATCGGCGGAGGAAAGGTTGCTGTTGCCCATAACTTAAATGACCAGGCTGAAACAGTGCTGCAGAGAATCATAAGAGGAAGCGGAGTAGACGGCCTGAGTGCTATGTCTTTCAAGAAAGGCAGTTTAATAAGGCCTATGCTCAATGTTCCGAAATCTGAAGTTCTTAATTACCTTCATGAAAATAACTATGAATACTGCATCGACGGGACTAATCTGCAGGATGTTTACGGAAGAAACAAAATAAGGATTAATTTGATTCCTTATCTGGAGAAAAGTTTTAATCCGAATATTCAAAACACATTGTACAGAATGTCCGAAACGATGGAAAGGGATAAAAAGATCATAGAAAAGTATGTAGAACTGAGATTTAATGATGTGCTGATCGAAAAAGACAGCAAAAAAGTCATTTTGAGTCTCAGCAGGCTTAAAGACATGGATCCCGGAGAATCCGGAAGAATTGTAAGGCATGCCATAGAAGTCCTTAAAGGAAATACCGTCAATATAGAAATGAAGCATATCGATTATGCAACTGAGTTTATAAGGACGGGAAGCACAGGTAAAAAAATTAATTTATCTGAGGGCTTTACAATTGAAATCAGCTATGATAATTTAATAGTCAATAAAATTGTTGATAATATTCCGAATTTTCAATATAATATTGTATTAAACGAAACTCTTGAAATTCCCGAAGTCGGGAAGACACTGCTTTGCAGGGTTTTAAACTCTTCGGAATTTAAAAACGGGGACAAGAACAGCATAAGTCTGAATTATGATTTGATAAAAGGCAGCCTCGTTGTGAGAAACAGGCGTCCCGGAGATTCGATGGTTCCCTGCGGTATGACGGGGAGCAAAAAAATAAAGGATATTTTTATTGATTTAAAAGTACCCTCAGAAGAAAGAGACAGTAAACTGATAATTGCAGATGATGATAAAGTATTATGGCTTGAAGGCTTCAGAATCCACAACAGTTTCAAGGTGTCATCTTCAACAAAAAAAATACTAAACATAACATGGAGGAGCAGCACAGATGAATAAAGATATCAGAGAAATATTAATTGCGGAGGATGTATTGCAGGCCAAAGTTGCGGAACTTGGTGAAAAAATCAAAGAGGACTACAAAGATAAAGATTTGCTTTTAGTCTGCGTTTTAAAGGGAGCAGTTATATTTGTAAGTGATTTAATGAGAAAGATAGACCTTCCTTTAGATATTGATTTTATGGCAATTTCAAGTTACGGTTCAAATACTCAGTCATCCGGAGTCGTAAGAATTTTAAAGGATCTGAACACATCAATTGAAGGAAGGCATGTGCTCATAGTTGAGGATATTATAGATTCAGGACTGACACTGTCTTATCTTGTGGATAATTTAAAATCAAGAAAACCCGCATCTGTGGAAATATGTACAATACTTGATAAGCCGGACAGGAGAGAAGCCGATTTAAAGATAAAATATAAGGGATTTCAGGTTCCTGACGAGTTTGTTGTTGGATATGGGCTGGACTATGCGGAAAAATATAGGAACCTGCCATATATAGCAGTTTTGAAAGAAGAAATTTACCAATAGGTAATTGTAAAGTTTTATAATTTATGTTACAATTTTACCATCAAAATGTAGTCTATATACAAGAGGAGGCTTTAATTGAAAGGATTTATGAGAAGCATCGCAATGTATATTCTTATATTTGTAGTAATCATAATGCTGGTTCAAAGTATGGTTGAGCCTGCGGCCGATACGCAAAGCATAAGTTACAGCGAGCTTATAGTTCAAATACAGAACAATAATATAAAATCACTGTCCTTTACTGATAGCGAAGTAAAAGGTGTCTATAAAGATGATAAGGCGTTTACTTCTTACGTGCCTACCGTTTTTCTGTTTTCTGCAAGTTTTTATGACAAGTATCTTGCCGAAAGAGTTGAAAAAGGTGAAATAGAAATAACAGGCAAACCGGTGCCGACCACTCCTTTATGGGTTCAGGCTCTTCCTACAATAGGAATGCTTGTGCTTTTGGGGGTTCTGTGGTATGTATTTATGAAACAGTCTCAGGGCGGAGGAACAGGCAAGGCGATGTCTTTCGGAAAAAGCCGTGCAAGAATGGTTAAGGATGACGACCCAAGTAAAAAAATCACATTTGCTGATGTGGCCGGTCTTGATGAAGAAAAGGAAGAACTCAGCGAAATAGTTGATTTCCTTAAAAATCCCGCGAAGTTTGTAAGACTGGGAGCACGTATACCGAAAGGAGTCCTTTTAGTGGGACCTCCGGGAACAGGAAAAACTTATTTGTCAAAATCAGTTTCAGGTGAAGCCGGTGTTCCGTTTTTCAGCATAAGCGGATCGGACTTTGTGGAGATGTTTGTTGGCGTCGGTGCTTCGAGAGTAAGAGACTTATTTGATCAGGCAAAGAAAAATGCGCCATGCATCATATTCATAGATGAAATAGATGCCCTTGGTGCCAAAAGAAATACAGAAAGCAATAACGAAAAAGATCAGACTCTGAACCAGCTGCTTATCGAGCTTGACGGTTTCAACAACACCAGCAACGTGATTGTAATAGCAGCAACCAACAGAATGGATCTGCTGGACGAAGCTCTATTAAGGCCAGGACGATTCGACAGAAAAATATATGTAGGTAATCCAAACTTTCATTCGCGGCTTAAAATTCTGGAAGTTCACACAAAAAATAAACCGCTTGACAAAAAAGTGCAGCTTAAGGACATTGCTGTAAAAACCCACGGTTTTTCGGGCGCACAGCTTGCCAATATCGCAAACGAAGCGGCATTAAAGGCCGTAAAGGATAAATCAAAGAAAATCAATTCAGAAAATTTTGAATTTNNTGCCATAGAAAAAATTGCGGCAGGTCTTGAAATCAAGCATTCAACCGTATCCGAAAAAGAAAAAAGAATTGTTGCATTCCACGAAGCAGGTCATGCGGTAGTTGCAAAAACACTTGATATTGACAAAGTGCAGAAAGTTTCCATCATTCCGAGAGATAAAGCTTTGGGATATGTGCTTAAATTTCCAACGGAAGATAAATTTCTTTACACAAAGAAAGAGCTTTGCGACAAAGTAACAGTGCTTCTGGCAGGCAGGGCATCGGAAGAAATATTCATCGGAGAGGTTTCAACCGGAGCTTCAAATGATATTAAAGAATCCACAAATATAATTCATGAGATAATCTGCAGCTACGGAATGGGAAAAAACACACAGAACACATGTATTGACGAAAGACTGTTCAAGTACTATTTAGACAGCATAAAAGACGAGGCATCGGAAATGGCTAAGGATTCTTATGAGCGAGCATTGTCACTGATAAGGGAAAATGAAGCCACTGTAAAAATAGTAGCCGAATATTTAATCAAGAACGAAACTATGAGCGCAGAAGAATTAGACGATTTAATGGATGAAAAGAAGAAAAAAGCGCTGATTTGACATATGCCCGCTATGTTGATGAGCATTCCGGAAGAGAATAAAAATGCCCTACCCATGACAGAATATTCTGTCATNNGCTTGTCCTTTGCCTACCAACAATTTTGAGCAGTGTGCATAAAGTGTGGCAATTCCGCCGCCGTGGTCAACAATTACATAATTTCCGTACGACCAGTGCCATCCTGCAAATATAACAACACCGTCATTTGCCGAAACAATCGAAGTTCCGTAAGGAGCTCTTATATCCGTGCCACCGTGGGTTGTCCATGCTCCGGTTATAGGGTCCTCTCTTCCGCCGAAATTAGATGAAATATGGTAATAGCCGGGAAGCGGCCATCCCAGTTCTCCGCCTACATATTCGACCGCACGCTGTGCAGCCAGAATGTCCCTTTCAATCTGATTTGACTGCTCTTCCATCGCAGCTTCCTGTCTTTGCATTTCTTCAATATTGCTGCTGAGGCTTGACATGTATACTTCTTTGGAACGTGAAGCAATCATAACTTCATTTTGTTTTGCGTTCAAATTATTTATTATGGCAGTTAATTCAAGTCTCTCAACTTCCTGATCATCTTTTATCTCTTCAACCTGAGATTTTTGTTCGCTTATGTTTTTCAGCAATTCAACGTCGCTTTGAACAATAAGCTGAATCATATCCATTCTCGTCAAAGCGTCAACTAAATTTTCGGCTTTCAGCAAAACATCCAGATAACCACCGGTACCGTTCATATACATTACTCTGAGTCGTTTTTCCAGCAATTCATTGTTTTTGTCGATTTCTTTTGTCAATTCTTCGATTTTCTGCTCAGATTCGGCTATCTTCATATTTATTTCCTGTTTCTGAAGTTCATAGTTTTCAACTTCCAGGCTCAGAGCCCGCAGTTCGCCGTCCAGAGCGTCTATTTCCTGCTGTATGCTATTTTGCTCACCTTTAAGAGCATTTGCCTTTTGGCGGATGTCTTTTATCTGTTGTTCTACTTTCCTTTGTTTTTGCTGCAGATCGGCAATACTGCCACCTGCGGTAACAGGAAAAACACTTAAGACTGTCATAATCAGCAGAGTAAAAACAATACTTTTTTTAAACATCTCCCTCTCCTACACACTTAAGAATTTTTTCAAAGAAATCAGGCTTCCTAAAATTCCTATGCCGATTCCTATAGTTAAAAATATAATTATCAAATCGTTGAGAATCATATCAACTCCAACCATATATCCCGACATTCCGGACAAAAGCGCTACATAACGTCCTGCCAGATAATTTATTATATAGTTGTAGCTAAGAAAAATTATTAAAATTGAAACTACCGAACCGATGAATCCCAGCATGATGCCTTCAATCATGAAAGGTCCCCTCACATATCCGTTTGTGGCTCCTATGTACTGCATGAGCTCTATTTCCCTATGCCTGTTAAGTACGGTAATTTTAATCGTATTTGATATTATGAATACACTTATAAGCAGAAGGATAAAAATTATTCCCGAGCCAATTTTTTTGACGAAGTCCGCTATTTTTATCAGACTGTTAATAGCATCCTTGTGGTACTGAACCTTTTGAACTCCTTCAAAGGTTTCAAGCTTACTTGTGACATAATCGGATTTGCTTACATCTTCCAGCTGAATTATATACGTGTTCGGAAGAGCATTATTTCTTAAACCTTCAAGCAGGTATGCATCTTCTCCCCAGTCCTTTTTCAGCTGATTTAGAGCATATTCCTTCGTTTGAAAAGCAACTCCCATGACACCGTCAATGTTTTTAAAGGATTTTCCGAGTTCTTTTATTTGATTCTCATCCACATCATCATATAAATATACCGCTATTTCATCAAATGTTTCTTTCGTTACCATCGCAACGTTGTTTACATTTAAAACAATGATCAGAACAAAGCCGAGTATGATTAAAACCGCTGTCACGGAACCGACGGATGCAAGTCCCATCATGCGGTTTCTCCACATGCTTTTAAATGCCTGTCTGAAAATATAATTAAACTTCTTTAGGTTCATTAACATATCCCCCTGTTTTGANNATTACCTGTAGGCTCGTCCGCAATTATGGTTTCAGGCTTGTTAATAACAGCACGTGCTATGGCAACCCTCTGCTGTTCACCCCCTGACAGCTCGTCAGGATAATATTTTGCTTTGTCGCTCAAGCCGACCATGCTTAGAACCAGCGGCACTTCTCTCCTGATGGTTTTTGAATTACAGCATATCATTTCCATCGCAAATGCCACATTTTCATATACGGTCATCCTTGGCAGCAGCCTGTAGTCCTGAAAAACAAATCCTATTTTTCTTCTGTACTGCGCAACATTTCTTTTTCTTATTTTGGTAATATCCTGACTATTATATGTAATAATTCCTTCGCTGGGACTTATCTCTCTCAGTAAAAGCTTAATCAATGTGCTTTTTCCGGCACCGCTCTTGCCCACTATGAATAAAAATTCGCCGTCATCTATTTTCAAGTTAATATCTTTAACTGCCGTAAATTCTTTTTTATAAATTTTCGAAACATTATTAAACTCTATCACAACTCCACCTCTTACATTTTACACTTACTATTATATAACACTATTTGACAAAAATACAACTATTATTATATTATTTTACTTTATTTTTGCATAAAATGAAATGTTTATTTTTGGCTTTTCAAAAAAACAATGGCAGAAACTGCAAATCAAAACAAAAACGACACTATGTTTTCCTTTCGTTTACTAACAGGTCAAAGGATTGAAATGACAAAACAGCCGACAAAAATAAGATCCTCAGCCGCCTGCAGATGACATTATCATTCTGCGAAGATCAACAAAGAATCTCATTTAATATATTATTTAATTATTACTGCTCGTCAGTTAACTTATCGCTGTTGTTAATTCTTGTATTCTCTTTCTAATACAACCTTCTGTGGCAGTTCTTCCATGTCAGTCTTTACAACGGTAAACGGATATGTAAGAATCTGTGCCGTAACGTCTCCGGGCTTCGGATCTTTGTACTTGGCAAATACCGTCAGTGTCTTTTCACCGTTTTCGTCACTGAGTGTCAGCTTGTCAATCTCCACTTCATAACCTGCGGTACTTTTTTCTCCGCTGGTTACCACGACATATATTTCATCATTAATTTTTGCTACCAAAGCTTTTTCCTTCGTCCTGTAATTCGGCAAAACTTCTGTGATTTGTTTCGGCATATTTTCAGGTTCAACAGTTTCAAAACCCACTTTCTCTGCACCCTTTCCTCTGAAGTATCTGAAAAAGAACAAAAGAGCAGCTATAAATACAATAATCGCAACGATGGTTACAATTCTTTTCATAAACATCCCCCTATATATATACTTCTTTATATTTTATTCTTCTGTTCCAAAATTATGCTAAATAGTAAAGAGTTTGTTTATAAAATGTCTCAATAAAGTATTTGACACGGCGGCTTGTCTTTAAGTATAATTTTATTATAACAATAAGCGTCTCGCTGAGACGTTTGAGTAAATTTTTGAGAAAACACAAAATAATAAATAAAATTCTTGTATAAGAAGGGAGTCGGAAAATATATGTCGTGCGATTGCAGTGAATTTCAAAATATCATCGGTAATCTACAGCTTTTAAATAAAAGCGTTTTAGATATTGTCACAAAGCTCGACGAACAAACATCCATGCTTAACAGAGCAGTCTTCAAATCAGCAACACATTGCGGATGCATTGAAATACATGCAACAAAGCAATTATTTTCAGATAATAAAACTCTGGAAGAAAATATGCTCGACCTGGATAGTCATGTGGAAGGTGAGCTTTGCCCTAAATGCAAAGAAAAAATCGAAGAGGAAATGGGCGAACTGCTGTTTTATTTAGCATCAATGTGCACCGCCCTTGATCTTGACCTGGACAATATAATGGCAACAAAATTAGCTCATCTAAAGACCCTGGGAATTTACAACCTGCTTTGATTTAATCGACAAAAAAACGGCTGTTTCCGGCAGTTACGCCATCCGTGTTTATCCGGAACGACGTGACCGGCAACAGCCTGAATTTATCTCTGACAAATCTCTATCAAAACTCCGCCTGTGCTTTTCGGATGACAAAATGCTATTTTGGCTCCGCCTGCTCCGTAGCGCGGTTTTTCGTCAATCATTCGTATGCCCTTTTCTTTCATTTCGGCTATGGCGGCCTCAATATTTTCAACTCTGTATGCCATGTGCTGGACACCTTCGCCGTTTTTGGCTATGAACTTGGCAATTGGACTGTCCTCCGATGTGGGTTCCAGCAATTCAACTTCGGAATCTCCCGTAGGCAGAAATGCCACTTTTACTTTCTGCTCTTCAACTACTTCTGTTCCCGCCGCTTTTAATCCGAGAACATTTTCATAAAATTTAAGTGATTCTTCTAAATTTTTAACAGCTATGCCAATGTGATCAATTTTTTGTACCAATTCATTTCCTCCTGCTCAATTAAATTCAACAGATACTTCGCCGCCCAAAATGATTCAGAGTCCAAAGTATCTCATTTCTTTATCTCCTTTAAAAACTCATCTCTAACTTCATAAATATTCTTTTCTTTATTTAATACTTTGTTGACTTCCGATTCAAGTCTGTTTTCACTTGTTGTGTGTGATATGACTATTTTTTTCAGCTCTGACTCAATCAGTTCCACGACTTCAAGCTTCAGATTATTCCTGCGCCTTTCTTCAAGCATGCCGCTTGTCTTCAGGTAATCTGCATGCTTTTTCACTTCGGAAATCAAGTCATCAATGCCTTCGTTTTTAGAAGCCGTAACTTTTACGACTGGAGGCCTTCTTTCCATGTTCATGCTTAAGTCAAGCATCATGTTAACCTCTGTGGCAGTCCTGTCGGCACCGAACAAGTCGCTTTTATTTATTGCAAAAATATCTCCTATTTCCATGATTCCTGCTTTAATTGACTGTATGTCGTCTCCAAGGCCCGGAACCATAACCATTACTATGGTGTCTGCCGTTTTTACAATATCTACTTCAGACTGGCCCACGCCGACTGTTTCGATGATTATATAATCATAGCCTGCAGCATCCAGTATCTCTAAAGCATTTTTAGTATATTTTGAAAGCCCGCCAAGGTAGCCTCTCGTACCCATGCTTCTTATAAATACATTCTGGTTCAGTGCCAAATCCTGCATGCGTATTCTGTCTCCAAGTATGGAGCCGCCTGAATAGGGGCTTGTAGGATCAACCGCTATTATTCCGACCTTCTTTCCCTCATCCACCAGAGATTTTACAACCTTGTCCGTTAGCGTGCTCTTCCCCGCACCCGGCGGTCCGGTAATGCCTATTACGTGGGCATTGCCGGTATGCTCGTGAATTTCCCTCAATATTTTTTCAGCTTCTTCTGGGTTGTTTTCTACGACCGTTATAAGTTTTGCACATAA
This sequence comes from Clostridiales bacterium, assembly GCA_003457065.1. GTDB lineage: Bacteria > Bacillota > Clostridia > Tissierellales > Sedimentibacteraceae > Sedimentibacter. The sequence continues at coordinate 17,817 of DMJQ01000178.1, forward strand.
TCTTTTTTCCCCCGCAAGCATACGCTGAATCAATTCCACTAAATCACCTCGTCTAACAATATACTGACAGAGCAGCAGACGAGTCCTGACTTTTACGTCTCTCCGCCGCTCTTCGTGCATCAATCGTTTATATTTCGCGTTTCAAATTAGCTTTTATAAATTCAATCATCTGCGTTGTGGTTGTTCCAGGTGTAAATACTTCGGCAATTCCGGCATCTTTCAGTCCCGGTATATCTTCATCAGGAATAACTCCGCCGCCGATGATCAGTACATCGTCAACGCCCTGTTCCTTCATCAATTCCACAACTCTCGGGAATAAATAATTGTGAGCTCCCGACAATATGCTCAGTCCCACAACATCTACGTCTTCCTGCACCGCTGCTGCAACTATTTGTTCGGGAGTCTGTCTTAACCCTGTATATATTACTTCCATTCCCGCATCTCTTAATGCCCTCGCTATAACCTTCGCACCTCTGTCATGTCCGTCAAGGCCAGGTTTGGCAACTAATACTCTGATTGGTCTCATCTTATACTCCTCCTAAATTAAAGCAATACCGCTTGCTCATATTCTCCGAATACATCTCTCATAACGCCGCATATTTCTCCCAACGTGGCATATTCCTTAACTGNNATTTTCGGTTCCCTGACAGGCCTTTCTGAGCGCTTCAAGATTTTCTTCCACGGCTTCGCTGTTTCTTGCGGCCTTCACATCTTCTATTTTCTTTTTCTGCATCTGTCCTACTATGGGGTCAACTCTCAGCAGACCTTTCGGCGCTTCTTCTTCCACCTGGTACTTGTTGACTCCAACAACTATTCTGTCAAGCGATTCTATTTCCATCTGATATTTATATGCGGAATCCGAAATTTCTTTCTGAATGTAACCCAGGTCAATTGCTCTTGCCGCTCCGCCCAGATCATCGATTTTATTGATGTATTCCATTGCTTTTTCTTCAATTTCTTTTGTCTTGGCTTCTATGTAGTATGAGCCGGCCAAAGGATCCACTGTATTTGTCACACCTGTTTCGTTTGCAAGAACCTGCTGTGTTCTTAAAGCTATGGTAACCGAATCCGTTGTGGGAAGTGCCAGCGCCTCATCCCTTGAATTCGTATGTAGTGACTGTGTTCCTCCAAGAACTGCCGCCAGTGCCTGCATGGCAACTCTTATGATATTGTTGTCAGACTGCTGTGCTGTCAGTGTTGAGCCTGCCGTCTGAGTATGGAACTTAAGCATCATTGATTTTTCTTTCTTAGCTTCAAACCTGTTTTTCATTATTTTTGCCCAAAGCCTTCTCGCCGCTCTGTACTTAGCAACTTCTTCAAGCAGATCGTTGTGTGCATTGAAGAAGAATGAAAGCCTCGGCGCAAATGTATCCACATCCAGTCCGGCTTTAATTGCTGCATCAACATATGCGATACCGTCAGCCAGTGTGAAGCCTACTTCCTGTGCTGCCGTCGAGCCCGCTTCTCTTATGTGGTATCCGGAAATACTTATCGTATTCCACTTCGGAACTTCTTTCGAGCAATATTCAAATATATTTGTTATCAGCCGCATTGACGGTTCTGTGGGGAATATGTATGTTCCTCTTGCTATATATTCTTTTAAAATGTCGTTCTGAATTGTGCCTCTTAATTTATCTTTAGCAACTCCCTGTTTTTCCGCAACTGCTATATACATTGCCAGAAGCACAGATGCCGGAGCATTTATGGTCATTGACGTACTTACTTTATCCAACGGTATACCGTCAAAAAGAATCTCCATGTCTTTCAATGTATCTATGGCAACGCCAACCTTTCCCACTTCTCCCTGAGCCAAAGAATGGTCTGAGTCGTAGCCTATTTGTGTCGGAAGGTCAAACGCAACAGACAGGCCTGTGGAACCCTGGCTCACAAGATATTTATATCTCTCGTTGGATTCCTCCGCAGTGGCAAATCCGGCATACATTCTCATTGTCCAAGTCTTGCCTCTGTACATTGTGGGCTGGTATCCTCTTGTGAAAGGATATTGTCCCGGATAGCCTATTTCTGTTTCATAGTCAATATCTGAGATATCTTCTGGAGTATAAAGCCTTTCAACGTTTGCACCCGAGCCTGTTTTAAATTCGGTCTTGCTTTCAGGAGCCTTATTTAATGATTTATCTAATACTGTTTCTTCCCACTTTTCTCTCGACCTTCTTAATTTTAATAATTCTTCTTCATTAAACATAATAACTTACCTCCATGGTTTAAACGAGTCCTTACAATCAATAAATATAATGCAAAAACCCTAATTTTGCAAGGTATTTACTCAAAAAGACTCTACATTTTAAAAACTTGCAGTAAAAGTTGCAGAAAAATATTTCATTTTAATAAAAAAACAGCTGAAATTGTTAAAATTCCAGCTGTTATACAACATCAACGTCATAAATTCACTTCAGTTAAAATAAAAATAAATATTGACTTCTGTCATTATTTGTTATTGTATTCCCTCAAACAACATTTGAAATTCCTTGCCTGAGATTGTTTCTTTTTCCAGCAGCGCCTGAGCTACACGCTCTAACTTTTCCATGTTATCACTTAAAAGCGTCTCTGTCTTATGATATGCGCTGTCAATAATTCTTCGCATTTCTTTATCTATTTTAGCGGCAACTTCTTCCGAATAATTTCTTATTTTATTGAAATCCCTACCTAAGAACACTTCTTCATCGTTGGTTCCGTAAGTCATCGGTCCAAGTTCATCGCTCATGCCGTAAGTTGTAACCATTGCTCTCGCAATTTTTGTCGCTCTCTCTATATCGTTTGATGCTCCGGTTGATATGTCGTTGAGAACAAGTTTCTCAGCAACTCTGCCGCCAAGGAGCCTTACTATGCTTTCTTCCATATCTGTCTTAGACCTGTATGATCTGTCTTCTTCCGGAAGATACATCGTAAATCCTCCGGCTCCGCCTCTCGGAATTATGGTGATCATGTGAACAGGGTCCTTGTTTGAAGATAATCTGGCAACAACCGCATGACCTGCTTCATGATAAGCAGTAAGTTTTTTCTCGTTGTCGCTTATAACTTTGCTTCTCTTCTCAGGTCCCGCAATAACTTTTGTTATGGCTTCCTCAATCAGATCCATCGTTATTAACGTCTTGTTATTTCTTGCAGTCAGCAGTGCCGCTTCATTCATTGCATTTTCAAGATCTGCCGGAGTGAATCCCGGAGTTCTTTTCGCAACTACAGCTAAATCCACATCGTCTGCCAGCGGTTTCTTTCTCACATGGATTTTTAATATCTCTTCTCTTGCTTTTACATCAGGCAGTCCAACATGAACCTGTCTGTCAAACCTGCCCGGTCTCATCAACGCAGGGTCCAGAATGTCAGGTCTCTTTGTAGCCGCAATTATTATTATGCCTTCATTTCCGGAGAAACCATCCATCTCGACAAGAAGCTGGTTCAGCGTCTGTTCTCTCTCATCATTGCCGCCTCCGAGACC
>DMJQ01000037.1 GCA_003457065.1 Clostridiales bacterium
TATATTAAGCCGTTTATGAAAAATAGATTTTTGTTACTTCCTGAAGGATATTTTACTCTAAAACGCATTTTTGAATCCTCGCGGATATACGGCTTTGTTATTGGTTAACTTTATAATTTACTATAAAAGCTTGGCTTCATCGTTGAAAGCCCTCAAAATATGGCCTGCAGTTTTGACTCATGGCGTAAAATTTAGACTCAATATTTTTGCATAAAGCAGAAATGCAAAGGCATGCTATTTCTGCGGTTTTCCCATCAAATTGATTAAAGCACGAGCTGCTAAAATTAAAATATTTTTCAGTATTTTTTTGTGCCTTTGTTGAGCATAAAGCTTTTTTAAGTTTGATAGCTATAAAAGACGGTACCGCAAATTAAATTTTGCAGTACCGTCTTTTTAGCGAAAGACCTCTATTTACATATTCTTTTCATAATGGCTGACACGCTCTTCAAAGCTTACTTCACGAAGCACCTCATGAAGCATCCAAATATAGCCAAAGGGATCCGCAAACATGGAATTTTTCACTCCGTGGGTTTCTATTTCCATAATGGGCTGAATTTCTATACAGCCGGCTTCAAGGGCCTTTGCGTAAGTCTCTGCTATGCAAGGGACGACTACATTATACCAAATACTCTTCGGATCTCCCGGCTTAGGAGCGAACATTTGATATTCAGCATTTTCATCAAGCATATGAAAACGAGCGCCGTATATCGAAAATACCGCCTCATTATGGCCCTTTGGAAAGCTTGTAACCTCGAATCTCTGAACCTCGAAGATACTTTCGTATAGCCTGAGTGCTTCTAAACTATCAGGTACAATCATATCAATTTCAACGCCTACCATATATTCACTCCTTTACATACTATTTCATATTGAATTAAGTATAACATACTTAAAAGATAAATAATCATGTTTTAAAATAATAAATATAGATTTTACTTATATTTAAAACTTCCCGTCTCCTCTGTAAAAAGAAGACGGGATTAAAAGATACTGCCTGAGAAAATAGGATAGATATACATAAAAGCCTGCCGTGCTGAGACAGAATCCTTCAGATTGCTCTCCGGTTAGATTTTATTGATCTGCTATTAATTGCCGGTTTTTCTTACTACGATTAGTATGTCATTTTCATAGATAACGGTTTCAGAAGAGATATTTTCTACGAGCTTATCATTTCTGATGATACCAAGCACATTAATACCGCTGGAATTCCTAAGGTCTAATTGGCTGAGAGATTTTCCAATCCATATTTTTTTTGCTGAAACCTGTTCTATATTGAATATATCAGATTCATGAATATAGGTTAAAGGGTCGTTAAACATTAAAGCGTTTGCCAAACGTTCGCCCATTACCACCTCAGGTAAAATTACATAATCGGCTCCGATTTTTTCAAGCACTTTTTTATGCCTTTCGTCGGAAGCTTTAGCGATTACATAAGGCACCTTATACTCTTTTAATTTCATAACGGCAAGAACTGCGTCTTCAAAATTTTTACTGAAGGAAATAACAACCACATCAAAATTTCCAATGCCAATGCTTTCAAGAAAATCGTCATCGGTTACGTTTGCCTGAATTACATGCTCGACGGTGCTNNTTGACAGTTCCTGAATTCTTTTACCGTTAATATCACAACAGAAAACATTTCTATTGTTTAGTATAAGCTCACTAACAATACTGCTGCCAAATTTCCCCAAGCCAAATACGGCAATTTGACTTTTATTATTTAAAGCTTTAGATATATTTTTTCTTTTCATAATTGCCACCTATCCAATTAAAACTTCTGTTTCTGCAAGAGTTATGGCGTTATTTTTTTTCGTCCAGGAAAGAGAATAAATAGCCGTTATAGGCCCTATTCTTCCGATAAACATTGCTATGACGATGATTGCTTTGCCTGTTGTAGTTAAAAAAGGCGTTATTCCCGTAGTGAGGCCTACTGTCGCAAGCGCAGAAGCACATTCATACAGAATGTCTGCAAATGTGTGAGTAAAAGCGATAGATTCCTCCGTAACCGATAAGAGGATTGAAAAGCTGATAAGCAAAGTACACATAATGCCTGCAATGGCCAAGGCCTTCTGAAGAACCTTTAAGGGAATAGAGCGGTTCATAATCTGTATGCCGTCTCTGCCTTTTATGATTGACCATATACTGAAAAATATAACTGCTACAGTAACTGTTTTTATGCCGCCGGCAATGCTTCCGGGAGAACCGCCGATAATCATAAGAATTGACGATATAAATTTTGACGATTCTTTTAAACCATGCTGGTTTATAGAGCTGAAACCGGCAGTTCTTAACGTTACTGATTGAAATAAGGAAGCCAAAGCCTTATGGCCTGTGGAAAAGCTGCCTATTGTATTCAGGTTATGATACTCAATAATAAAGAAATAAAGAGCACCTGATATAATTAAAAAAGCGGTTGTGTATAAGGCAAGCCTTGAAGTCACATGAAGCCGATGCCTTCGGTTTTTAATAAAAATCCATATATCCTGCCAGACAAAAAAACCGATGCCTCCGGTTATAATAAGAATCATTAAAACAGCATTGATATAAATACTGCCGGAGTATCGCTCTAAGCTGTCAATTCCTATAACATCAAAGCCGGCGTTGCAAAAGGCAGATATTGCATGAAAAACACCGTAATAAATCGATTTCAAAAATCCAAGCCTTTCAATAAAAAAGAAATGCAGAGAAAGGAGGAGGGCACCTGCGCCTTCAAATAAAAGGGTTCCTGATATTACAATTTTAGTTAGCTTTACCATGCCGCCCATATGATTTTGATTAAGAGAGTTCTGAATCAGGATTCTATCTTTAAAACCTATTTTTCTCCCTGTAATAACAAGGATAAAACCGGTTATTGTTATCATTCCCAGTCCCCCTATTTGAATGAGCGCTAATATTACAATGCGGCCGAAAAGGCTCCAGTAATCTGCTGTAGGCACAACAACTAAGCCGGTTACGCATACGGCTGATGTAGCGGTAAAAATGTAATCAAAAAACGGGAGCGCCTTTTCCCCTTCTGCTCTTGAAAGGGGAAAAGATAAAAGCACTCCGCCTATAAAAATAATCAATATATAACTGATAAATATGATACGCATAGGCGTAATTATTTTTTCTATTCTTATGGCCGATTTATTTTGTCTCATTTCGCATACCTTTGGGCTACATTTCTTCTATTTTCAGCACGTTTTAGCTTTTTATTGAGCCTTATATATTCCGTATCGCTAATGCCGCCTTTTTCCAATTTGGCCTTTGTAGTGTTGTAAGCTTCAATAGTACGTTCCAAATCAATATCTTCCGCCCATTCAAGGGTTGTCAGAACTACGGTGACTTCTTCATCAATTATAGAAATAAATCCTTCGGTGCATGCGGCAAACCTGTCTTCTTCCTCTATTCTTATACAAAGCTCACCATAGTTGATTATACCTAAATAATTTGAATGCTTGCCGGAGATACCGATGTCCCCTGTTGATGTTCTTATTCTAAAAAAGGAGGCAGGCCCTTTATAGACAAAAGCGTCGGGGCAAAAAATGCTTATATTAAACATTCTTATTCCTCCTTAAAGAGTTTTTGCCTTTTCCACAGCTTCTTCGATATTCCCAACAAATAAAAATGCTTCCTCTGGCAAATCATCGTATTTTCCGGATACGATTCCGGCAAATCCTGCTATGGTTTCTTCAATAGGAACGTATCTTCCGCTCATTCCCGTAAACTGCTCGGCACTGAAAAATGGCTGTGACAGAAATCTTTGTATTNNTCTATACCCATGATAGAAATAATATCTCTTAACTGCATATAGCGCTCAAGAATCTGCTTCACGTTTTTTGCAGTATGATAATGCTCATTGCCGATAATTTTAGGTACTAAAGCACGGCTTCCTGATTCAAGAGGGTCAACGGCAGGGAATATACCCATAGAAGATACTTCACGGCTTAAAACCGTCGTTGTATCCAGATGCACGAATGTTGTTGCAGGGGCAGGGTCTGTTAAATCATCTGCCGGAACGTATATTGCCTGAACACTGGTGATGGAGCCTTGATGGGTAGATGTAATTCTATCCTGCAATACACCCATTTCAGTGGAAAGGGTAGGCTGATATCCAACAGCCGACGGCATACGTCCGAGAAGAGCGGATACCTCTGAGCCTGCCTGAGAAAATCTGAAGATATTATCTATAAAAAGAAGAACGTCTTTGTTTTCTTCATCTCTAAAATGCTCAGCCATTGTTAAAGCCGATAAGGCAACTCGCATTCTTGCTCCCGGCGGCTCATTCATCTGGCCATAAACCAAGGCAGTATTTTTAATTANNTCTCTCTCGTTCTTTCGCCTACCCCTGCGAAAACGGAGATTCCGTTATGCTGCTTCGCAATATTATTGATAAGCTCCATAATGAGAACTGTTTTTCCAACGCCGGCTCCGCCGAACAATCCTATTTTTCCGCCCTTAATATAGGGGGAAAGAAGGTCAATTACCTTAATGCCTGTTTCAAGAACCTGCGTTTCCGAGGCTAGTTCGTCGTATTTTGGCGGTAATTTATGTATGACTCTGCGTTTTTCAGGATTTTCTACTTCTCCAAGGCCGTCGGTAGTTTCTCCCAATACGTTAAATATTCTGCCTAAGGTTTGCTCTCCCACAGGAACCGTAATAGGGGAGCCTGTATCGACTACTTTAAGGCCTCTTTTAAGACCGGTTAATTCATTCATGGATATACAGCGAACTACACCGTTTCCTAAATGCCCGGAAACCTCTATTATGACCTTTCTGTCCTCAAGCTCAATTTCAAGCGCATTCAGAAGACTGGGTAAGTTAGCGTTATCCTTAAAACTAACATCAATTACCGGTCCGATGATTTGTTCAATATATCCTACATTATTCATCATTATTACTATTGCCTCCTCTGCTTCTCGAAGCGCCAACAATTTCAGAAAGCTCCTGGGTGATTTCTTCCTGTCTCACTCTATTATAGTATAGCTTTAATTTCTCAATTAATTCTTCGGAATTTTTATTTGCCGTATCCATAGCCATTTTTCTTGCCGCTGTTTCAGAAGCATAGGCCTGCGTGATTGCCCCGTAAAGCAGCCCGAATATAAATTGAGGCACGAGGGATTCCAAAACGGCCTCTATAGACGGCTCATATAAAACCGAGATTAACTCCCCAGGCTCTGCCTGGCTAACTAATCGGTTTGCAATGGGCATAACTTTTATATTGGTTGCAGTCTGCTGAAGAATGGTATCAAATTGAGTATAAATAATAATTAACTCGTCCCAAATGCCTTCTCTATACTGTTTTGCGAAAATATCCGCCATAAATTTTATATCTTTAATAGTGAGACGGCCGACAGAACCGGTTAATTCTTCTTCGGGGCAAACAAATTTAAAATTTCTCTTTTTAACAAATTCTCTTGCTTTTTTTCCTATGGGATAATATAAAACATCCTTATCTTTGCTTACGCTCCTTGCTTCTTTCCAAAGATTGCTGTGATAGCCGCCGGCAAAGCCCCTGTCGGCACCGATTAAAACGATACAAGTTTTCTTTATGTCCCGGGTTTTTATGTAAACATGATTGCTGTTTTTTACATAATCGGACATATCCGTAAGGTTTTTAAAAACAATAGAAAAATATTCTTCGGAACGCTGCATTTTTTCCATAGCGGAAGCTATTTGAGAACTTGCGGTAAGCTCCATTGCCTTTGTTGCCTTTCTAAGGCTGTTGATGCCTTTCATTCGGCGCTTTAGCGCCGTAAGAGATGTGCTTGACATACACTACACCTCTTTCGCTTTTTGTAAAAATTGTTCCGTAAATTTTTCGACGGATTTTCTTAATTCCTCTACAGTGTCATTGGAAAAATCGTCTTGCCTGAGCTTTAATATTATGTTTTGGCCTTTGATTTTCATATATTCATAAAGCTCTGCTTCATAGGAATGAATAAGGTTTAAAGGCACATCTTTTAAAAATCCGTTTAGTAAGGCAAAGAATATCATAATCTGATTTTCCAAAGCAATCGGGTCATGCTCGTCCTGTTTCAGTATTTCTACAATACGTTCACCTACGGCAAGACGCTTACGGGTATTTTCATCCAGATCGCTTCCGAATTCGGCAAAGTCTTTCAGCTCCAGATACTGGCTGTATAAAAGCTTCAAGCTGCCGGAAACCTT
>DMJQ01000056.1 GCA_003457065.1 Clostridiales bacterium
AAAGCTCCATTTCGGCAAGGCTTATATTTTTCTCTAAAGAAGTCTCCCGGACAGCAAGCTCCGTGAGTTTATCTCTATCCGCAGCTGTGGCTTCTGCCAATTTTTTATCGTAGGTCTCTCTCTGAGAAACCTGAAATTCATAGTTCTTATGGTCCAGCTCCTTAAGCGCATTTTTATTGAAACTGATTTTATTTTCCATTGCCTGTAACTGCTGGCCGTTCAAAATTCTTTGAAGTTCACTTTCTAAAGGAAGAAGGAAATTATTAAGCCTATTTATTTCTTCTTGTTCTACATCTGGATTTATATTTACTTCTTTAAGCTGGTTATGAAGCTCTGATATTCTTACAGGAATATTTTCAAGCTCTTTATTGGTTTTGCTTCTCGAAGAAGTACAAATAGTTTTATAATCTGATACTGTATGTTTTCCCTTGCCTTCGAGTAAAGGTTGGAACTTGCTATCTGATTCTAAAATAGAGCTTTCAGAAATATCCCCGCCGCAAATCTCAAAAAGGATTTTGCGGCGGTTNNTTAAGCATTTTGAAAATGTCTTTACTGCAAAGAGTATTAACACTTTCGTCGTAGTCTTTTTTCTTCACCGGCAAATTATCTATGTAGTATTCAGTGGAATGACCGTCAAATTCAGGATTGGAAGAGCCTTTTTTCTTTGTCCACTTCTCAAAGTAGGTTTTGCAGTATTCTGTTTCCTCGCCATTATGGAGAATCACAGCTGCAACTGTCGTTTCAGAACCATGATTTAAAACTTCCCCGATAGAATTAANNACGGTCGGAGCTGTCTTTCTCAAATAAAAGCCACATGAAAGCGTCTATAATAGAGGTTTTTCCAGTTGCGTTATCGCCGTAAATATTGAAGTCGTTTCCGGTAGGGTCTATTTTTAAGGACCGGATACCTTTAAAGTTTTCTATTTCAAGGTTAAGTAGTTTCAACTAAACAACCTCCCTATCGGCTATATCAATAAAGCTAGGCTCCTTCGTATCAAGGGAAGCATTCGCTTCTTTGCATTTTTTAACACTGGATAGAAGATTTCCCCATTTTTCACCTTCTTCTGAAGGAACATTTGAGGAAGTAACAATAAGCTTTTTTCCTTCTTCCGTTTCTACAAAATCACCTTTTTCAAGGATATCTAAGGAGCCGTATGTATACTCCCTGCCTTTGGGAGCGTCAAAACTATCTAAAAACCTGCATTTTACATACATTATTCTTCATTCTCCTTATATTCTTTTGAGACTTTTCCTGAGCGAATTTCTCGAACTATATTAGAAGCTGCATAATCTTTGCAGCACTGTTCTATGGTTAAAGTATTGTTTTTACAATCCATACTTGCATACCTCCTAAAATTGATATAAAATCAAAGTGAATTATTTTGTAAAATCCCCGTTAGCTGCCAGGCTTTTTTAGGGGATTTTCTTATTGTTCATAATTAATTGCCTTGTTTCCCCATAGCAATCATCACACCTTCTTCTGTGTCCAGGCGGTGTATTGAGTATTCTTCCGTCCTCAGGTACTAAATCAGGCATAAGCTTGCCGCATACTTCGCAGAGCGTGCCATTTAAAAACAAATCTCGTTCTAATAGTTCTAAATCATTCATTGCAAATCCTCCTTATTATTTTTTCTTTTCAAAGGAAACTTTTTGATTATAAGTATGTCTATAGCTATTANNTTTCTACTTCGCTATTTTTAAGCTTTTCTGAGGTGTCTGTTTTTCAGGAACATCATAACGCTGATGAAAGTATTTTTTATTTATTTTACCGCTTAAGGTTATAATGCCTTTAGCTTTTAATTCCGTATTCAGCTCTTTAATAACCCTATAAGCTGTACTATCACTGCACTCCATAAGATTCATTACATCGTCTACTTTGTAATAAAGGCTCATAAATCCTCCTTGTAACTATTATTGAATATTTTTCTGTACCCATAATTTGAGGGAAGCTGCCTGTTTGCCTATATCATCTAAAACCTTGATAATTTCTTCCATTCGTGGCTTTTCATCACAAGTTATATGTCCATCGGCCACGATATCAAGCAATTCTTCTTTTGCGAAAGGCGCATCTTTTAATGTATTGCATAGCTGAACCGTAAGCTGAAATATCTCTTTAACTTCGACTTGTGTTACCGTATGCTTTCCGATAGGGCAGTTATGTAAGCAGTGCCAATGTAGAAGCTCTAGGGCGTTATATGCATCAGACATAAGTTGTACTTCCTCTGGATATGGCACTATGTTTCCAAGTTCGATATTGGCTATCCTGGTTCTGTCAATGCCTGTTATTTCTGCGGCGCCTTCTCTGCTGGAAAGTAACTCATTGGTCGATGCGGCCTCTAATCGTGTTATACAATACACGTTGTTGGCGGCTTTCGTCGGCTTTTTACCCATATTCATATCACCCCCCTTCCTGTAAGATTAGATATTAGGAAGATATATGTTTTTTTACATCTGCCGGAAGTTCGGCAATGCCAAGAATATTGGCTACTTTGGGGATATAAGTAACCCTTGCTTTCCTGCCGCATTTACCTGTTAAAATACTGCTTACAAAAGCAGGGGTTATGCCAAGCAAAGAGGCAAGTTCTTTCTGCTGCATATCTCGCTCGTCCAGTTTTCTGCGGACATTATAGTAAAAATCATCTTTTTTGTTCACATTAGGACCTCCTTTAGCTTTAGCCCTTAATAAAAAAGGGCTTGAATTGGTATTTATAGAACTTGTAATATTTAGTAAATTGAGATAGAATTATGTTGTATTTAATTAGTTAACTAATTTATTTAGCGATTTCCTATAACTGATGTTTTAGAGATAATTTAAATTTAACTGTTTTGAAGGCGAATGTTCTGTTTTATGGTTCGACTTAGTTGATGCTGTATTTCTTTAGCTTTTTCTTCATCTATGCCGGCGGCATCTAAAATATCTTTGGAACTGTAAATTTTTACGCCACTGCCAAAGTGGTCGAGTATTGCTTCGGTTATAAGCTCCGATCTATTCACTATACCAACTCCTTGTAGATTGATTAGTTAACTGATTAGTATAGTGATAATTTAACACATTTAAATGTATTAGTAAACCATAAATCACATTATAATGTGTTTTTGTTGATAATATATAAATTCTGTGTACTTAAGGGTGTTTAGCATGTATGATATTGATAAAATTTTTGAACTATTAGAAAATAAAAATTTAACGTTTAAAGAAGTTGCTAAAGCAATTGGCATTAGTCCTAATAATTTTACTGAGTGGAAAAAAGGAAGGATAACTCCCTCAGGCACAATGATTATTAAACTAGCTAATTATTTCGGCGTGCCTATAGACTACTTTTTGCTAGCTCCCCCTATTACTAATGAACAGGGCCAAGATTTGCCTGATATTATTAATATCTCTGATTTATCAAATGAAGATAAACAGGAGATTGTTTATTTAGTAGAATTCAAACGCTCTAAAAAAGGTAAGTAATTATCTATTGTTAAAAGGAAGGCGCTTAGCAATGTCTATAAAGCTAGGCTTAGATGTTGAACCCTTGATAAATTTAGGCATGCTTGCAGTAGGGTGATAAATTTGTATTCTGCACAAAGTATAAGGAAAAACATACTTATGGTATTAGATTTAAAGGGCTTAAAAACTAACCTAATGCTTACAGAATTAGGTTTTAACCAAAGCCTTCTGTCAGATATGAAACGGTATAACACTGTTCCAGCTTCTGATAAATTAGCTAAAATAGCTGATTACCTTGACATCTCTGTTGATTACTTGCTTGGTCGTACTGACAAACCGGAAGTAAATAAATAATTAGGGGTGTTTTTATTATGGATGAACAGATTATGTATAGTTTTTTACTTGCTTTAAATAGCCCTGAGGGAAGAATTAGAAAGTTCAAGGATGTATTTAAAACCTTTGGTGAAGAACAGTCCTATTTAGTGCTGAAGCATTTAATTAATAATGCTTATATAGTTGGTTTAATAATAGATACTGTTGCCGACGGTTCTAAAATGTTTAATATTACTACTCAAACAGCTGTAACCCCAAAAGGGATTTGTTTTATTGAGGATTATAATAGAGCTTAGATAAACTCCATCTTAATTGATGTAGTATATTTAATGTTTTCACTACGCTGTCCCTCAGTGCTTACTATGGATTTTTCAGATAATATCTGTTCCAATACTTTGGTAAGTTGTAAAGCGTAAAATTCTTCTGGTATGCTGTGGGCCTTTAGAACTATCTTTATATCTTTTTCTAGCTCCACAGTATCAATAGCGATAAATGACATTTGATTTTTATCTCCTTTCTATAAGAAACAACCACTATACTATTCAGTTATCAAGGTGCGAACTAATTCGTTAATTAGTATAGTGTTATTACAGTTCGTAAACTTACAGAAGTAAATATGAAATCTGTAAATTTACGAAATTCAGTAAATCTACACAAAAAAGGATTGATAGTCTTGGCAGATATACAACTAATGATTAAAAGAATTGATGATACTGCGCAAAAATACGGTTTAAGTAGAAATCAGTTTTTAATAAATTGCGATAGTAAGTATTATGTTGATAATTTATTAAAAGGTACAGTACCTAAAATTGATACTATTGAACGCATTGCAGAGCATTACAATGTATCTATTGATTACCTTGTTGGGCGTACGGATAATCCAGAGGTAAACAAATAGTGCTGTAAAAGTAGGTGCATTAATTATTTTTTACACACAGTTAAAACAATTATGTGAAGACAAAGCAATTAAGCTCACACCTTTAGTTGAAGAATTAGGCATGACTACAGGGAATATTAGCCGTTGGAAAAAGGGCGGTTACCCAAGTGTTGAAGCTCTACTTAAATTTGCTGACTATTTTAATGTTTCCACCGACTACCTATTAGGACGTACTAATAATTCAGAAGTAAATAGGTAATACAAGGTACTTAAGAAACAATCACTATACTATGCAGTTATCAAGGTGCGAACTAATTCATTGATTGGTATAGTGTTATTATATTACGTGAATTTGCGTAAGTAAAGATATTTACGTGAATTTACGTATTATCATGTATTATTACTAATTTAATTAGGGTGATTTTATGGAAAATACATATATTGCACATGTTATTAAAACTGAATGTAGGAACAAAAGTATATCTATTTCCAAGATGTTAGAGGATTGCGATATTAGAAAAAGTTTAATATATGATTTGGAAAAAAGAGATTTCACTCCTTCAGTTGAGTTAGTAGAAAAAATTGCAGATTATCTTAATTTGCCTCTTGACTATTTAATAGGCCGTACTGATAGTTCACTTACGGTTATGGAATCTTATATATTACGTGCTTTATATAATGCTGCTAAACAAGAAAATAAAATGACGGATCAAGTATTCTACATAAATTTGTTACAATATTCTAGCAAGAACACTGAGCAGGTTATTGAATCTCTCAAAAGCTTAAAAGCCAAAGGCTACATTGAAATTATTACAAATGACTTTAGTAATTCTGCTGATAATCGTAATGACTTATACCTAACGGAAAAAGGCATCGAGCTTTTGAAAAGCTATGGTTATTACTACTAAGCGTTTGCTGTGTAAAATATTCTTTTTTGACCTCATAAATATTCATGGCTCAAATAGTTAATAGAGTAACTAATAAACATTATAGTTGTTGAATTAACAATTGTAAATAAAATAATGTTGAAATAGCAATAAATGTATAGACTGTATGATTAATGTGCAAATTATATGTAAATTTTATAAAAGTTTACTAATGAGGTAACTTGATGGAACGATTTTCCAATGTTAATTTAGTGGAACGTTTTGCAAATGTTAATAGATATTATGATTTAGTCAGTAAAATGCATGATCATAAAAGGAAAGCAGTTGATGTAAAAGAATGGGAAGAAAACTATTTTAAGCCAGGATTTAAAATTTTTAAAATACTTCCTAAAGTCATAAAGGCCATTGATGGATACTATGGTCCAGACACTTTTGCTACTTCATTAGCTAAACGAACTAAATTGCTATATCGTGACAAGTTGGTCTATGATTTGGCAGCATTTGGCTTATTCGAAAGGGCGAATGAAGTAATAGATAATCTCGACATGTACTCTTTCTTTAAAGAAAGTATAGATATAAATAATATGAGAGCATTTATAACTGAATATGCTGATTTTAGTGAACTAGCTATAAATTATATTATTGATAGTCCGGAGCAAGCATATAAAAAAGACATAATAAATTACACTGCTTTTCTAAATTGTCCAACATACATACAACAATATTTTTTTAGAAGTTCTAAGCTAATTACTAAAGTAAAAAACTCAGATAGATATACATTAATCTCAGAAAAAGACATAGAAGAATATAAGAAAAGAAAAGAAAAGAAGCGAAGCGATTATTAGAAATTAGACGTAATGAAAGAAGGGGTGGAGATTATTGGATCAATGAAACCAAGCTTTATAATATTGTTTGCAAGATTTTTAGAGGCTATCAAATTTATAGGCATTATAGACCGGAATGGCTTTTAGGTTTAGAGATAGATATTTATATTCCAGATAAAAAGTTGGCGATTGAATATCAAGGAATACAACATTACGAGGCAATTGCTCATTGGGGTGGAAAAAAAGCATTAGAGCGTCAAATTGAAAGAGATATTATTAAAAGAGAGTTCTGTCAAGAAAAAGGTGTTTCTTTGATAGAGGTAAAATATACAGAAAAATTAGAAATAAATTATATTAAAGCAAAGCTGAAAAAATTTATGTAAAGCAAGAGGTGTTGTCTTGGATACATTAAATAAAATAATAATGCTGATGAGAACAAATAAAAAGGAGCAAATAGAATTGGCTCTTTTTTTAGATATTGATAAAAGTGTTGTATCTAGCTGGATAAGTGGTAGGAGTAAGTCTTATACCAAGTACATTGATAAAATAGCAGAGTTTTTTAATGTGTCTACAGACTACTTATTAGGATCTGAAGAAAAGATTTCCCAGCTTCAGGAAATAAAAAAAGAATCGCTCCAGAAGTTTGAAGCGATTCTAAAACTATACAATGCATTGATAGAGATAGGCTATATTAAGCCTGATGAAGCGTTAACAGATGAAAAGGTAGATTTACTTGTTCAATTCATCACTGCTAACAGGGTTTTCCTTGAGCAGCTTTCTAAAAATGGCAATTAGTTCATCATCAGTGTAGTTGTCATCTTGGATTAAGCCCGTGGATACCATAGATTTGTAAATATGCAGAAGATTATTTATATGGTTTTCAGCCATAAAATCGTCCTTTCAATATTTATTATAGTAACGCCGGGCGATAGCTATCGTGAAACATTATGCTGGCTCAAGTAAGTCTTAGTGAATTATAGCACGATACGACAAAAAAATACACAACTGAAGGTTTTGATAACACTATACATATAGTAAAATAGGTGATTTTAATGTCTGCTAATAAAGAAAAAGGTAAGACTACGTGGGAAAGTCAGTTTTATTATACAGACTGGACTGGTAAACGAAAGAAGAAACATAAAAGAGGATTTGAAAAGAAAAAGGATGCTCTTGAATGGGAAAGAGAATTTTTAGACAAACATGCTCGTTCTATGGACATGCTGTTTAAATCATTTTTAGAGCTATATTATGAGTATACCTTGAATATAAAAGATAATAGGAAATCATCAATAGCAACCAGTAAAAATATAATCAATACTCATATATTACCGTTCTTTGCAGAGAAGAAAATGAATGAAATTACGGCAACGGATATTCATGAATGGCAAAAGACGGTAAAGTCAAAGGGGTATAAGGCNNATTTAAGAACCATTCATTCAAAGCTATCTGCAATTTTTAACTATGCCGTAACTTTCTATGACCTTGGCAAGAATCCATGTCAGGCGGCCGGCTCTATGGGCAGTAAAAAGACAAACTCAATTGATTTTTGGACCTTAGAGGAATTCAGGAAGTTTATACCTTCGATTGCCGATAAGCCAAGGGCACAGATAGGAATTGAATTACTCTACTGGTCTGGTATGAGGGTGGGGGAATTATGTGCCCTTACACCTGCTGATTTTAATAAAGAAGCACATACAATTAATATTGATAAGACATGGCAGATAGTCGAAGGTGAGGAACTAATCGGCCCGCCTAAATCCAATAATGGTGTAAGGGTTGTTATTATGCCAGAAGCTATATGCAAGAAATTAGAGAAGTACATTGATATGCTGTATGAATGCCCTCTAGATGAAAGAATCTTTGAAGGGGCAAGTAAGTACTTCTTTGCTAGTGAAATTAAGAGAGGGAGCGTTAAATCGAGTATTAAGGGCATAAGGGTTCATGACCTCAGGCACAGCCATGTAGCCTTGCTAATTGACCTTGGATATAATGATTATATGATTGCTGAAAGAATAGGGGATACAGTGCAGGAAGTGCAGAAAACCTATGCTCATTTGTATCCCAATAAGAACAAAGAAATAGCCCTTCATTTGGAGGCTTTACAGATTTAGAACCATTCTAGAACCAGAGGGCAAAAATTAAAGCCATGAATCCTTGATTTACAAGGGCTCATGGCTGTTTTCATTTCTATTCCCACTCGCCGTGGAGGATTGTAAAGCTGGTGCTAAACTCTCTAAAAACGGCTTGGAATGGGGTTGGTTTTCTCCATATTCTTGTGGTTATTTGGATTATTACGAGTTTTTGTTATCAAAATGTTATCGGTGTATGATTCTGGCATGTGTTGGTATTAATTAATTTTTGAGGGACCACTACAATACATCCTTTATCTTTATCAAAATAACGTCTGCAGTTACAGTATGATACTTTGCCTGAGCGAACTAATTTTTCTTGTTTTTTATATTGATAATACATCTTTTCCAGTGATAATAAATCATGCTTTGTAAGTAGCATTTTTTTCTTCGTTAAATGTAGTTTAGTTTTAGTATGAAAGTCACTATAAATCATTTTTCTAATGTGAGTATCCATATTTCGCAATAATCGAACATCATCAATCATCATAAAATATCCAATCCAGTTTCTTTTTTGCAATAATTGGTGGCATTCGGGGCAAAAGCCATTTTCACTTAGCAAATCCTCTAAACCAATTATCTTGGGCCTTATTTTAGATGAAATAGCATTTAAGTACTGTTCTGTGCTTTCAACCGGGGTTTCTTTTAGTAGTTCTTCAATTCTATGATAGAACTTTTTCACATTAGATTGCTTGACTCTTAAAAAATTGGGGGAAATTGAAAATCCCAAGAACTCCAAAGTGCCGTTGTTCTTTTTATTCAGATCAATAATTTTGGTTTTTTTACCAATAGGATGAAGATTCAGTTTTTCACTATGTAAAAAATCTTTCAACTTTTTATATACTTCTTCGATGTTCTGATTCGCCTTAAATAATAAGACAAAATCATCTGCGTACCTAATGTATTTGCAATCATATTCTTTGGAGATCTCTTGCACAATATATTTATCAAAGTCATATAAAAATATATTTGCAAGAAGTCCAGATAAAACCCCACCTTGTGGGATCCCTAAAAGTCGCTTTACTGCACCTGCTTTTCCGTGCGTTTCTCTATAAAGTTTTAGCTGTCCATCTGGAATTCGAGCTACATTAATAAACCGATAAATATATTTTAACATTAAGGAGTTTTCAGCTTCAAAATAAGACCTACACTTATCAAGTAAAAGATTGTGATCAATCTTATCAAAAAACTTTTCTATATCCCCATCTAAAACATAGTTATACCCTTGGTTAATATATTTTCTGACTAACTGAACAGCCATTTTAGAAGACTTATTCTTTCTATACGCAAAGCTATTCACATCGACTATGTCGGCAAATTTCCGCTCTGCAAAAGGCATTAAAATTTGGCTCATCAGCTCTTGAAATATTGTATCTTGAATAGTTGACACAGACAAGATTCGGATTTTATCGGCTTTCTTAGCCTCCTCAAGTTGATCTCTTTCAAACGGAGGCTTAGGAATTGTAACTTCTCTAAATGGAGTAAATAAATATTTACCATTAATGCCCTTTGAACAAATAATATTGCTATAAATAGAAATATTATCTTTGAACTTTATGTTATCTATCCCATCTGCACCTTTAGCAATATAAATATTCCCATCCAACAAATCAGTTTTTCGAGTAGTTAAATCAACAAATGTTTTCTGTATAATTTCAGGAGTTAACATATCTATGAATTGCTTATCCAAGTTATTCTTTTCCATATACACCCTCCTTATAAGGATAAAAGCCATAGCGGAACAACCGCTACGGCTTTTAATAACACTTCCTATTATCGGGCTATCAAAGTGTTATAACCTCTCGCCCTTCCCTGTCTGNNCAGTGTAGCACACTTGGAACACCCCCGAGCTACAAGAACGTAGATCGAGGAGAATCTCTAATGGATTCCATAGGATAATTATACCAATAAAAATATATTAGGTCAACACTTCTTAAACACAAATAAATATTCGTGTGCCAGCAGCAGAAAGTTATATTTTACACTATTAGTTTTCCAATAACCTGTTGCCTTGCAGTTATGCTGTTCTTTTATTATTATCTCTTTCAGCTTAAATCCTGCTGCTTCAAAAATTTTCATTACCTCAAAGCTCATAGTTTGAACATGACCTTTTATTCTTGTATCCCCCATAAGTATTGCACAAAACTTGTCCTTTTTAAGAACTCGGCAGCTCTCGGCAGCTACCTTTTTCATTTCTTGTAAAAACTGTGGAATTTTTAGGTGGGATAAATCCTCATTAATATCTTCACTGTATTGAATGATATTTGCATAGGGTGGGTGAGTGCAAACAAAATCAATGCTTTCATCCAGGATGAAGTGTAAATCTCGAGCATCCCCTTTATGGATATAAACTTTGCCATTAGCACCCTCGTGCTCAAAATCTATTTTATCTTTGCATCTATCCAGTGCCACATCATTCACATCAACACCGATAATATTGCGGTTCAGAAGTTTTGCCTCTACAAGTGTTGTGCCTCCACCTGCAAACTGGTCAAGCACCAAATCGCCCTCTTGGGAGTATCGTAGCAACAGATTTCTTGGTATATACGGTGACCAGTTACCACGCCATTTTGCATCATGGGTAGCCCAATTTCCACGGTTAGGAAATGACCAGTGTGTAGTCATTTCCAGTTCAAAGTTCTCTGGTTCCCATTTCTTTATTTTTTTTGCCATTATAAAAGTCCGGCCTCCTTTAACGCATTCCACAACATATATCTGCCAGACCAATTCCAATAGGTCATATCTTGCTCAATAAATAGCCACTTTGCAGCTAAAAGTATAATAGCGATAGGGTGTTCATTCCCCTCATAATCTAAAAAGTAAAAGTTCCTTATTTTATCAACCGAACATTGATTTTCAACAAACAAATGGTTCAATTCTTCTTTGATAATGCTATAGTTGTTCTCAGTCAGCTGTGCTTTTCCATACGACAGAGCACTTATGATGTCGCTGTGACCCGGATTATTGTAACGCCTATTCTTTTTAAAGAACAATCCCTCAATTCTAACGATAAAATCTAATCCCTTATTAAGAGGTGCAGGTCTGGCCAATATGATTTTGTATTTTTCATATGCGTCAACACAATAGCGGTATCTTGAGCTAAGTTCTCCCGCACCCGAGCCTGGCAACTCATTGCTGAACAACATTAGCATCTCTCTTCGAACATCCCCTCGACCTGTCGAAAGCAATGTGTATTGTATGGTTTCTAAACTCATGCTACACCTCCGTCTTTTTACTCTTATAAAATGCCCATATATTCTAATGGAATTTCATTAAAGAAAATATGGCAGCCAACAGAATGAATATAATCAATCACATCTCTATACTGTGGATGTCTAAACCAATCATTACAAATATAGCAGTATTCTACTTGTATATCGTGACGTTCAAACAACCGCTGATACTGTTTCTTTTTGAAATCACAGGTTTGTAATTTNNGCTAAGTGCTGGAACTTCTTTTCCAGTATGTAGACTGTACTTGTATTCAAATTAAAAAAAGCTTCATCTGGCAAGAGCTTTTTCGATAGAATGTTGATATCAATGTTTATTGGCTCTAAAATGTTGCGTATAAATTTATACTTCGAGCCTACCACACCTATATGATGAGGACCTATATACACATTTGCATCCTTAACAGTACATCCGATAGCTTCGAGGGCTGATATTAAATCTGTTTCTTGTTCAAATTTTAAACCATGATAGTTTGTCTTTGCACCACCACCGTAAATATTTCTTGCCATCACTACACCTCTCTTGCCATCTTCTGAATATCATAGACAAATTGCTTTTGAAAATAGAAAGCATGATTTTTATTGGATACCTCTCTGTTATAAACAGAAGAAAAAATAGGAGAGTAAGGCTTAGAATCTTTACTTCTAACCTGAATATGTGTACCGTTTGATGTATGGATAAAGCCATCCGGAGATGTTTCTATATGATTTTTAAGTTGCTTGCAAATGCTGTAATAATCATTCTTCCACATTTCACGCAAACCTGAAAACTGCGGTTTTGTTAAATCAATATGTATGCTTGGTAGGAACATCCAGTCCTTGGGGTTACCTACTTTGCAAACAGGTACATACAAAATATTATCTATCTTCTCATATAAATGCGTTTCTTCAAAAGGTTTTTCATTTATTAAATCATCAATAACACTTAAAATTTGAGTGATAAAGACTGTTTCAAGGGGCTTTCCATTCTTATCACACTTGTTGGTCTTAAGCTCACCATCTTCAAAATCAAGATTGTTACTTGACAAATTCATTCCCAATGCAAGCTCCAGTAATTGACCTGTTTTACCCTTGTTTATAATAATATTTTCAATTTGTTCCAAAGAAAAAAGCTCGCCGAACGGCTTGCCAGATAATAAATTCAATTTCTCGTTTGCTTCTGCGAGTTTCATATTTTTCCTACTTTCCAAAAGAGATACACCGTAGCCATAGCTACAGTGTCCTTTATTATTTTTTGTTGTTCTTAGTAGTTTGCTATCAGCAATTCACTTATTTTACCTCTCGAGGCAGCGTTGCTATTAATCATTCGTGTTGCCGATATTCTATTAATATTGAATGATGCGTATAACTCATCGAAAAAGTCATCATGTTCATTTGTATTTTTAGGATCGGAGTTACTAAGAACTACCTTAGCTCCTTTGTCGGTTAAGGCTTTAACATATCTCGCAAGCTCAGCTTGTTTATCGTCAGAAAATCCATCCTCTGTATAAGATGTGAAGCTTGCTGTTTCGGTTAAGGGCCTGTAAGGTGGATCGAAGTATACGAATGTATTTTCGTCAATAAAATCTGCTGACTCTTTATAATCACCACACACAATGGTTACCTTTTTTAATAGTTGACTGATTTTCTTAAGATTATCCTCATCACATATTGTCGGGTTCTTATATGACCCCATCGGCACATTAAATCCACCTTTACGATTTACACGATACAACCCATTAAAGCAAGTTTTGTTAAGGAATATAAACAGCGCCGCCTTTTCAAGATTTTCTGCTATATCACCATTGACTTTTAGATGGTTGAACTCATTACGCTTTTGATAGTAATATTCTTTTTGCTCTGCACTTTCCATATACTCTGCCTTTAGTGTTTGCAATCTTTGAATTAAATCTACACAATTATCTCTGATCATCGTGTAAGTATTTATCAGCTCCGCATTAATATCGCTTATATAAACTTGTGTTATCCCTGGATAGTTGGACAGCACATCAAATAGCACTGCACCTCCACCAACAAAGGGTTCTGCATATTTTGTGATGCTATCGCCAAGATTTGGTGGATAAGTCTTTCTTATTTCTGAGAGCAGCTGGCCTTTGCCGCCTGCCCATTTAATAAATGGTTTTACTACCATACTTTTCTCCTTTATATACCGCAGACTTCTGCCGTCTATCGGTTTTTGCGCTACAGTGGGAATTAACCACATATTTCCCACTCGGGATACACCCTCTATGCGATTTTCAGCACATAATATTGATACTCTGCGCTGTGAAATACCCCACAGCCCAGCTGCATCTCTCGCTGACATATACTCCATTTAATACACCTCTTTTACATGCTTAAATAGATTATACTCTACAACTAGAACAATAGCAAGATCTGATAATATGAAAACGCAGTAATAACCCGAATAAATTTAGTCTGACATCACTGCGTTTCATTATAATTTTGGTATAGCATAAATACTATTAGCCCAGCATTTGCATATACCCCACCAGTATTTTTACTTGCTCTATAACTTCTTTGCTTTCACAATTTGATGCCAACAGACTTTTTAGTTCCTCAGTCAGTGCTATAATCTCATTTTTCAGAGCCTTAAATACCCTTGGATTAGCCTGTATTGTCATCTGGGTGTTTTGTAACCTGTGCATGATATATTCTTGCTTTGACATACCACTAATACGAACCAGTCGTTCAATTTTATCCCATTCCTCAGGAGATACCCTAAATCCAACAGTCTTGTTTCTCCACCTATTTTTATGATCCCTGCTTTTCTGTGACATACTAAGCCCCCCTTTCTGCTGATAACTTATTTGCAATTTCAATCTGCTTTGACGGGAATAGATGAGCATATCGGTAGGTAATATCTATGCTTTCATGCCCAACTCTGTCGGCTATTGCTACTGCACTAAACCCCATTTCAATGAGCAAACTTACATGACTGTGCCTTAAATCATGAATTCTAATCCGTTGAATGTTTTGTTCTTTGCTACCTCTTGTCATTTCGTGATGGAGGTAGCTTTTTGTTATCGGGAACACTCTATCGGTCAACTTTATTCCATATAGGCTTCTAATGTAATCTTCAATCTCTTCTCGAAGGAAGTCGGGCATTGATATTGTACGATTGCTTTTTGGTGTCTTAGGCTCGGTTATAATATCTTCTTTTGATATTCTCTGATAAGATTTATTGATTTTAACGGTGCCCTTTTCTAAATCAAAATCTTCTTTGGTTAGGGCAAGTAATTCGCCTGTTCTAACACCACACCAGTAGAGCATTTCAAAGGCATAGTAGGAAAGTGGCTTATCCATCATACTTTCTGAGAATTTAAGATAATCTTCTTTAGTCCAGAACAACATTTCCTTTGTTTTCTCTTTGCCCATATTTCCTGTTTTTTGTGCAGGGTTTGAGGGTAGTTCATAAAATCTGACTGCGTGATTAAAGATTGCAGATAACTGATTATGAATGGTCTTTAGGTATGTAGGCGAGAGCTTCTCGCCCTTTGTATTTTTCTTTTTTAGCATAACATTTTGCCATTTTATGATATCCGCTGGCTTAATTTCATTGATTTTTCTGTCCTTGAAGTAGGGCAACAACTTATCTTCGATGATAGTTTCTTTTGTTCGCCATGTATTTTGCTTAATTCTTGGTTTAACATCAGAAGAATAAATCTCAACAAAGCTTGCAAATGTCATATTCAAGTCGGTGTGAGATTGCTTTAGAAATTCACGCTCCCACTCAAGTCCCTCTCGCTTAGTTTTAAACCCTCGCTTGCATTTTTGCTTTGTTTTACCTTGGAAGTCGGTATATCTAACCGATACAAGCCATTGCCCGTTTCCACTTGGGTCTTTATTAACTGACATAGTTTTGCACCTCCTACGCACTTATGCCATAAAATCTTTCTAAGAAATACACTCTGCTTACCTTTCCTGCAAGTGTCATATATCCGTCTTTTTCTAATTGCTCATTTAACTTCTGAATGATTTTGTAGCTTTGAGCCCTTGATATTCCAAGTATTTCAGCCAGTTCAGTAGCTCCGATAAACAATGTGTTTTTCATTTGGTCCTCCTTTGCAACACAAACATATACCCTAACTTTTTACACAAGTCAAGCGCAAATGGTTATTAAGTTGAATTTAATACATCGTCATTTCAAAATCTTGCTCCAACTCACTGGACAGCTTGTGACCGGCTGCAAGTTTTTTAAGGTTTTCTCGTTGTTTTTGTTTTCTGTCTGTCCATGATTTCGGTGTGATTGGTGGCGGCACTTCAGTTATATTTTCAATGTTTTTGCCAAGCTGAATGAGATTTTCACCAACAGAATAGTAATTTTCCATCTCTCCAAGCCACCCCTCCGGTGGCTCATAAGTGAGTGGAACAAAGCCTGTTTCTTGTCTGAAGATAAATAGCTTTTCTAAATTCTCTTTGAGATAGGTGTCATCGTGTAGCTTGTTATCTC
>DMJQ01000194.1 GCA_003457065.1 Clostridiales bacterium
CATTTGACATAAGCAAAAAGGATGTCCAGCAGGGTCAAGCATAACTCGCCAATCATTAGAAAATTGCTCATCTCGATTGGTTGCTCCACAATGGATTGCATATTGAACTGCTTTTTCTAAATCATTAACGGCGAAGTCTATATGTGCCATTTGCTGTTGAGCTTCATGTTCTGCCGGCCACACAGGCGGTTTATACTCAGGATTTCGTTGAAAAATTATACCAGGATATGTTCCCTGATTAGTTCCTGGAGCGTATACACATGCCCAATCTTCATCGATAAACATTATTTCCCACTTAAGCAACGCCGCATAAAATTTTGCTAATTCATGCGGGTCTTTGCAATCCACCGTAAATGAGTACATTTTGATTGTCAATCATCATCCATAACACTAATTCCTCCTAATATAAATAATCCACACCACAACTTTCTGTTTACCTGCGATGCAATATCGTTAAATCCATAATATCACATTTTTATGTATAAGAAAAGACGTACTATCCCTTTGGAGGGAAAGCATGCCTCTTGTGTCATTAGTCCAAAATAGATGAGTGAACAACTTATCTGATTTTTTCCCGCTGCTCATGTTTTATAGACTTCCCGTTATGCTCATAATTTACAATGTGTTAATTAAATTTTTTGCCATATAAATAATAAGTAAGCGTATAGATTGACTACGGTAAAGTTCACGCTATTAGATACCACCAACAAAAATGTAGCTTATACTTGGAGCAATAGTGTAAAAAAGATTTTTCTTATCGTTGGATATGAGGTTTATTAATTACCTGACAAATTGGGATTTTTCC
The DNA here is from genome assembly GCA_003457065.1 of Clostridiales bacterium. Classification (GTDB taxonomy): domain Bacteria; phylum Bacillota; class Clostridia; order Tissierellales; family Sedimentibacteraceae; genus Sedimentibacter. The sequence continues at coordinate 806 of DMJQ01000194.1, forward strand.
AGTCAATGGCGCTTTACGGGAAAAGAATATTTATCAGCCTTATACTAATCGGTGTCAACATAAAAATCCCGAACAAAAATGACATACCTTCCCCTTGATGGAAAAAAGTGTGTCTTCTTGTGTCATTAGTGCAAAATGGATACACTCATAATTTGTCCTGACCTTTATAAACTTGAGCGTGTTTCACGTACGTCACATTATGCTCATTTTACGCAGTTATCGATTATAGCTTAGGCAGAATATATCCTCAATGTCATCGTCTTTTCCGCATGTTTCTGTGCTCTCATAAATATGTTTGCCTCTAAAATTATTGGGTGAGGTACTGAGATATATTTTATCGCATTTATAGCTCTGAAACATTTCGGAAAAAATGATTTGTAAAGCACATTTTCCGTGCCTGTTTTCATGATAATGCTCATCAATCATAAACAGCATAATTCATATGCTTTCAATTCATCACTATATCCGTACATCGTAAAACCAATCAAACTTTCGTCTACCTGAATGCCCTTTATCACCCAGCCATTCTCAAAAACTGACTGAACAATGGAAAATGATAAGCTTAATTTCATGAGAGATGAAGTATTGGGTGAGTGGTTGCCAAATGATGTGAATTATGTTTATTGTGTTTNNGTGTTTATTTATATGTAGATAGCAATTTTATGCCTGCGTTTACAGCTATACGTGATACAGTTTTTAGAAAGGAGCTTCCACTTGCTTTAGAATCAATACAATATGGTGATAATGAATTTTTTTAATGAATAACCCGAATTAGATTATGTTGCAATAATTGTTTACTTCCAATCAACTGACCCAATATTTAATACAGTTGAAAATTGGGGTACTTTTCGGACTATAACATTATTGCTTAGGTAGTTAAAAAAATTGCTCGTATTAAATTCGAGCAATTTTTTAGGATTATCTTGGTTCGGTCACTAATAACGCTTCTAAGTTAGGGGTTTCTCCAACTAAGCCAATCGCATAGATGGTGTAAAAGGTATTTGGATTTAATTTAACATTAGGAACTGTTAAAACAACATTATCTGTTCCTGCTGGGTTTACTCTAAACGTGTATGTTCCAGATGGAACACAAGTATAATTAGCTATGCTTTTAAACGGAACATTGCTGAAAACAATTGAATCATCTGGTAATTTTATATCAACAGGCGGTGCATTTGGCGATAGATGGATGAATCTTACACAGGACATACCAGTTTTATTTGCTGATGTTGGTTCCTGAATTGGATATAGACTTATATCAGGCAATTCCCCTATAGCGGCTATAGTATAAATAGAATTTTCAGGAATATAGACACTTGACTCAATAACGGGATTTGTAGTTTCACCTGTTGGATAAACTTTAATATTATAATTACCAGATGGAACAGGTAAATATGGTGACATTTCTTTGTAAGCAAGGTTTTTAACAATAAGATTATCATTAGCATAAACATCTACTGCAGGAGCGTTAGGAACTGCATGAAGCACTCTTATTTTAGAATTCATTTGCTGCTGCATCATGTAACATTGTGCTAACATATTGGTATATGGATAATAGTACATAGTATTCTCTCCTTAATATTATAATATATAGTATTAATATATGAGCAAAGTATTAAAGAGTGATATATCTGTTGCAAATAAGCCACGAATGAAAAGTATATAATCTAAAACTGATGATGTCTAGTGTTAGAATGAAAATAGCGCAAGTCAAAATGAGAAAATCCTAAACAAAAAAATAAGATAAATGATACAATGGATGTATCGCAAGGAGGAGGAATTCATAATGGCAAAACACTATGATAAAAAGTTTAGGCTGGATGCAATACAGTATTACAATGATCACAAGGAACTATGACTAATAGGGTGTGCAGCGAACCTTGGAATCAGTCAGCAAAGCCTATCCAGGTGGAAAAAAGAGCTTGAAGAAACAGGAAATATTGAATGCCGAGGCTCTGGAAATTATTCTTCTGACGAACAAAAAGAAATAGCACGTCTTAATCGTGAACTTCGGGATACAAAGGATGCACTTGATGTCTTAAAAAAAGCTATCAGCATTCTGGGAAAATGACAGAGGCCATCTATGAAGGAGTTTCTGAAAAGACGGAAGCAGCCAAAAAAGAGAATCGCCGGGTTTCCGTCTCTGGAGTGCTGAAAATATTAGGCGTCTCGGAAGCTTGTGTGTAAACTCGTCAGAGTGTTCCACAAATTCGCAAATCATGAATTAAATATCAATAGATTTCCCATTTTAATTTGTACTTTTTCTTGACATAGAACCCAGTTAATGTAGTTCTTGACAAGCAAAAAAACATGTGTTAAAATGAACAATGTTCAGTTTGGAGGGGTTGCTATGAATAAAACTATTACTTCCAGGGAAGCTATTCTTTCTGCAGGGAAAGAAATCATCGTTCAATCAGGTATGCAAGGTGTGAATATACGAGATGTCGCGCATAAATGCGGTATTTCTGTTGGATCGGTTTACAACTACTTCCCATCTAAAAGTGATTTGATTGTTGCAACAATTGAGGCTGTTTGGACGGAAATTATGCACGGCTCTAAAGGTTGCGTCACACGATCCGATTTTGCTGAGAATGTTCTGTCTTTGTTTAATAGCATACAAAAGGGTTGTCAAAAATATCCGTCTTTTTTCAGCATACATTCTATGAGTGTTGCAAACCTTGACAAGAACAAAGGTCGAGAAGTGATGAATCGATATTTCACCCACATAAAGAACGGATTACTTGAATCTCTTCATCACGACCAAAGCATAAGAAAAGATGCTTTCTCGAATCAATTTACAAAATCGGATTTTGTTGACTTTGTTTTCTCTAATATTATTACACTGCTGATGAATGAAGCGAATACGTGTGATTTTTTATTGGAAATAGTGAAACGCACAATTTATTAGACCAGTTGTCTGCCCACCCTTTGGTGGGTATTTGCAGCAATAAAACTGAACAATGTTCACTAAATATTTAGGAGGCTTACTTATGCAAGCAATTATGGAAACCTTATTTGATGTGGTATATTTAACCACAGTGATTACTCTTGGAATTCTTATGATAAAAAACTCCAAAGGTAACAAGCAATACACACTATTTGGTATCATGGCAGTTGTACTTGGTGCAGGTGATTCCTTTCACCTTGTCCCTCGCGCTATTGCATTATGCACAACCGGACTGGAAAACTACACTGTCCCACTTGGAATCGGTAAATTTATCACATCCATTACCATGACTGTTTTTTATATCTTACTTTACTACGTCTGGAGAAAACGCTATGATACCTGCAGAAAACAAGGTGTTATCATAGCTGTTTATCTACTTGCTGCTATGCGAATTATTTTGTGTTTATTCCCGCAGAATGCTTGGACAAGTGCTAGTCCATCTTTGGCTTGGGGAATTTACAGAAACATTCCCTTTGCTCTCATGGGGCTGCTTATTATTGTTCTGTTTTATAAAAGTGCAAAAGAACACAATGACATATCTTTCCGATTTATGTGGCTTACCATTGTATTGAGCTTTGCTTTTTATATCCCTGTTGTGTTGTGGGCAGATGTAAGTCCACTGGGTGGTATGCTTATGATTCCAAAAACCTGTGCCTATGTTTGGACAGTGTGGATTGGATACAGTGATATGAGAAACAATTGGAAAAGGGTGGACGCATAATGCAGCGACAGGACAAACGCATCCAAATTATGAAGGATGCTCTACCGCTCAAAGCCATTTTTACCATGTCAATCCCCGTTATTCTCGGTATGATGGTCAATGTGATCTATAACCTGGTGGATACCTGGTTTATCGGCATAATGGGCGATGAGCTGCAACTGGCCGCCAGCAACTTTTGTACTCCGATTTTTGTCATCGTCATGGCGGTTGCCAGCTTGATTGGAACAGGCGGTGCTTTATCGGGAGTTCACAAAATTTCTTACCTTTTCCGGTAAAACAACTTTATCGTTTACCCATCTACATTTATTGTTTTGGGTACAATCATTTTTTTGCTGATTGCCATTTTTAGCAATATCGCTAATTTGTCACAGCAAAAATACTTTAGTCGTTTTATGCTACTTTATAATATAGGGGTACCTTTTATGTGATAATGTTTTTTGTAAGAGGTGTCACTCAAGTGCTTGGCACAGAACTTTCAAAAGAGGCTTCTGCGGCGATTTCAGGTGTTTCAGGTATTGCACATATTATCATAACAGTTGCTATTGTTATGCTGTTTTTGGCACTTAAAAAGAGTCAAGTTGTGACTAATGCGGTAAAATGAGCAAACGCCCCGAAATCCCCTTTGATAGTTGCCAAATAAGATCCGACTAATTTCGAAGAAGAGCCGTTGCGTCTAACTCTATGCAACGACTCATTTTGTTATAGGCCCAAAATAGACCAAATGTAGGTCGGCGCCGTCAGCGTAAATATCAAACAGGCAGGCAGAATAGCTGGAGCACTCCACTCAAATTGACCATTGTTTTCTATAGTCGAAGTACGTCATACCAAGTTTGGCAAAGAAAAACACTGCTAAAATGAGGTCGGTTGCGGAGAATACCACCTTGTTGAAAACCGTCTTAATTTGGCCAGATGCATCATTCCAAGTGCCCTCAATGGCTCCAGCCACATCACCGCCTGTAGCAAAACCGTGGTGCTAAACAGCATGGTTAACATGAGGACGAGAANNCAAAAGCCTTGCATGATGTGAGCTTCTTCGGCTCTCATCTGCAAGGCTTCACTTACTTCTATTATTTCGGGGTTGGGCTTGAACTTTAAGTCACCGCGGTATCCAAGCTTTAGACTGCTAAACTCTTTTGCAATAGCTTTTTGTTCAGTGGAGCAGTGACTGCCCGTTTCTTGATTCCACCTAACCCATTCGCCGTTCTGGTATCTTGGAGTGAGTTTTAAGATCACATAATCATCGGGATTAAACCGCGGATATCTCCTCGGCAAACCAACCATGCCGATATACAGACCACCCTCATTCATGACTGTCAGTTCCATCAAACGGAGCGTATCTTCAAGAGAGAAACAGAACCAGCACTCCTTGTCACTGAACCTTCGGATTCTGTCGTCCGCTAAAATGCCTCGCAGATTTTCTTTTCTGGTATAGTGGAACTCATCAGTCGGTGCTGTGATGCGTTCATATGCCATAGATATTCTCACTTCTTAGGGTGATGACATCCTCGCATTGGGTCATAATTTCATAATACCGCTTATGGTCTGCAAGAGAATATCGCACGGCATGTTCTTCAAAAGGAATCACTGCAATCAGGCGAATGTACCGCGGATTTTGCAGGTCAATCAGCATTTTCTTTTGAATCACTTCTTCCGCTACCATGAGATCCCACCCATAGGCACCTCCGAATAAAAAGGTGTTATAGCCATCTTGTATCGCTTTTTCAATTTCCTCTGCCAGTCTTATTCGTAGATTTTCTAATACTTCTCCTTTGGAAAATCCACCCCTGAATTTGTGTAAATTTGATATATTGATTGTCTATTTTTAATCAGTAGAGAGATTAATGCATTCAATTTTATCAATTTCTTTTCAGTGGATATTATTCAATATGAATTAAAACCTAAATAGATTGCCATTGAGGCAATCTATTTTCTTAAAAAATTTCCTCTAACGTATATTTCCAATTGTTAGTTGAAAAACTTCATTTGAAAGCTTACCTTTTTGTCACAGCAATATCGATACTCTTTAGTCTACTTTTTAATACAAGCTTACGTAAAAAAGAATTATACATAAATGGGCATTTCAGTAGTTTTAAAGAGATCTTCAAACGGATATTAAAAGTCTTCAATCTATATTCTCTGTTGGCATTTTTACTATTAGCATTTAATACTTCACTCAAAATCTGAGCACTGTTTATGGCTGAACTTATTCCCTCCAGAGAGCTTGGACTAATAAAGCCAGCAGCTTCCCCAATTAAAAAAGCGTTGTTCTTTCCGCAGCAAAAATCATAGAATGACGATGGTCTCAGAACCATGCATGCCTCTGTTTTTATAGGTTTCCCAAACTTAAATCCAATTTTCTCTAGCTTTTTTTTCTGATTTTCAAACCTTTTCCGAGAATTATCTATAGGAAATGCGCCGCCAAAAATAAACTGATTATTCTTAGAAATGGACCAAGAATAGCAATCCGTATTCTCAAAGTCGAAAATACAGGAATAAAATGGATTAGGGTGTGTTTCAAGAAACCATTCCTGGATTGACGTGTAAGTCCGTATTTTCCTTTTGGGGTAAAGGGTGTGTCGTACCAAAGAATTAGCACCGTCTGCACCTACTATATATTTTGCAATGATAACCTGTTCCATGCCGTTTTCATGAAAAGTTATTCGGTAACCGTCTGGTATTTTTTCAACAGCAGAACAATGTGAATTACTATGAACTTCTACATGGCTGGGAATAAGTGATTTCAACCATAAGTCAAATTTATGACGATCAAGGTTAATATAAAACCGTTGATAATGGCGTATGATATCATTTTTCAAATCTATGGTTTTAACAGAAAAAATCTGTGGGTCTACCATAACATCCTTAGGAAGACATATGTCTAACCTTGCCAATGCCTTCTGAGCGTCGGGAGAAAGTAATCCACCGCAAGGTTTCTGAAATCCCTTTTCTACAGAGTCTTTTTTGTCAATGGCAATAATTTTATATTTTTTCGAAAGCATTCTTGCCAATATGGCACCAGAAGGCCCTAACCCGATAATTGCAATATCATATACCTTAGTCGTTGCTTTTTCCACCTTTATTCCTCCTTGCCTAAATCATAATCTTCCCTATATTCCAAAATATCTCCTGGTTGGCATTGTAGTATTCTGCACAAAGCATCCAGAGTGGTAAAGCTATAAGCTTTTGCTCTCTGATTTTTGAAGTTTGATACATGTGCCCTTGTCATTCCTGATTCTTCTAATAACTTCGTTAAAGAAATTTTGCTTTACAATTCACCTTTTATATCACTATAATAAACGCTCATTTATCGTTTGTCAATAATTATTTTATATAATATAATATATTTTTATCCTTCCTCGATTAAAAAATTAAATTCCACCCCTAGGTTATTTTTTCTTAAGGTTGATAAAAATTATGTAAACTATGGCACATTAAACAGAACCAACTGTAACTTATGATTAAACCCAAATTTCCCATACGCTGACCGTGCAGGAATATGAACAACAGGAGATTCCGACTGATAGATTTAGCCATGAGGATTACCATTTTCCATCTCACTGTATAGCGATGAGTTACACCATTTCTCCAGACTTTGATGATGAGTCTTTCTCTGTTCGTGATTGTAGCAGTGGAGATAGACCTCGCAAAAAGCATCATAATCCAATGGAACCGCAAGCTGTCAGTGACTGTTTTGCTGTAGGAATCATCGGTGGTGCATGTACACCTACTGCCATCCCTTTTGGCAATAGTGGGCAAGGAAAGCTTCGTGCCGTGTGTTCTGCTTTGCACTTTGAGCCTATAGAAACAGTAGACTGGAAAATTATTTTTATGAAAAGCCATGTAACGACATGATTGTAAAAATACTATAATTTTAACATAAGTGTTGCACTTTGAGTGACATACACTATTTTTAATTTAATTGAGCCACTACACTTTTATTATGCAGTGGCTCTTGCTTTGCCTACATACCCAAAATCGTCCAGAGTATCCTTGCGAAAAGACGCTGGAAGTGCCTTGAAACATATGCTATGATAGCGATAAATAGGAATTTGTAGGGGTATTTAAATGAATAATAAGAGAAATAGAACAATGTGGGGAATCAGTTTATTTATTATTGGAATTGCAACTATTATAAATGCTTTTTCTTCACTTATTGGGATTGAATTACCAGATATATTAATAAGGTGTGTGGGTGTTATAACGATTGTTGCTCTTCCTGTACTTGTATATAGTTCTATAAAAATATTAAAGAATAGTAAAAGTTAAATTCCAATTTGTAGAGCAAGCCGAACTCTGACTAAAGGGTTCGGCTTGCTCCTTCCATTACATCCCAAGAATAGTCCAAAGTATCCTTGCATAAGGAAGGTGAGCGGATTTTAATTTTCATGACAGTTACCTATTTTTATTATTCATATTTGTGTGCTTGAAATCTTTGCTTTACCAATGGTATAATTATATTTTATAGTTAGCAGTAAATTGCTGTGAATCATTAAATTATAATAGGTAATTGCGAAACTATTTTTCAAAAATGAATAAAAGAGAAAAGAAGTTTCAAATAAAGAATAATTGACAAACTGTTAATTATAGCCGATCCATATGTTACATATGAATGTTCTACAAGAAAAAGAACCAAACAATGTAAAGAAAAATCTATAAATAGAGATTTAGTAGAGAAAGCAGTTATAGATGACTTAATTAACAAAGTATTATCACCAAGTGCTATAGACTCACTGTCAATAAAAGTATTCGAATATGCTCTTAAACAACAGGAAGAGATAAAGTCTGATGTTGTTGTAATTGAAAAAGAGTTAAAAGAAGTACAAAAACAAATTGATAATATAGTCAATGCAATAATAAAAGGTATGTTCCATGAATCTATGAAAGAAAAAATGGATGAACTTGAAAACAAAAAAAACAATCTAACTATTGATTTTAACGAGGCAAGAATTCAATTTGAAATGTATTCACCAAAAATTGATAACATAAAGTATTTAGGTAAAGATGCAGATATTAAAACAAAAGAATTTTATGAACAAAAAGAAATCATTAATAGATATATTAAAAAAGTCCTCTTATATGAGGACGAAATTGAAATCCACTATATTGTGGATTTCTTGTATGGAGGCGGTGGGAGTCGAACCCACGTCCGAAAATATTTCCACAAGACTTTCTCCGAGTGCAGACCATATTTTTTTATTCGCTTTGACTGCCGCCTATGGTCAGGCTGCAATCTCTGCTATCTTCAATTGTTCTGCATCAGGTCGAAGAACCCCTGATACAGTTCCCTGCTTTAGATGATGCCCCGTTTTAACCTGCAGGTCGGTTAAGCGGGACAAGCAAGCTGCAATTAAGCAGCGAATGCTAAATTATTGTTTTCTTTTGCGTTTATTTTAGTTGCCACTTTTTGCGTTGTTTGGCGACAAATACTCGCTTATCTTCCTTCTATATCCCCGTCGAAACCATTTACGCCCCCGAATAATTATTCGTCTCGTCTCTGCATACGGCGTTCGGCATCTTTTTTGGCAAGATCCTGACGTTTGTCATAATTTTTCTTGCCCTTTGCCACAGCCAGTTGCATTTTAACAAGACCATTTTTGAGGTACAAGCTCAACGGTATTAATGAATAACCTTTCAATGTTACCAAACCAAGCATTTTTCTGATTTCTCTTTTATTTAAAAGAAGCTTCCTGGGCCTTAGAGGATCAACATTATAAATGTTTCCTTTTTCATAAGGACTGATATGCATATTGTAAACATATGCTTCACCGTTTTTCATGTTTACATAGCTGTCTTTCAGGTTAACTTTTCCCTGCCGTATGGATTTGACCTCAGTTCCCACAAGAACTATGCCGGCTTCATACTTATCTTCTATAAAATATTCATGATATGCTTTTTTATTGCTTGCAACATTCTTTGTATTTTCAGCCATATTTTCACCTACCGTTAGTGTAGAATGATTATAGCATTAAATTTTTACATTGTCAAATATCAGTTTTTTGCAACCACAATCACAGCATAACTTGACACAATTTATGCAATCACTAAAAATCAGACAAATTTGTGGCAGATCATGCATATTAAATATACAGTTCTTATTTTTTTATGAATGATTTAGCAAACAAAACTTAGCAAATAATTGCAGAGGACCGCACAGGGGCTGCTCCCTGCAATTATTATATCATGAGTGTGCTGCAACCAACTCGCTTCATATCACTGTGTCTATTATATCCTGTCAGTCTTAAAATTAAATTAAAATTTATTTGGCAGTTCCGACCGGTTCTTTTTCTTCATTATGAATTTCAGATGTAAACTCATCAATTAAAGAAAAATCAATTTCTGCTCTTGCAATGCTTACATTTTCAACTCTTATTTTGACTTTATCACCTATTCTGAATATCCTGCCGGACGTCTGCCCGTACAGCTCTCTCTTTTCATTGTTGAAAATATAAAAATCGTCCACCATGTTCGATATGTGCACAAGGCCTTCAACCGAATTTTCAAGTTCGACAAAGATACCGAAGCTTGTTACTCCCGATACTACACCGTCATATTCTTCACCGGTTTTATCGGACATGTATTCAGCAATTTTTATTTTATCTACATCTCTTTCGACTTCGTCGGCAACTCTTTCCATCTTGGATGACTGCTCGGCAACCACTGCGGTTCTTTCAGCCAGCCTTTGATAATCATCCTCCGAAAATTTACCGTTCAGCTGTCCCTTAATAATGCGGTGTATCTGCAAATCGGGATATCTTCTTATGGGTGAAGTGAAGTGGCAGTAGTACTGCGCCGCCAGACCGAAGTGCGGATTGCTGTCAGGAGAATAAATCGCCTTTCTCAAAGAGCGAAGCATCATGTTGTTGATTAAGCTTTCTTCCTTTGTGCCTTTGATTTTAAGAAGCAGCTGCTGCAGTTCTCTCGGGTGTACCTCATTGTTTACGCCCTTTAACGTATAGCCCAGATTATGTATCATAGTATTGAACTCATACATTTTTTCTTCATCGGGATCCTCGTGTATTCTGTAGACGAATGGCATGTTCAGCCAGTAGTAATGCTCCGCAACCGTTTCATTGCAGACGAGCATAAATTCTTCAATCATTTTATTTGATACACGTCTTTCATATTTTGTTACATCTACGGCTTTTCCCGTTTCATCAGTGACAATTTGAGTTTCGGGAAAATCAAAGTCTATGGCTCCCCTGACTTCTCTTTTCTTTCTCAGTATTAAACTCAGTTCCTCCATAACCTTCAGCATGGCTAATATTTCTTTATACTTTTCTATTAATTTCTCATCATTGTTTTCAAGCATGTCGGAAACATCGGTATATGTCATTCTGTAATGGTTTCTTACAATGCTTTCAAATATTTTGTAATCAGTTACTTTTCCTTCTCCGTTAATTATCATCTGTACGGAAAGAGTAAGCTTATCTTCATTGGGATTAAGGCTGCAGACTCCGTTGGACAGCTCTTTCGGAAGCATGGGTATTACCCTGTCCACCAGATAAATGCTTGTGGCTCTCTTTAAAGCTTCTTTATCAAGCTTTCTATCTTCCTTAACATAGTGTGTTACATCTGCAATATGTACACTTAGCTTATATTCATTGTCGCTGATTTTTTCTGCATAGACTGCATCATCTAAATCTTTTGCATCGGCTCCGTCTATGGTAATTATGGGAAGGTCCCGCAAGTCAGTCCTTCGCTTGTATTCCTGCTCGCGAATTCCTTCGGATGAAACTCTGATTGCTTCTTTTATGACATCTTCCGGAAATACCTGCCTTACTTTTTTGTCAAGAAGCACTGCTTCTATATGTGTCTTTGTATCTTCTATATCACCGATAATTTCAACAATTGTACCCTCAGGATTCTTTCGCTTATCGGGCCACTCCGTTATTTTTACATTTACTTTGTCGTTAGTGTCGGCTCCGTTAAATTCTTCTCTGGGAATGAATATATCAGACGAAATTCTTTTGTCATCAGGTACAACAAAACCGAAATGCCTGCTTTTCTGGAATGTACCTATTACATATTCATTTGCCCTTTGGATTATTCTTATAACTTTTCCTTCGGGACTTTTAACTTCCTCGGTAACTTTCATAGGCCTTACGATAACTCTGTCGCCGTGCATGGCTCCGTTCATATCAACGGGTGAAATAAATATGTCTTTCATATTTTTATCATCGGCTCTCAAAAAAGCAAAGCCTTTTTGATTTCCGTCCAGTACGCCTGTTACCAGATTCATTTTTCCCGGGATACCATATCTCTGTGATCTTGTAAATATAATGCTCCCTTCATTTTCCAACTCATTCAGTGTTTTCAGCATTTCTTTTTTCATGTTGTTTTCAACTTCAAATGCCCGCATAAGCTCATTGAGTGTCAAAGGCTTATATGCTTCTTCCTTCATAAATGCTAACATTTTTTCTTTAAAGTTCATATATTGCTCCTAAAATTCGGGCGGGTTACAACCCGCCCCGTATATTTATTTTTTATTTATGCTTTCCACCGCTGCCCATCTTATTCAGCAAATCTATATCATAGGAAATTATATTTCCTTTTCGTTGTTCATTCTGTATTTCCGCAAGTTCAATGATTCTTGAAACCAGATCGGTAAATAAAATTCCCATTCCCTCCCACAGGTAGAAAGCTATGGAACCAGGAATTGTATTTATTTCATTTACATATATATTGTTGCCATCATAAAGAAAATCTATTCTTGCATCACCGCAGCAATCCACTGCCCTGAAAACTTCTTTTGCATAGTTTTTAATTGCGGTTTCAACTTCTTTGTCAATATCTGCCGGGATTCTTCTTTTTGATTCCGAAGCATCCTTTTTCTTGTTAACATACTTGTCTTCGTATGTGAGGAATTCTTTCCATCCAACTGGTTCCTCGCATAGCGATGCCGTAAGATTATTTTCGTAACCCATTACGGCACAATTTATTTCTCTTACACTTTCAACACATTTTTCAACTAAAATCTTTCTGTCATATGACATGGCTACTTCTATGGCAAACAACAGCTCATCATAATTATTTGCCTTGCTTATTCCCACACTGGAACCTAAATTTGCAGGCTTTACAATTAAAGGATATCCTATCTTTTCGATTGTATCCAGTATTTCTTTCTTGCTGTCTTCAAAGCTGCTTCTGTAAAACCATGTATAATCAACTATGGGAAGGTTGTTGCTCTCAAAAACTTTTTTCATTACAACCTTATCCATCCCCACAGCAGAACNNTTAAGACGGAACCAAACGCGCAAGGAACACCGTTTATCTGAAACATGCCATGAAGTGCTCCGTCTTCGGTATTTGTTCCGTGAACCGCCGGAAATACAACATCAATTTCATATGTAGTATATTTCCTGCCGAAAAATCCCTGCTTAATATCGGGATGCGGGTAAAGCATCAGCTTGCCGTTTTTAAAACCGGGCAGCACTTCATATGCATCGCTGAAATTTTTTACTTTATAGTTATTAATGTCATGGAGGCCGTCTCCTGCATACCATTTTCCGTCTTTTTGAATATAAATTATCCTTGGTTCATAAATTGATTTATCTATGTTTTCTAAAACCTGCAGGCCTGTAATTATTGAAACTTCATGCTCTACAGATTTTCCTCCTATGATTATGCCTATTGACTTTTTCATATTAACCTCCATACTGATTATTAATGTTCATTGTATGTGTCGGGAAGATCATTTTCAAATAAAACCACGTCATTTACCTTGGTTACGGTTTTCAATAGTTCTGTTGCTTCATCTAATGAATTAACCACATACAAATTATCTTCATTAAATTCCTGCTTCTTAAGTCCTTGGTATATTGGCAAAGTTCGTTTTTTGCCGATAAGTATGGCTATATCGCATACCTTAGCAATGTTTTCGCCGAACTTTTCATTTTCTTCCTGTTCCAGTTCGCCTAATTCAACCATTCCCGGCGTAACAATTATTTTTCTTCTGTCAGAAAAAGAATCCAGAACATCCAACGCTGCTTTTGCTCCGTCAGGGTTTGAATTAAATGCATCGTAAATGACAAGTACACCAGTTCCCGGATCCATAAGCTGCAGCCTGTGCTCGACACTTTTTATTTTAGAGATGCCTCTTGTGATTTCATCCAGAGACAGCCCCAAAACCTTAGAGGCAGCAACGCCTGCCAAAATATTTAAAATATTATGTTCTCCCAGAAGTTTTGTCTCACATTCGGCAGTTCCTAAACCATGTATGCACAGTGTAAACTTTGAACCGGTGCTCCCGACCTTTATATCAGTTGCAAATATATCTGTGTCCTCAATATTTCTTATTCCGTAAAGTACTTTTTCCTTAAATGTTTTATCTGCCAGTTTTTTAACATATTCGTTATCGTAATTAAAAATCGCTACACCGTCATCCGGAAGCCTTTCAATGAGTTCATACTTGGTTCGCATGATGTTCTCAATTGATTTAAATGTTTCCAAATGGCACGGTCCTATTGACGTAATGATGCCTATCCTGGGACCGGTGAGAGTGGCAACTTCATCAATATCGCCTGTCTTGGTAGCTCCAAGCTCCGCAATAAAAATATCATATTCATCGCTTAATTTGTTATTGATTATTTTGCTGATGCCCATTGGTGTATTATAGCTTTCCGGAGTGTTCAGAACATTGTATTTTTCTTTAAGTATTGCCGCAGCGGCAAACTTTGTGCTGGTTTTTCCGTAACTTCCCGTAATTCCGACGGATGTTAAACTCTTCATATTTTTTATTTTTTCAGAAGCTGCGTTGTAATACTTTTTATTGATATTTTTTTCTATGGGTTTTGCAATGTAGTTAGCTCCTAATATGTAGTATGAGCTGAAATAGTACACTATAGACAGAATCCCCGCCCATAGAGGAAAATACCTGACAACTTCCCCGGAAAACAGGTAAATAAGACCTATAACTATTGCAAAATCTGCAACTGACAGCAGAGAAGCAATTCCCATAAGCCTTTTTGCCCTGTGGGTAAGTACCAGAGGTTTTTTTGAATCATACTTGGATTTAGAATTCAAAATTAAAAATACAGAGGTGATAATCGAGCCTGCCATCGCGTGAGTATACAGATTCTTTCCTTCGGCAAGCATGAAATACACAGCGTTGATTATTAAAATAACAGTATATATTTTGTCCTTTTGAGTGAATACTTTATCTTTATGACTATCCATCCATTCTATGTACTTGTCGCTTTTATAGCCCTNNAGGCTGTATTTCATTTTAACAGAGCACAGCATGAACCAGCATATTGAAAATAATAAAATCATTGATTGCATTTTTTCACTCCTATTTATTGAATTCATCTTTCAAAAACATATTAATAACTGCTTTAAACTGGTCATAACAATCAATATATGAATAATGACCTGCGCCTTTCAGAGTTATTAATCCACTGTCACTTATTTTTTCTTCCATCAGTTTTCCCATGTAAAGAGGTGTATCTTCATCATTCGCGCCCCATATTAACAATGTTGGAGCCTTTATGTCCGGCAGCAGCTCAGCCAGATTGTCATGAATGACCTTGACCATTGTATTCCTCATCACACCTTGCGATTCCCTATAATCGGTCGAACCGTATTTTTTATAAAACTTTTCAAGTTTTTCTCTTTCGGAATTTCCGGCTGAAAAGGCGACGTAAATTTTCTTCAATAATTTAAAAGAATAAACCTTGATGTAATATTTCAGCTTTCTTTTCGGAATTAATCCTGCACTGTCAATAAGTATGAGTTTTTTAACGAAGTCGTACCTGCTCGACAATATGATTGAAATTCTTCCTCCGTGAGAATGTCCGAACAGCACAATGCTGTTTAATCCCAATGCATCAATGAATCTTTTTATGCACTGGGCATAGTCATACGAGTTCCATGGCTCTTTTGGCATGTCGCTTTCACCGAATCCCGGAAGATCCGGTACAATAACCCTGCATTTGTCCTTCAGTATGTTTGCTATGGGTATCATCGTCTGAATGCTTCCTCCCCATCCGTGGAGCAATAAAACAGCATCTCCGGTTCCTTCATCCATGTAATTGATATTTAGCCCGTCAATATTTATACGCATTATCAAGTAATCAATCCTTTCTAAAATTGACAGCAATCAACCGGCAACTGATTACTGACGGACAGCAAATAAATTGCCGTCCGGTTCATTTCTATCGCTTTCCATTGCCATTATATAGTTATTATATGTCAATTACCGGAAAACTGCAACAAAAAAAGACTTCTCATAAAGAGAAGTCTTAAATAATTTTATTTAAATTTAAAAGAATTTTAAAAGTATTCCGCCGTATTGTGCAATCATCGGTCCGAATACAAGTGAAACAACTGTCATAAGTTTGATTAAGATATTGATTGAAGGTCCTGATGTATCTTTGAAAGGATCTCCTACTGTATCTCCGACTACTGCAGCTTTATGAGCCACGCTTCCTTTTCCGCCGTGTGTACCGCCTTCGATATATTTCTTGGCATTATCCCAAGCACCGCCGGCATTTGACATGAATATAGCCATTAATACACCTGTCACCAAAGCACCTGCCTGTAATCCGCCAAGAGCTTCTGTTCCAAGCAATAATCCAACCACCACAGGAACAACTACCGCTAAAAGTCCAGGTACAATCATTTCTCTCAATGCTGCTCCTGTTGAGATGTCAACACATCTTCTGTAATCAGGTTTTTGTTTTCCTTCCATGATGCCAGGCATTTCCTTGAATTGTCTTCTAACTTCTTCAATCATGGAGAAAGCTGCTTTACCTACTGCACTCATTGTAATCGCAGAGAACAGGAACGGAAGCATGCCGCCTATGAATAAACCTGCTATAACTGTAGGTTCTGTTAAACTTATTGTTGTAATTCCAACTGACTGAGTATATGCCGCAAATAATGCCAAAGCAGTTAAAGCAGCTGATCCTATTGCAAATCCTTTACCTATTGCAGCTGTCGTATTTCCTACGGAGTCTAATTTATCAGTGATTTCTCTTACTTCGTGAGGTAATTCACACATTTCCGCAATACCGCCGGCATTGTCGGATATTGGTCCGTAAGCATCAACCGCAACTGTCATACCTGTTGTAGACAACATGCCGACTGCTGCCAGTGCTATACCGTACAATCCCTTAACAGAATCAACTCCGTTTGGCGTATAGCCTGAAATTAAATATGCACCGATTATACCGATTGCCAAAACTATTACAGGATAAGCAGTTGATTTCATACCAACCGACAAACCGCTGATTATTGTTGTAGCAGCTCCTGTTTCTGACTGGTCAGCTATTTCTTTAACATATTTATACTCATCTGAAGTATAAACTTCTGTAATTTTTGCTATTATCAATCCTACTAATGAACCAAATACAATAGCCCAGAAAGGAAGTAAACTTTTGAGTATTGATTTACTTAAGAAGAATGAAGCAACAATTACAATCAAAGAACTCATATATGTACCCATGTTTAAAGCTTTTTGAGGATTTGAACCTTCTTTGCCTCTTACAAACAATGTGCCGATTATTGAAGCTATAATACCTACTGTGCAAACCATCAGAGCAAATTGAACTCCCTTTCCGCCTTCGTAAGCAATAACTCCTAAAGTTATTGATGACACTATTGAACCTACATATGATTCAAATAAGTCTGCACCCATACCTGCAACGTCACCAACATTATCACCAACGTTATCAGCTATAACAGCAGGGTTTCTCGGGTCGTCTTCAGGTATACCTGATTCAACTTTACCAACGAGGTCAGCTCCTACGTCGGCAGCTTTTGTATAAATACCGCCTCCCACACGTGCAAACAATGCGACTGAAGAAGCGCCAAGACTGAATCCTGTTAGAACATTAGCATCCTTAAAAATTAACCAGAATACACCTGTTCCTAAAAGGCCAAGGCCGACAACTGTCATACCCATTACCGAACCGCCCGAGAACGCAATTCCCAGTGCTTTGTTCATGCCGGATTTCATGGCAGCATTGGTAGTTCTTACGTTTGCTTTTGTAGCAACTGTCATTCCAAAATATCCTGCAAGAATTGAACAAGCAGCACCTGCCGCAAAAGCTAATGCTGTTGGCCAGCTGATTGCTAATCCAAGAATAAAGAACATTATGATTGCAAAAATTCCGACTGATTTATATTCCCTTGCAAGGAATGCCATTGCACCTTCATGGATAAATGAAGAAATTTCTTTCATTCTGTCAGTACCTGGTTCTGCCTTGTCTATGCTTGCTGCTTTATAAAAAGCAAACAGCAACGCTACGACTCCCACTATGGGAGCGATGATTAAAGTACTCATTTATTTCTTTCCTCCGTTGTAAAAAAATATTTAATTGTAAGCGGACGGCCGAAGCCGGACACTTACCACATGAAAATATATTCTAAATTCATTTAGAATATTAGAATACTACAATATTATTGCCAAATAATTACAAATTATTACTGAATAGCTACCAAAATCAGTGAAGCGACCAAGAAAACAACTGCTGAAACGGCTGTAGCCTTTTCAAGCTTTCCTTCATAACTTCTGCTTTTGTTCTTACCCCAGATGGATTCTGCCCCGCCTGCTATCTCACCCGACATTCCGGCTGATTTGCCTGATTGAAGCAAAATACTTGCAATAAGAAATAAACTTGCAATTATTAAAAATATTCTTACTACTGTTTCCACTATAACACCTCCTGTGACAGTCTTCTATAAATAATATTTGAATTATAACATTAAAAGGTTATTTAATCAACAAAAATTTTACAATGGATGAGCAATTGATACAACAGTCAAGCATTTAAAACAATTCCTGTCTGTAGCCTGTCAACTGCTCATTCAACTGCCGATTATTTATTCAAATTATAAAACACGTCTAATCCCTTATATTCTGCCGCTTCGCCTAATATATCCTCTAATCTCAGCAATTGATTATATTTTGCCACACGGTCAATTCTCGACGGAGCTCCCGTTTTTATCTGGCCTGCGTTTACAGCAATAACCAAATCCGAAATTGTGGTGTCGTCAGTTTCTCCGGAACGGTGTGATACAACTGCAGTAAATCCTGCTCTTTTAGCCATTTCTATTGCATCCAGTGTTTCAGTTATTGTTCCGATCTGATTCAATTTTATTAATATTGAATTTGCAACCTTTAATTCAATGCCTTTCTTAAGTCTCTCAGTATTGGTAGGGAACAAGTCATCTCCAACGATCTGGATTTTTCCGCCAAGTTTCTCATTCAGCATCTTCCAGCCTTCCCAGTCTTCTTCATTCATTCCGTCTTCTATTGAGATTATAGGATATCTGTTTACAAGATCAGCATAGAAATCAACCATTTCAGATTGAGTGAACTTTCTTCCTTCGCCTTTAAGTGTATAAACTTTTGTTTCAGGGTCAAACAGTTCTGTTGCAGCAACGTCCACTGCAAGCATAATGTCCTTTCCCGGAACATATCCTGCCTTTTCAATCGCTTCAACAATTGTAGCCAGCGCTTCTTCATTTGAAGATAAATTCGGAGCAAATCCTCCTTCATCACCTACAGAAGTGCTTAATCCCTTTGATTTTAATACACTCTTAAGGCTGTGGAATACTTCTGCGCCCATTCTCAGCGCTTCCTTGAAGCAGCATGCACCCACCGGCATAATCATGAATTCCTGAATATCCACGTTGTTGTCGGCATGCTGACCGCCGTTTAATATGTTCATCATCGGAACTGGCAGAGTCTTGCCGTTAACACCGCCTAAATACTGATACAAAGGAAGTCCCAGCGTATCCGCCGCAGCTTTTGCGCATGCTATGGAAACTCCAAGTATTGCATTGGCTCCCAGTTTTCCTTTGTTAGGTGTTCCGTCAAGCTCAATCAATTTTTGATCAATTGTTACTTGTCCCAATGAATCTCTTCCTATCATTTCAGGAGCAATTATGTTATTAACATTGTCGACTGCATTTTGAACGCCTTTTCCAAGATATCTTGATTTGTCACCGTCACGAAGTTCAACGGCTTCAAACGCTCCTGTTGATGCACCTGACGGCACTCCGGCTCTTCCGTATCCGCCGCTTTCAGTCCACACTTCAACTTCTATAGTCGGATTTCCTCTTGAATCCAATATTTCTCTTGCATAAACATCTGATATTATCGTCATTTTTATCCTATCCTCCATTACTTGGTTTTATGAACAATTAAACTTTGTCCCGTCATTTCTTCTGGTTTTTCAAGTCCTATTAATTCCAGCATCGTAGGTGCTATGTCTGCCAGAATACCTTCTTTCAATCCGAAGTTTTTAGGGTTTCTGACTACTATAAACGGAACTCTGTTTGTCGTATGAGCAGTTAATTTCGTTAACGTGGCAGGATCGAGCATTTCTTCGCAATTGCCGTGATCCGCCGTTATTATCGCTGTGCCCTCTGCCCTGATAATAAAGTTCACTATTTCTCCAAGGCATTTATCAACTGCCTCAACAGCTTTTATGGTAGCTTCAATATCCCCTGTGTGGCCTACCATGTCAGGATTAGCAAAGTTTATAATCATAACCTGGTACATGTCCTTTTCAAGTTCTTCCATTATCATATTTTTAAGCTCAAAAGCGTTCATTTCAGGTTTTAAGTCGTACGTTGGAACATCAGGAGAAGGAATTAAAGACCTTACTTCATGCTTAAACGGTTCTTCTATTTCTCCGTTAAAGAAGTATGTAACATGCACATACTTTTCCGTTTCGGCAGCCCTTAACTGCTTATATCCTTTTCCGCTTAAATATTTTCCCAAAGTGTTTTTGACAAAATGAGGCTTAAAAGCTATTTCTACATTTTCTATGGTTTTATCATACAAAGTCATACAGACAAATTTGACATTAACTTTTTTTCTGTTAAAATTGTTAAAGTCATCATCAACAAAAGCCCTTGTAAGTTCTCTTGCCCTGTCAGGTCTGAAATTATAAAAAATTACAGCATCATTGTCTTTAATTGTGGCAAATTCTCCGTTTTCTTTTTCAATCAACAGAGGTTTTATAAATTCATCCGTCACACCGTTTAAATATGACATCTTAACTGCTTCAAGAGGATCCTTGAACTTTTTGCCTTCACCTTTAACCAAAGCGTTATATGCCAGTTCAACTCTGTCTCATTGCTTGTTTCTGTCCATAGCATAGTATCTTCCCAACACTGATGCAATGTGTCCATGTCCCGTGCTTTTTATTTTCTTCTTAAGCCCTTTTATGAAATTAGGACTGCTTGTAGGACTGACATCACGACCGTCAGTTATACAATGTATCTCCAAGTCCTTAATATCATTTTTTTTAGCAAGCTCAATTAAGCTGTATAAATGTGAATTGTGGCTGTGAACTCCTCCGTCAGACAGAAGACCGATAAGGTGCAGCGTGGAATTATTTTGTTTTACAAACTCAAAAGCCGAATTTAAAGCTTCATTGCTTTCAATGCTGCCATCTTCAATTGCCTTTGTTATTCTTGTAAAATCCTGATAAACAATTCTTCCTGCTCCGATGTTTAAATGGCCGACTTCTGAATTTCCCATCTGTCCCTTTGGAAGTCCCACATCATAACCGCTTGCCGATAAAGACGTATTTGGGTATTTTCTCATTAGCACATCAAAATTCGGTGTTTTAGCTCTGTTAACTGCATTTCCTTCATAGTCCCTGCCAATACCCCAACCATCAAGAATAATCAATGCTGTTACTTTATTCATACTGCGACATACCTACCTTGCATAATTAATTATTTTCAAGAATTCATCTGCCTTTAAGCTTGCTCCGCCAACTAATGCACCGTCTATGTCAGGCTGGCTCAATATTTCTTTAGCATTACCTGCTTTTACGCTTCCGCCATATTGAATTATTACTTTTTCAGACAATTCTCTGTCATATATTTCAGAAATACACTTTCTGATAAATGAAGCCATTTCATTTACCTGTTCGTTTGTTGCATTTTTACCTGTTCCTATAGCCCAGATAGGCTCATAAGCAACTATTATTTTTACCGCATCAGATGGTTCAATGTTTTCAAAAGCTTTGACAACTTGATTCTTTACTGTTTCCTTTTCGATTTTGCTTTCTCTTTGTTCAAGCGTTTCGCCTACACATAGTATGGGAATTATACCATACTTCAATGCCNNTCAATGCTGACTTCAATTTTTTATTTACAGTTTCATCCGTTTCATTAAAATACTGTCTTCTTTCTGAATGTCCGATAATTACATATTCAATTCCCATGTTTTTAAGCATTATAGGAGATATTTCACCTGTGTATGCACCTTTCTCCTCAAAATGCATATTTTGTGCTCCTATTTTTATGCCTGAACCGTTTAATGCTTCTTTAACAGCATACAGGGATGTAAAGACAGGACAAATGAGCACATCCACATTTTTGTCAAAATCCTTTGATAATTTTTTTAAACTTTCGGCAAGTTTTAAACTTTCCTCAACATCATTATTCATCTTCCAGTTTCCGGCTATTATAGTTCTTCTCATGACTGCCTCCTATTTGTTATCAACCGCATCTATTCCGGGAAGTACTTTCCCCTCCAAAAATTCTAATGAAGCTCCTCCTCCGGTGGATATATGAGTGATCTTGTCTCCGAGACCGATTTTTTCAACTGCTGCCGCACTGTCTCCTCCGCCGATTATAGAAACAGCTTCTTTATTTTCTGCTATGTACTTGGCAACAGAATTTGTACCTTTTGCGAATTTATCTATTTCAAACACACCGAGAGGTCCGTTCCAGATAATTGTCTTTGATTCCTTGATGACTTTACTGAACAGCTCAACGGTCCTGTCTCCTATGTCAAGTCCCATGAAACCCTCTGGAATTTTGTCCGCATCAGTTTTATAAAATTTCGTGTCATTTTTAAATTCTCTAGCAACCACTATATCTACAGGAAGCAAAAGATTTACACCTTTATTTTTTGCCTTTTCGATTAATTCTCCGGCAAGTTCAACTCTGTCTTCTTCCAATAGGGATGTTCCTATTGAATAACCTTTTGATTTCAGGAATGTGTATGCCATTCCGCCGCCTATGAGAATATTATCTGAAATGTTTAACAGGTTTTCAATGACTGCAATTTTATCAGAGACTTTAGCTCCTCCGAGTATTGCCGTGAGAGGTCTCTTTGGGTCTTCAAGAGCATTGCCCATAACCTCTATCTCCTTTTCAACAAGGAATCCCACTGCTGAAGGAAGATATTTACACACGCCAACGTTTGAAGAATGAGCCCTGTGAGCCGTTCCGAATGCGTCGTTAACGAACGTGTCGGCAAGTGAAGCCAGCTCTTTTGCTAATTCTTCTCCGTTTTTGGTCTCTTCTTTTCTGAATCTTGTGTTTTGAAGAAGCATTATATCGCCTGCTTTTAATTCCGAAGCACGCTTTTTTACTTTATCGTCAACCACTGTATCGCAGTCTTCAAAAATAACACTTTTGCCCAATAAACTGCTCAGTCTTTCAGCTACAGGTTGCAGTGAATACTTTGGATCTGCTTCACCTTTCGGTCTTCCCAGGTGTGACATTAAAATCAGGGCGGCTCCGTTTTTTAAAAGAAAATTAATTGTTGGAAGAGAGCTTCTTATTCTTATGTCATCAGTAATATTTCTGTTCTCGTCAAGAGGCACATTAAAATCGCACCTCACCAGAACTTTTTTGTCTTTAACATTTATGTCTTTAAGGGTTTTCTTGTTCATGCTAATCCTCCTAATAACAACAGATGAGCAACAGACGGCAATGACGGCAATTGAGAAACAACTGTTTTTGTGCCGCCTGCGCAGCTGCTTCTCTATTGCAAGTCATCGCTGATCCATCGCTCCATCTACTGTTCTATTTCATTTCGCCCCAGTATTTTGCAACTCTTACCAATTGATGAGTAAATGACATTTCATTGTCATACCATGCAATCAGTTTTACCATCTGTTTTCCCTCAGATTCAATAATCTGAGTTGATAATGCGTCAAATACGCATCCAAAGCTGCTTCCTATAACATCGCTTGAAACTATTGGATCTTCTGTATATCCCAATGTTTCGTTAGCCGCATTTTTAACGGCTGCATTTATTTCTTCCACGGTGACATTCTTCTTTAAGTCAACTGTCAGGTCAACTACCGAACCTGTGAGTGTAGGAACACGAAGTGCCATTCCGTCTAATTTACCTTTTAATTCAGGAAGAACCACACCTACAGTCTTTGCCGCTCCTGTTGATGCAGGAACTATATTTGCTGCTGCCGCACGTCCTCTTCTTGCCATAATACCCTTTTTATGTGAGTTGTCATGAATGTTCTGATCGTTTGTATATGCGTGCACTGTAGTCATCAAGCCTCTTTCGATTCCAAATGTATCATTTAATACCTTAGCTAAAGGTGCAAGGCAGTTAGTTGTGCACGNNAGATTGTTTTCAGATCGCCTTTGCCAGGTGCTGACAGCAATACTTTTTTAGCTCCTGCTTTGATGTGAGCTTCTGCTTTTTCTCTGTCGTTAAATTTGCCTGTGCAGTCTATAACCAAGTCGATATCAAGCTCTTTCCAATTGCAGTTTTCAGGATCTTTAACTCTTGATGTAACTATTTCATTTCCGTCCACAACCAGAATGTTGTCTTTGTAAGAAATTTTATCTGTCATGAAGTTGCCGTGAGCCGTATCATATTTCAATAAATAAGCCAAAGTATCAACTTCTGAATTTGTATTGATTGCAACAACCTTAAAGTCGCTGTCCTGTGCCATTAACCTCAGTGCTAATCTTCCTATTCTTCCAAAACCGTTAATCGCTACTCTTACCATATAATCCTCCTATTTAAAAAACATAATTTTATTATTATTATAATTCTAATATCCTTTTGGCAGCAGCTTCATCTGTCACAAGGATAAAATTATTATTGAACTTAGATATCGCATAAATTGCTTCAGCTTTAGAACTTCCTGCCGCTACACCCAAGGCATTATCTATTGTTTTGAAATTTTCCAACGTTATTCCAACAGAATTAGTCTGCATCTTCACATTTCCGTCTTTGTCAAAAAAGTAACCGAAAGCTTCTGCAGTCAGGTTTTCAGATTCTATCTTTCTGAAAACATTCTGGTCGGCTTTTCTTCTTATTGCCATATCTCTTGCGTTGCCCATGCCGAATACCAATAAATTTATTCTCTGTATGTCCGCAAGAACATTATTTATCATCTTGTTGTTTTTTAATATGTTTAATTCCTGCTCATCCAGATTGTCAGGTATGTGCAGAAGTTTGTAGGTGGCACCCAGCTTTTCCGCCATGTTGGCAGCTATGGTGTTTGCCTGAATCTCCAGTTCCTCGCTTAAACCGCCTCTCGCCGGCAGAACCAAAAGACTTTTAGTTCCTTTTTTTCTTTTCATCTGATTTACTACACAAGCCATGGTAGTTCCGCCGGATATTCCTAAAACCGTATCATTTTTTATAAGATCCAATACGATCTCCGCAGCTTTTTTGCCTAAGTCATTAAAATTAAAGCTGTCCTTCTCTGCATCTCCCGATACAACAGCGACCCTCTTTAGTTTTAGTTTTTCCATGAGTTTTAATTCCATGTCAGACAAATTTTTTATGTAATAAAATGTGTTATGAATTTCCGAAAGCAGGTCTAATCCTTTTTCCGTAAGATTCACTCCTGAAATCTGAATTTCAATTAAATCCATTTCTTTTAATTTATCAATTTCAGTGCGCATAGTTCTTTCAGTCATTCCAAGTCTGGCAGATAAATTTCTTCTTCCTATGGGCTGATACATACTTACTACTTTAAGAATCTCATATCTTTTCATTAATAAATCAACAGTGTCAGGAACTATTTTGTTTTGTATTTCAAGTATTTTATTTATATTCATAATGCCTCCGGGATAGAAAATGTCCCATATATACAATTTACGTCCCTATCTTCATTCTATCATATAATATTTATATTGCAATACTCTTTTTTGATATTTCTGGGTTATTTGTTCGGCATAAACAAGAATGGGCAAGCAGAAATGTGTTATACTGTATGTTTTATAACGCCATATGTGTTCTACTATTAAGATTATAGCACACCTTACCGTCCATGTACAGTATAAATTCGCATAAAAATGCAGCAGTTTTATGTGGTTATGGCATACAAAAAAGAATATACTTCTGTCAGTATATTCTTGCTTAAATCTAACTGATAATTAAATTAATATCTTCTTCTCATTGATGAAGACGGTATTCTCATTTCATCTCTGTATTTAGCCACTGTCCTTCTTGAAATATTTATGCCCTCAGAACTTAACATTTCTGATATTTTCTGATCGCTTAAAGGCTTTTGTGAATTTTCCTCATCAATTAGTTTCTTTATCTGAGTTTTAACGCTGGTGGAGGATACTCCGTCACCGTCTGATTCAATGCTGCTTGCAAAGAAATATTTAAGTTCAAACAGCCCTCTCGGTGTCTGCACATACTTTCCGTTTGTTGCTCTGCTCACCGTTGATTCGTGAACACCTATATCATCTGCAACATCCTTTAAAACCAAAGGTTTAAGCGCAGTCTTGCCTTCATCGAAAAACTTTCTCTGAAACTTCAGTATGGACTCCGTAACCCTGTACAAAGTCATTCTTCTCTGCTCGATGCTCTTAATCAACCACATCGAAGAATTTAATTTATCAGACAGAAATTTGTTTGCCTCCTTGTCATCAAGGTTATTGATCATACTTCTGTAATAATTGCTTATTGTGAGCGTCGGAAGGTTGTTGTCATTGACTATGATGATGTATTCATCACCGATTTTTTCTATAGTCACGTCCGGTACAATATATCTGATATTATCGCTGTCAACTATGAAGCCTCTTGACGGTTTGGGTTCAAGCATTTTTATAATGTCACATATGCCTTGAACACGCATCACACTTATCTTTAAATCCTTGGCAATTTTCTGAACTTTATTTGTGGCAATCTCCTCCAAGTAATCTTCGGCTATTATATATGCATTTTTATCCTGTATACCCTTTTCCTTCAGCTGTATCATAAGACACTCGCTTAAGTTTCTCGCACCAACCCCCACAGGATCAAATGTCTGAATCAATCTTAAAACTCTTTCAACTTCAACAACATCTTCATTTAACAGAAGACTTATGTCCTGCAAGGAACATCCCAAATATCCTTTCTTGTCGAGAGATTCTACAATAAATTCTCCGATTCTTTTTTCCTTGTTCGTTTTTACGGAAACACCCAGCTGAACCATAAGGTGATCCTTTAAAGACATTTTTTTGGATGTATAGCTTTCAAAGGATTGTTTTTCTTCTGAATCGACATTTCTTTCATACGCTTTGTAGCTTATGTCATCATACTTTTCTGTGATTTCCCTCCAATCGATTTCATCGTCGCTGTCACTCTTTTCAACACTGTCCCGATCACGATCATCGCCGGAAACAGATTCCTGATTTTTATTATCAGCAGATTCAAGAAAAGGATTTACCTCTAACTGTTTGTATATAAATTCCATTAGTTCTACATTGTTGAACTGCAGAATTTGAATAGCTTGTCTTAATTCAGGCGTCATTATAAGCTTTTGAGTTTGTGACAGGTTTAGTTCAAAACCCATTTTCATAATATCACTCCTTGCTATATATATTATACCAAAATTTATTAATATTTCAATATTTATTATAATCTTTACAATTATTAAAAATTATTGCTTTGTTATATTATTATATCAAATAAATATTAAATATGCTAAATGTATTTTATGCAAATAAATATTTTTTTATTTACACTTGCTTTTTATTTTAAAAAAGTATATACTTGCCACTAATAAAATAGATTATGGATGAAACCGGCGGAAAATTTATGATTGACCGTCGGCGGACATGACTCTGGAGAGACTCATATGAGCACCGAAGGGGAAAGTTACTACAGTAATAGTAATGAAACTCTCAGGTAAAAGAACAGAGATATAAAATACATTGTATTTTTTATTTTTGTTTTTCAAAGAGACTCCCGGTCTCTTTTTTATTATTTTAGGATAAATATAAGCAATCGGAGGACATAATGAAAGGAATCATAACCATCATAGGTAAGGACAAAGTAGGAATAATTGCAGGTGTCTCAAATC
Organism: Clostridiales bacterium; assembly: GCA_003457065.1. Classification (GTDB taxonomy): domain Bacteria; phylum Bacillota; class Clostridia; order Tissierellales; family Sedimentibacteraceae; genus Sedimentibacter. The sequence goes on from DMJQ01000194.1 coordinate 28,512, forward strand.
TTTTATCGACTAACAACGTAAATATTCTGGATATTAACCAAACTGTAATGAGAGAATATTTCACCATGATAATGCTGGTTGATCTGGATAAAATGAATACAGATTTCGCAAAATTGCAGCAGCAGCTTGAAAATAAAGCAAATGAATTGTGCATGGATATAAAAATACAGCGTGAAGATATCTTTGAAAAGATGTATGAAATATAAGGAGATAAAATGGTAAACTCAAAAAATATATTAGAGACCATTAAAATGGTTGATGAATTAAAATTTGACATAAGAACAATTACAATGGGAATTTCGCTCTTAGACTGTGCCGATACGGATGGCAAAAAATCAAGAGACAAAATATATGATAAAATAGCAAAAGTGTCTGAACATTTCGTTGAGACGGCTGAAATGTCAGAAAAAGAATTCGGCATTCCCATAATAAACAAAAGAATTTCCGTAACGCCTATTTCATTGATTGCAGGCTCCTGCAATGATACCGACTATGTAAAGTTTGCGAAAGTGCTTGACAAGGCCGCTGATGCGGCAGGCCGGGATTTTCTCGGCGGGTTTTCCGCATTAGTTCAAAAGGGCATGACAAAAGGCGATGAAATCCTTATAAATTCAATTCCCCAAGCCTTGGCATCCACAAATAAAGTATGCTCATCCATAAATGTGGCGACAACAAAAGCAGGGATAAACATGGATGCAATTCGTTTAATGGGAAAAATCGTAAAGGACACCGCATATCTGACAAGGAATAATGACAGCATAGGCTGTGCGAAGCTGGTTGTATTCGCCAATGCGGTTGAAGACAACCCGTTTATGGCAGGAGCTTTTCACGGTCCTGGCCAGCCCGAAGCATCTATCAGTGTCGGCGTAAGCGGCCCGGGAGTTGTCAAAAATGCTCTTGAACAGGTCAGAGGACAGGATTTCACATCAGTTTGCGAAACTATCAAAAAGACGGCTTTTAAACTTACAAGAGCCGGCGAAGTTGTTGCGAAAGAAATTTCACGCATGCTGAATATACCCTTTGGAATTATGGATTTATCTCTGGCTCCTACCGCAGATATGGGCGACAGTGTGGCAAGAATTTTGGAAGAAATAGGTCTGGAGAGCTGCGGTGCCCACGGAACAACAGCAGCACTTGCATTGTTAAATGATGCCGTCAAGAAAGGCGGCATCATGGCATCTTCTAATGTCGGAGGCCTGAGCGGAGCTTTTATCCCCGTAAGCGAAGACGAGGGAATGATTGCCGCAGTAAACAAGGGATCTTTAAACATCGAAAAACTTGAAGCAATGACATGCGTATGCTCAGTAGGTTTAGACATGATTGCGATTCCGGGAGATACAAAAGCAAGCACAATTTCGGCAATCATGGCTGATGAATGTGCCATCGGAATGATAAATCAAAAAACAACAGCAGTGAGACTGATTCCGGTATACGGAAAAACAATCGGAGATACAGCAGAGTTTGGAGGTCTGCTTGGAAGAGCGCCAATTATGAAGGTAAGCGAATTTTCAAGCGATGCTTTTATCGACAGAGGAGGAAAAATTCCGGCACCGATACACAGCTTCAAAAATTAACAGCAATTCCAACCGTCCGAAGAATCTCAAATGAGATTCTTCGGTTCGTTCGGAATTGTATTCATGCATTTCAACTCTATACATTACAACGGTTCACCTGTCGTCTGCAATTACTTGCCCGTCGTNNCAATATTTACTTCGTTCACTAAAATTATCGGTCCGGTGCAGCCCATTCCGCTTTCGGCATATATGCCGTTTTTCCACAGCAGCCTGACTGCATCTTCCAGATCCATTATTTCAATTCCTGATATTTGAGAAGTTACAATCTGCTTTTGCGGAGCCTTGACTTCCTCCTCTGCTTCGACAGTCTTCTTGGATGATTTAAGTCCGTTAAAGATTTCCGTCAGACCGGCACTGCGGGCCTTTTCAAATTCTTCTTTGGCAATTTCTGTGCAATTTCCTCTTACCAGCTCTGCCGCAAACTTAATTGCTCCTTCAACCAGCGGTGCTCCCGATGCTCTTGATATAATAAGTATCAGTTTATCAAATCCTTCTCCGATTCCCGGCCCATAGCCGTATCCGAGAGATTCGTAATTTCCTCCCGTGGTATAGGATGAAAATATCTTAATCATCAAGTTGCCTGTAAGTGAATCCATTACCATTACATCTGCAGAACCCATAAGAAGGTCGTTCCNNAATGCCGACAGTAGGATTTTTTATGCCGGGCGCTTTTGCCGTTATAATACCGTATATGGCATTTTTAATCATTCCTTCAACTTTATCTGTTGAAGATGTCCCTGTTGTGGTGGCAATAAACATTTCTTTTCCCTTTCCTGGAGTTACTATTCTTCCAACGGTGGAAACTCCGATGGGAAAAGGATAATGCATTGTTACAGCAGCATCAACTTCTTTTGAATTAAGAAGTGATTCCATGGTTTTATGAGCTTCGTCTTCAGAATTTACAAAAGCCGTTTTAACGCCTTCGACACTTTCAGTACCTATAACGGTAGTTTCTATGCCACTCTTTGACGCATTTTTAGCTGCAGCAAATATATTGTCTTCACCGTGTTCACTTCCCATGGCAGTAACGGCTACTCGCGGCTTCTGTCCGTATTCACCGCTGATTAAAGTGTCGGCTAACTGATTGAACACTTTGCCAATTATTTGGTTTATTTGTTTTTCAGACATACGCCCTCCTATTCTGCCATTAAATTTGAAGCAAAATTCTTTAACGCCNNTATTGTAGATTGCGCTTCCTGCCTGCCTTTATTTGCTTCAACAATAAATGATACCCCGTCAAACAGGTTGGTCATTCTTCCAAGGAACAAACTTCCTTTTCCAACGATCATGGCATTTTTAATTTTTCCGTCCAAAATATCCTGCCTGCAGAATCCTATATAAGGAACTCCCGAAGGAATGTGTCCCTGTGTGGGAGCCCAGCCTGTCATACCGTGTTTCACGGTGAATTCCGCCAGATCCTTCTTTTCAAGATCTCCACGTTTAACGGCAAGAGCACCGATCATCTTGTAGTTAGCCAGCGGCACGTCACCTGCTCCAGCAGGTTTTGTAATATCAGGGTTTTGCATTTCCACTGAATATTTGTCAACATCGATTATTTTCATTCCCGCTTTGTCCAGGGATGATACCAGTGATGTTATGACAGCCTGTGGCGAAGAACCCGTTCCCACAGTGTGCTTTCCTATTAAATCAAGATTTATTTCCGGATTTATTCCGTCATTTTCACTTATGAGTACTGCAAATCCTCCAAGAACGTCTTCCAATATGGGAAGGCCTTTTTTAACGTGGTCTTTTCCGTTCATGCCCAACTTTGCCGTACAGCCTCCGGCAGATACCACAACATTTTTAAATACCCCCGCTTTTACCAGTGCTGCAGCTTCAATTAACGCATGTGTCGGTCCCGCACAGAACCCTCTTGTGTCCGAACCTGTTGCATTTACAAATCCGGCAACCTCGGCACACGCTTTTGCAAAGTTTCCTCCGCCTCTCTGGTTCATGTCTCCGCATGCTTCTTCGCAGCAGTCGATTACATAATCTATTTCTTCTTTATTGATGTTGTTTTTATAAGTGAGATTTAATAAGGCAAGAACATTTGATGCCTTTGAAACAATGTTTTCCATCATTACATGCGCATTCAGATTAACATCTATATCGTGTGCTCTTTTTACACAGCCTATTAAGAGTTCGTTGTTATATAACGGTTCTGCATGTTCTTCTTCAACATATTTCTTTATGATTTCGGCATCTTCGCCTTCTTTTATTCTGCCAAGCAGCCCTTCATCAAATAAAGGATGTTTTTCAAGCTTCGCTTTGGTTTCACTCAAAAACCCGTTTTCGAGTTTTACAAGGTCAAATACGTCGCACATCTGCATGAGGACGATGAACTCATCCTGAGGCATTATTTCTCCGTATTTTCCGAATCTTTCTGCTCCGTCGAGCTTTACGTCGTTCCATGGCTGAGGGTGCTTGGCAAGTTCATCCGGAGTGATGTTTCCTATATACGTTTGATTCGGCAGATAATTTACTACTTCATCGAAAGTTCTTAGATGATCTTTAATTTGTTTTAAATATTCTGAATTTGGATTAACTGTTCTTTCAGTAGTCTGTGTCGTGCCGTTATGAATAACCATATCCGGCGCATAAGCCAGTATATAGCTGGCTCCTCTAATTACACTGTTCATATAGCCTCCTTTATTTAAAATTTGCTTCGCAGTGATGCGAAGCAAATTTGATAATTGTTTTTATTCTGAGGCAAAGCAACTAATCTCAAAAGGTGAACCTTGCTTCGTTCAGAGTAACGCATATTAAATATTAAAGATATTTACAATAATCTTCTCTTATCGGAGTCATTTCATTGACAATATCATCAACATCCAGCACCATTTCCATCATGCTTATTTGTTCGTCGTAAACTGATTCGTCAACCAATTCTTTTATTTCCGGTTCACAAATGTGAAATACTGTGAGTCCTAACTGAACTCCTGTCAATGGACCTGCAAAAGTCGGGTCACCGTTTGTTACGGTTTCTGCAGCAAGACCTGCCGCTTCACCTTCGGCTGCTCCAAGTATAACCACTACATTTTCTGCGCCATACTTTTCAGCAAATTCTTTAACCCTTTTTTGATTTTCCAAATCCATTGCGCCTGCGCTCGTTCAGACGAAGCATTCGGTAGACGAGAATACAACTTCAGCTCCGGCGGTTTTAACACATTCTTCAATTGCCGGTCCTGGTATTCCGTCCCTGTCGCCTATTATAATAACTTTTTTTCCTTTTAATAAGCTCATTTATATCCTCCTTTTCGTTTTTTAATTTAGTTTTCATACTGAATTTAATTTAAATATATTTTTTAATCATTGTTTCTATATTTTCCGGAGTAGCATCATCTTTAATTAATTCTTCTACTTTTTCTCCGTCTTTATATACGGCAATAACCGGAAGTCCCAGCACTTTCTGGCCTATGGCAACTCTTCTTGCCTTGGTTGTGTTTAATTTTGTAAATTTTAATTTATCTCCGTATTTTTCGGACAATGCTTCCACTTGAGGCATCAGCGCTTCGCACGGAGCACAACCGTCACCGAAAAAATCAACCAGGATATACCCTTCGCCCTTCAATACTTCGGGTTCAAATGTGGTTTTATCAAGTATTAACATTAAATACCTCCTATAATGTTTCTATATATTTTTCTGCCTGCACGGCTGCAACGGCACCGTCAGATGCTGCAGTTACAACCTGTCTCAGGCTTTTAACCCTTATATCACCGGCTGCAAAAACACCTTCAATATTGGTTTTCATATTTTCATCAGTTACAATATACCCTTTTTCAATATTTAAAATACCCTCAAATAATTTGGTTTTTGGCTCATAACCGATAAATACGAATATACCGAATGTACCGTCATCTTCATCTGCCGTCATCTCAGTTAATTCACCCGTTTTAACATTCTCCAGAACCATCGAATTAACTATGCCGTCCCCTTTGATTTCCTTAACAACCGAATCCCATATGAAGTTCATCTTTGGATTCGCAAATGCTTTTTCCTGAATGGATTTAGCAGCTCTTAATTCATTTCTTCTGTGAATTACAGAAACTTTTCTTGCAAACTTAGTCAGATACAAAGCTTCTTCAACAGCAGTATCACCGCCGCCTACTACGAAAACTTCAAAATCTTCAAAGAATGCACCGTCGCAGGTTGCACAATAAGAAACACCCTTGCCCGTAAAAGTTTTCTCTCCGGGACAGCCTATTGGTTTTGATGAAGCACCGCCTGCAATTATAACTGTCTTGCCGGAATATTCACCCTTCTTTCCCACAAGAACTTTTTCTTTGCCTTCAAGTTTAACTTCCACTATTTCATCGTAAACTTTTTCGACTCCGAAATTCTTTGCCTGTTCTGACATTCTGTCTATTAGCGTAGGACCGGATTCGCCTTCAAGGCATCCGGGATAGTTTTCAACTTCTGATGTGAGGACTATTTGTCCCCCGTCTTTTTCTTTTTCGATTATTAATGTGCTTAATCTTGCTCTTCCTGCATATATGCCCGCTGACAAGCCCGCAGGTCCGGCACCGATTATTAATACATCATATAATTTGCTCATGTCACACCTCTTTTTTGTTTTTGTCACTCATATATATTATACCATATATAGCTGTATCCAATCATCTTTGTGCGGACAATTACAAATTGCACCATGCGTCGTTCGTCACCGCCATATGGCTTCCGATTCAGATGATCTCAGCAATGACAAATTGTGTCGTCCTTTAGGGCAGGTGAAGAATCTCATGCCGCAGCGTGAGATCCTTCGCTGACACTCAGGATAAGCGACTATACAAATAAATATCGAGCTTACTTCTCAAATACGGTCTGCTCCGAAACCTCAGTCTGCAAAGCTTTCAATGCTCTTCCAACCAGTTTTCTTCTTATGTCTCTTTCCTCTTCAAGCGTTAATGCCGGATTTCCGAGAGGATGCGGTATTGCTATTGTAGGAACTATCCTGTTGGCACCTACAGTTAAAGAGATAGGAACTACAGTACACATGTGTACCACAGGTATTCCAGCTCTTTCAATTTCTTTTACCATCGTTGCGCCGCAACGTGTACAGGTGCCTCACGTAGATGTTAGTATAACTGCATCCACTCCGTCAGATTTGAGCTCTTTGGCAAATTCTGTCGCAAAAGCTACTGCATTTTTAACAGCAGTACCGTTACCTACCGTTGCATAATAATATCTGTGGAGCTTTCCTATTTTTCCTTCTTTTTCAAATTCTCTCATTATATCAACAGGCAATACTCTGTCCGGGTCAAGGTTTGCATAAACAGGGTCATATCCGCCGTGCGCAGTCTGGAATGTTTCTTCGGTTAAATCCATAACGCCGTCAATATCATACTTCCCGTATTTTGATGCACTTGATGATTCAATGTGATCGGGATTTCCTTTTGGAACAATACCTCCTGATGTTACCAAGGCTACTGTGGCTTTTGTAATATCTTTAACCGCAGGGTTTGGTTCCACTCTGTCAAAATCAGGCATTGGAAACTCTGTCACGAATTCTTTGCCGCTTAATTTTTTAAGAAGCATTTTAACGGCTCTTTTTGAACCTCTTTCTTTTTCAAAGAAGTTAGCTCTTATGCCGTTTGGAATGTATCCTTCTTCCGCTGATGAGCCTATTTTTTCTTTATTTGCCAATTTAAGCGCCAGAGGAGCCATTTTCTTAACCGCGTCTCTCATGCCGGCAGCCGAATTCTTTGTGGAAACAATGTACAAACTGTTCTTGAACATATCCGCACCGGGATTTTCTATATACATTCCGGTCAATACAGGGATTCCCAGTTCATCTTTTACCGCCTGTGCAATTGTTCCGCACGCAACTCCGTATCTTCCCGCATTAAAAGCCGGTCCTGCTATAAATAGATCTGGGTTATATTTTTTAACCATTTCTATTATATTTTTCTTTGCTTCTTCAAGATTCTCGTTAAAATATGAATCTCCGCACACTACAGTGGCAACAATTTCAGCTTCGTCTCCGAATGCCTGCTTGAAAGCCAGTCCGGGACCTACAATGCCTTCTCTCACTTCTGCAGGAACGTGAGCCATTTCTTCTCCGCCTATATTTGCAAAGAACTGATTGATGTAATGAACAACTTTTAGCATTATCTCTCCTCCTTTCTTACCTCGCACTCAATCTGTTGAAGCCCATTTCGTTGGTAGCTCCTGTAATAACCTGAAGCTCTGCCGTAATGCTTCCGTCAGCATGCAGACTTCCGTCAAAACCTCCGGCAATAATATCCGCAACATCTGCATAACCTATGACTTTATCCATAGGAGGAAGTTCAATTACCTCATTTGCATTTCCGCCTGTTACAACAGCATTTGCTTTTGCGTCGGCATCGGCAAGTGATTGTGATGAACCGTCTCTTCCGGCATATTCATCGGTTATTATTACAGTCTTAATATTCTTGGATTCTATTTTCTTGCAGTTCATTATTAAGTCGGTATCAGGATTGCCGAAACCTTCCTGAGAAATAATAACGCCGTCAACTCCCAAAAATTCTGCCAGCTTGGCACTCCAGTCAGATGATCTTTCTTTGTCCGCAAGATATACATTTTCATTCGTGATTATTACTCCCACAAAACTCAATGTCTTTCCGTGTTCTTCAAACAAGTCATGAATTACAGGATTGTTTAAATGATGGTATGTTGTGTTTTTGTCACATGCGGATACGCAGTTGCCGCTTACTATTGCGCCATCCATTATTTCTGTCGGGTAGATCATTGTAGTCAGCGACTGTTTTGCATCAACGCCATATACATAAGTGTCATGCATCAATCCCTGGCTTTGAAGCATCAATACATAAGCAACTCTCGGCAGTTCCGGATAAAGCTTAAGTCCTTCTGTCAATGAAGGAGTTTCATATGTATGCACTTCATCTGGTGTCAGAGTTCTTGCAAGTTCCCCAAGATATACAGCAACTTTATATCCTGCAAATCTCAGTGCTTTTTCATGTTCATGCTGTTTCAGTCCGTCAACCGGTTCGCATACAAGAACAAGATTGTTCAGTTTTGAAAACGGAGTATATTCTGCTCCCGGACCTTCCATATCGATTATGCCTTCCTGGAATCCGACTATCTTTCCGGTCGTAACAACCGCAGCACCTTTTAAAACGTTTGTTTTACCCGAGCCAACGGTTTCTACCTTGTGTATCATTCCAGGAAAAACTCCTCCTGGCCCTTCAACTTTGACTCTTGGCTCAATAACGTCTTTAACAGGCATTATGCGGATGCTTTCTCCGGGTCTTGCCAGTTCAACATCAGCCGATTTGAAATTTTGATCTTCAAGAATTAATGCTTTTACTTCTTCTTTGTTGACATACAGTGTTCCGTTGTCAACTTTGGAATGTTCAGCAAACTGAATATCCTTAATGAAAATGTAGCCTAATTCTAACTTCAAAACATTCACCTCCATAATTTAATTAATGGTTTATATTTAACGCGCTTTCCAGCACGGTTAAATCGATTAATTTAAAGTCTTCCCTGATTTTATCAGTTAAATTAATTAATTTGTTCTTGTTGAACTTGTCATATGCCATTATGGAATTTTCAATAATGTATACAGAATCATAATTCAGTTTACCCTTATTGTCTGAAATAATTACTGATTTATACGGTGTTTCATTTGGTTTCAAACTGCTCGACAAAGGATGTGTCAGAAGTTCGTGACCTTCCTGAATCTTGTCCCTTGTTTTAACAAGGACATCCCTGAAGCTGCCTTCGATATACAGTACCTTGTATGTATTTTTATATTTGTCGTAAACCCATTCATTATTTGTTATTATCATTTTCCCACCTAAGTATAAAAATGTAGTGAATTCAAAAATCAATCGTTTTCATGATGCGCATTATTAATAGCACTTTATCCTTCGGCTGAAGGCTTGCCTATGCAGCTGTAATATAAAAGGCAGGAAGCATAAATAAAAAATATTCTGCCTACTGCCCTGTTATCAACCTGAGAGATTCCCCTTCTCACTAAAGAGTTGCTCCTTCGGTGCTTGCGCTCTTCAGAGTTTTGTCAGCTTACGGTCCTTTTGCCTGAGATCATCGTCAATAATACGGCTAATATTAATTACTTATTCCTTCGGCGCTGTTAATAACATAACAGCCTCTCCCGCAAACGTCATCCAACTATTCACTTACTTAGATTATATATAATAATATTTGATAAATCAAGCACTATTTATGAATTTTTTTCATTTTTACTGAAAACCTTTTATTGTTCTGTTTTTAAGTTGTTTTCATTACTATTTTTTAAAAATCTCATGCTGCTGACTAATAAAAAAAGAACTTTGTTTTAATTGTAACAATCTCTGTTCAAATTTTACTCAGTCCAAGTCTTTACTGTCCACGATTCCTGCACATTCCTTGATATTTTCATCTCAGTCGTGACATAACACGGATATTTCGGACAAAAAAAAGAAAGCTCCAAGCTTTCTGTCTTTATTAAACAACCAGTTTCTTCTTTTCTACTGCTTCAAGTATCGCTTCGGCTATATTTGAAGAATGATCGCCGATTCTCTCGAGGTTTCCTATGATGTCGAGGAAAATAACACCTGCTTTCGGTTCACAAATATAGTTGTTCAGCCTGTCAATATGATTTTTCCTAAGATTCTTATACATTTCATCTATTTTGTTGTCGCCCTCAATCACTCTGGTGCAATCATCGCGGCTGATGGTTTTTATGGCATTTAATGCGACTTTGTACACCTCAAGCGTATCATAAAACATTGTCTTGATTTCTTCAATGGCCTCTTCGGAAAAATTAACCCTGTTATCTACGTTATATACTACCAGCTCGCTTATGTTGTCAGCATGGTCGCCAACTCTTTCGATGTCGTTAATGGTATTCATCAGTACAACCAGTTTGTCCTTTANNTTTCAAAATTGGTCAATGATACCTTATCCAGTTTGACCAGGTATTCAAGTGTGACCTTGCTCAATTCATTTACTTTCTTTTCAAGATCAAACACCTTCTGCGCCAGTTCCTCATTGTTTTCCAGGAACGCCTTTATTGCCGTTTCAAATTGTTCGTAAGCCATTCTTCCTAAACGCAGAACTTCTTTGGATGACTGTGTCAGTGCTATTGGCGGAGTTACAAGAATTCTCTCATCAATATATTTCGTGATGTGTTCCGAATCACCTTCATCGCTGCTGATAATAACTTCGGATGCCTTAACCAGCAGTCCCGAAAACGGAAACAGAATTATAACATTTATTATATTGAAGAATATATGCCCTGCCGCTATCTGACGAGGTACATTCACAGGAACAATCTGGTATACCAACATCTGTACCGGTTTTCTTAAAAACAGCATAAACAATAAAGTACCGCATACGTTAAATAATAAATGTATGACAGCCGCTCGCTTTGCTGTCTTATTAGCACCGATGCTTGCCAGCAATGCGGTTACGCAAGTGCCTATGTTCTGTCCGAATATGATGGGATACGCCTGCTCAAAATTTATGACACCCGTTACGGAAACAGCTATCAGCAATCCTGTTGTGGCACTGCTGCTTTGAAGTATCGCCGTCATTACAAAACCTACGAGAATTCCGAGAAACGGATTGTTAAAGTTTGTTATCATTCCCGTAAATTTCGGATTAGATTCCAACGGCTCCATGGCATTTCCCATAAATTTCATTCCTATGAACAGGATTCCGAATCCGATTATTACTTCGGCAAAACTTTTTACCTTTTTCTTTTTTGTGGCCAGATAAATGAAAACTCCGATGCCGACCATTAGTGTCGCAACTTTCGTAATATTTAATGATACTAAAAATGCCGTAACTGTGGTACCGATATTAGCCCCCATTATAATTCCCACCGCCTGGTTTAAATTCATTAAACCTGCGTTTACAAACCCTACTACCATTACGGTTGTTGCACTGCTGCTCTGTATTACCCCTGTTACAAGTGCTCCGACCAGGACACCCATTAATTTGTTCTTGGTCAGTGCCGCAAGAATATCTTTCATTTTATTTCCTGCGGCTTTTTGCAGGCCTTCTCCCATGTAACTCATACCGAAGAGAAACAGACCGAGCCCGCCTATTAAACTTATTGCGATATCCATATATCCTCCTAAATCATTTTTGGAAAGCCTAATTGTCTTAAAGCTTCATACATTACTATGTTTACAGAATTAGCCAGATTCAATGATCTTGCATGTTCATTGTCAATCATGGGGATTTTAATTCTGTTATTTATAAATTCCTGATGTACATAATCAGGCAATCCTGCAGTTTCTTTTCCAAAAATAATATAGCAGTCATCGGTATATTGTACATCCGTATAAAATCTGCTTTCCTTGGTTGTTGAAATAAAAACCTGTTTACCTTTTATTGTTTCCTTAAATTCTTCGAAATTCTCATAATAAGTTATATTAACCAGACTCCAGTAGTCAAGACCTGCTCTCTTTAAGTACTTATCACTCACCGAAAAACCGAGAGGCTTGATTAGATGGAGATTTGAGCCTGTAGCTGCGCATGTTCTGGCAATATTACCCGTGTTCTGGGGTATTTCAGGTTCGAATAATACTACGTTTATTGACATTTTTATCTCCTGTTATTAAATGATGCAAACCAATATATTATACCATTATTTGCTTACTGATTAAAGTCAAATTAAATGCCATATTTTACTAAGGCAGCTTACCCTTCTTTAACATTACATTTTTTATTGTAATTGCAGATATGACTGATGCCGCACACTTGGCATTTGGGATTCTGTGCAGTGCATGTCTCTCTTCCGTGTGTTATTAAAAGGTGATGCATCAGGTGCCATTTGTACTTTGGAAGTTTTGTCATCATCTCATCAGATACTTTATCCGCCGTTGAACCGGATGCCAGTCCGATGCGCCTTGTGAGCCTGAACACATGAGTATCCACCGGAAACGCCGGAGTATTAAAAGCTTCCACCAGTACAACCGAAGCCGTCTTCCTGCCTACTCCCGGCAGTGACATGAGACTCTCCATATCTTTAGGTACTTCTCCATTATATTTTTCCCTTAATTCACGGCACATATTATAAATATTTTTAGATTTATTTTTGTAAAGGCCGATTTTTCTTATTTTTTCTCCTATTTCTTCCTGTGTAAGCTTAAGAAAACTTTTAAGATCCGGATATTCTTTATAAAGATCCTTTGTAACGGCATTGACGCTTTTGTCGGTTGCCTGGGCGCTTAGCATTGTTGACACCAGCAATTGAAAAGGTGACCCGTAATCCAGCCCGCACTTGGCATCAGGATATGACACCTTCAGCAATTCATATACCTTTTCTGCTTTTGTCATTAATTTACCTCCACGTAGTGATTTATAATTTCTACTCTTTCATCGTTGTCAATGAAGTCAATTATTTTAATAATCATAGATTCGCACAGCGACTTTTTATTTGAAACAACGGCAATTCCAATAACCGATCTGTTCCATAAATCATTGTAATCAATCTCCGCCGCAGATGCGTTAAATCTTGATTTAATTCTTTCTATGATGCTTTTGATAACATGTCTTTTTTCTTTCAATGAATTAGCTTCATATATTATCAATTCTATTTCACATGTCCCAACTATCACTTTCCTGCCTCCGCCNNACCATGCCGCATAAATTTTTATCATTTCGGAAGGGTTGTTCAATTCGTTTTTAACCGTATCAAACATATAGTCAAGCCCTAAGTTGCCTGCCGCAATAAGGGCATTTCTTTTCCATACGTTCTTCCCTCTCCAGCTGCCTGAGAGTTTCCCATATTTTAAAGCAAATTCCTTATTTGTCATATGCATCAGCTCTTCCAAGTCGATTGCAAGGCTATCGTAATCTGTCTTCGGCTGTTTTTCGGAATTGGTTCTGTTCTTTGGGCACACAAGCTGGCACACATCGCATCCGTATATTTGATTTCTCATATTTTTTCTGTATTCAAGCGGAATATAATCTTTGGTCTGAGTCAGATAAGAAACACATCGCCTTGCATTGATGCCGCCGTCGGCTAATATTGCATTGTTAGGGCAGCTTTTTATACATATGCCGCAATCTTTGCAAATATTAATATTTCGGGTGTCATTTTCACATTGTATCTCCAAATCAGTCAGCATATAACCTATATTTATGAAAGAACCGTATTTTTCATTGATGAGAAGCGTATTCTTCCCATAGCTGCCTATCCCGGCATTTTTGCATATTTCTCTGTCAATAAGCGGCGATGTATCAACACAGATTTCATATTTAAACTCCTTGTGTTTTATTATTTCCAACGCAAGTTTTTCTAATGCTGCTCTTAATTTTTCATGATAGTCTTCTCCGCAGGAAACAACGCTCAGCAGTCCCTTGTTGCTGACAGCAGGTTTTTTGTAGCCTTCCGCATAAGGAATTCCGATAGCTATGATGCCCTTACATTCGGGAAAAACATTTCTCACATCAAGTCTTTTTCTTATATCTTTTTCTTCAAATTCACAGTTATAGCTGTTAGCTGCTCTGTGGTGCAGCATATCTGACAGATAGC
>DMJQ01000197.1 GCA_003457065.1 Clostridiales bacterium
AAGCTTTGTGGGCCTTATTGCACCCCATCTTGCTAGAATGCTTGTGGGTCCCCGTCATAAGATTCTTCTTCCTGCCTGCGCTTTTACGGGGGCGTTTCTTGTATCGGCGGCAGATACTGTAGCAAGGGTAATCGTGCAGCCTTCGGAAATTCCCACCGGCATAATGGTTGCTGTCATAGGCGCGCCCTATTTTCTGTATTTGCTGGCAAAAGGAAAACATTGATAAATATAGTAAAGAAAGATTAAAAACCACCAGGTTTATTTACTATAAAGCTTGAGAAAAAGATACTTCCCTTTAAGCGGACAGCTCGTTTTAAAGTGAACTACGCATGATTAAAAGAAAGGGGTGATTTTATGAACAGCATATCAGCGGAAAAACTAACGGTGGCTTATGATGATAAGATTATTATCGAGAATCTATTTATGGAAATACCCAAGGGAAAAATAACGACCATAATCGGTCCCAACGGCTGTGGAAAATCTACGGTTTTAAAAACAGTAGGCCGTATCCTTAAGCCTAAGGGCGGTCTTATATATNNTAGAAGCAACAATTCTTTCGGAACTGGAAATGACCCCTATCGACAGCCTTTCCGGTGGGCAGAGGCAAAGAGTATGGATAGCTATGGCCCTTGCCCAGCAGACGGAGCTTATCCTTCTCGACGAGCCTACCACATATTTGGATATGGCCTATCAGCTTGAGGTTCTGGAGCTTCTTGAAAGCCTCAATAAAGAGCAGGGATGCACTATTGTTATGGTTTTGCATGACCTTAATCTTGCCGCAAGGTTTGCGGATTATATGATAGCCGTAAGAAACGGCGCCATTATCCGGCAGGGAAGCCCAGAAGAAGTCATGACGGCGGAGGTTTTAAGAAAAACCTTTGCGATTGATGCGGAGATAGGAAGAGACGTAAAAACCGGAAAGGCCGCTTGCATATCCTATAGCCTGATTAAAGACTAAAGCTCCAGAGCCCGTTTGTAAACTCCAAATCTTAGTTTATNNAGCATGTTTTGAAACTCCAAATCTTAGTTTATTTCGTCTGAAAAAGTAATTTCTTCATTTAAAAAAGAAAAAGCTTAAAGAGAATTGCTACGTTTTTCTCAGAAATTTTACTTTGCAAAACCGTAGAGCTAATATCAAAGGCATTATGATTACGGCAGGACTTATTGACTGTTCTACTCGAATTTTCCTTTTCCAGGCCAAATTTTCACTGCTTTTAGATTTGCAAACACACTTTGATATATTTAACCCACGCTGATTTTTAAAATTGCCAATAAAATATATAAATATAGACACACGACAAGTCAGTATACTTTACAGTTATAATAATATGTACATAAAACATCGCGGCAATTATAGTAAATTTCCCATAAAGAAGTAATAAAGCCCATTTCCGGCAGACTCAAAAATATGGATTTTCTTCGAAAACAGGATAGTTTTGAGTTAAAGTGAATATACGGTTTTGTTCCTGTTTAGCTTTAAATTTACAATATCAGAGATAGTTTGGATTTTTTAATCCATAACGGATTTTCAGGATAATTCCTTTTCTTTAAAGAGATTTAAAAATTAATTGGTGTTTATTGATATGCATATTATAATTTTTATACTGAATTTTCTTTAAAAATAGTCATCATCAGGAAAGCAGGTTTTATTATGAAAAAAATTGCCATTTACGGTAAAGGCGGTATAGGAAAGTCCACCACTGTTTCCAACGTGGCGGCAGCTATGGCCTCCCTCGGCCTTACGGTTTTGCAGATAGGCTGTGACCCAAAGGCTGATTCCACAAGGAACCTTACAGGGGGCAAAAATATCCGTACCGTTCTTGACACTTTAAGAGATAAAGGGGACGCAGAGCTTGAAGAGCTTGTGGTAAAAAGCCCTTCAGGGGTTTTATGTGTTGAATCCGGCGGCCCTGTTCCCGGGGTAGGCTGTGCCGGAAGAGGTATTATAACGGCCTTTGAAAAGCTTGAGGAGCTGGAGGCTTATGAAGTTTATAAGCCTGACGTAGTGCTTTACGACGTATTGGGGGACGTTGTATGCGGAGGATTCGCAATGCCCATAAGAGGGGGCTATGCAGATGAGGTCTGCATTGTTACTTCAGGAGAGATGATGTCTCTTTATGCCGCCGCCAATATTGCTCATGCGGTTAAAAGCTTTGGGAAAAGAGGCTATGCTTCCTTAAGAGGGCTGATATTGAACGCAAAAAATATTGAAAATGAAGATGAGCTTGTAAATAAAGCCGCCGATGAAATAGGGACGGAGATAATCTACCGTATACCCAGAGATCCTGCGGTGCAGCAGGCTGAGGATGAAGGCAAAACCGTGGTGGAAGCATTTCCTTCCACCTCTATGGCAGCTCATTATATTAATCTTGCAAAAATATTATTAGAGGGAGGCGAAGCATCATAGAAAATTTAAACCATCTTAAACGCCTTTCGGCAATAAAAACAAACGCAGGCGTAAAATTTCTTACTCCTGCCGCTTTTCCGGGGAATCATTGTCCCCTGCATACGGCTCTTGCTCTAAGTGCCAATATAAAGGGCATGTCTACTTTAGTAGTAGGCACGGCCGGCTGCGGCACCTACAGCCGCAATATCATAGCAAAAACCCATGTAAAAGAGGATACGTTCCACTGGATGTATATCCTTGACGCCAATGAAGTCGTTTTCGGCTGCCGAAAAGGCCTTATCGATGCCATAAAGGTAATGGACAGGGCAGGTGCAGGCGCACTAATGATTATTCTTACATGTGTTCCCGAAGTAATAGGAGAAGATATAGAAGGGATTATTCATGAAATACAGCCCCGAATAAATGCAAAGCTAAGCTTTGTTCAAATGGGTCATTTTAAATGCAACAGCCACCCTTCAGGCTACTGGAAAACCCTTTTAGCTTTCGGCGGGCTTATGGAAGCTTCAAAAACAGATTCTCATATAATCAATATTCTCGGCAGAAGCCCCCATGAGGACCATATACCTGTTCCCGAGCTTCTTCCGCTGCTTGAGGAAAAGGGCTTTACATTAAGAATGCTTGCCCCTAAATCGGATTTGCAGGATTTTGTAAAGGCCCCCGGGGGACGGCTTAATATTGTTCTTTCGCCTTTTATGAATCCTCTGGCGGAATTTATGAAGGACAAATTCAATATACCCTTTATAAGCTTTCACGAATATTATGCAATTTCTGAAATTGATAAAATATATGAGGATATTTCAAAAGAGCTTGATATAGATTTGAAAAAAGCATTGAACGAAAACCGGGAAGAAGCCCTTTTTCTTGAAAATAAAGCAAAGGAAATATTTAACGGTCTGAAATATATAGCAACCCATCGAAATTCTCTTATGCCGATACGCCTGGCCATTTACATAAGCTCCCTGGGCATGGAGCCCATACTCTTGCATATAGAGGAATTTTATCCTGATGATAAAAAATGGGCAAAAGCACTTAAGGAAAAAGGCTATAATCCCCTTATATGCCATATGGTTAACGAGGTTTCAGATGCTCCTCTGCTTGAAAGCCTTGATGTAGATTTTTCCTTTGGGGAAATCCCCTACGGAACGGGAAAAATCCCTGCTCTTAAGTATATGTATGAGTTTTACGGACAAATGGGCTATGAAAGAACCTCAAAGCTTATTTCCAGAATGCTTAAAGTGGCAGAAGAAAGTAAAACAGATTCTGAAAGAGGTGAACGCATTGGGGCTTCATAGATTTAAACCGCCTATGTCAGGCAGAATGGGAACATTATGGACGCTTTCCACCATAAAAAATGCCGCTTTGATAGAATACGGCTGCATGGGCCATATGCTTTACGGCCGTGTATTCTTAAACAGGGCAAGTGTTACGGACGGCTGCAAGCTTTATTCAACTCATATAGACGAGGCGGATATTTCACTGGGGGATACGGGAAGGCTTGAGCGGGCCATTGGAGATATCATAAAAAAAGATCAGCCGGAAGTAATATTTCTTCTTCCCTCCGCTGTTCCTACAGTAATAGGAACAGACCTTCCCGCCATATGCAGAGAGCTTCAGCCGGAATATCCGGAGGTTCTTCTGCTTCCTTTCGGTTTTGGCGGCTTCGATATAGACGGCTACAGGGGCGTTCAGGAAGCACTCCTGCTTCTTGCAAAAAAGCTTCCCTATCCTATAAAGAAAACGACTTCTCCTACCTTTAATATCATAGGCTCCTGCGCCGATATGTTCCGCTTCCATGCAGATGCATGGGAAATGGAACGTATAATGAAAGGCGCTTTTCATATGTCTCCTGTCTGCATTATGACATCCCATACAGATGTAGGCAGTCTCAGGAAAATGGGGAGCGCCCATATTAATCTCGTTATCCGGCGGGAAGGAGAGCCTACGGCAAAGCACCTTAACAAAAGCTTCGGAACTCCTTATATTATGGGACGGCCTTACGGAATAAAAGGAACTCTTAAATGGATCAATGAAATCTCTGAAACATTGGGAATTGCTCCTGATAAAGAGTTTATAGAACATGAGAAAAGGCTTGCCGAGCTTCAGCTTTTTCCATCGGAGCCTACATTCAGGCATATTATACGCGCTCACCCGGAAGAATCGGTAATTACTTTAGGCGGACATGCCGATGTGGTAAAAGGTATTATGGAATATGCCGTAAATGAAATTTACCTGAAAAAAGGTGATATTTGGTGCGACTGCCCTTCTATGGCAGACGAAAGCATACCTTATCTGACAGAAGACCAGTGGACAAAGGTTATAAAGGAAAATAAAAAGAGCATTTTAATGGCAAGCGGTGAAGCCTTGTTATGGAGCGGCAGAAATACGGAGCTTCAAATATCAAATCCTGATATAAAATGGCGGCTGAGCCCCTATGAGCCTCCCTTCACAGGATTTCGCGGAGCCATACACCTTTGTGATATCTGGCTTAACGATGCCCTTTCAAAGGAGGATTAAAGGATCCTTGCAAATAGGGAGGCATCAGATATTTCACAAAAAACAAAGTTTTAAAAAGAAAGGCGCAGCTTTATACTTTGGGTAAGGCTGCGCAGATTAATTTAAGGATTTTTAAAGATAATCCCTTACTTTTACGGTAAAACAGGCTAGGTTTTTAACTTTCGGATACGCAAATCAGAAAAAAATACTGATAAAAGCTTTAAGGAGGAGCTCATGGAGTTTTCTAAAGAAAATTCTGCTTTAGAACAAAAATTATTTATGAGCTTTTTGCAGGCTTTACAAGGTGCCATTGTTTTTAAATAAAATGCATTGATTAATGAAGAAAGTGAAAACTTTTATATCATAATAATTTTTTTGTAAAAATCAGCATATTTTTTATCCGTTTTCTTGATTTTTAGAAATAATCGATTAATTTTTGTAATATATCTCCTGATAGTAAGATTTGATAACCTTAACAACATATTATAAGAACAGCTTATAATATGTATTTTTATGCGCAGAAATAAAAAGGCTAATGGATTAAATAAATAACAAAACGAATTTTATAAAAACAGGCAATTAATATTAATTCAAAATTTATGAAGTTACTTAATCTTTTATCATAAATGAACATACTTTCGGAAAAAGAGTATTTTTAGGACATATTTCAATAATATGACAAAAGATACTCTGTATCTGTAATCAGACGGTATATGGAATTACGTTGAAAGTATAATTTTATAGTGTCAACATATAATGTTTTGTAGGTCATCTTAGCAATACGCTCAATGCATTATAAGACTCTAAATCACTTCTAGTTTATAAGTATTTCTAAATTATTTTTAATTAATAGGAGGATAATTTATGATGAAGAAATTTTGGGCGCTTTTATTAACTTCATGTTTGATATTAACATTAGCAGCCTGCGGTAACCAAAACGCCAACTCAAGCGGTACAACCCCCCCAGAACAGCAGGCCTCTCAAGGCGAAGCCCCAGGGCAGCAGGCTTCTGAAGGCGAAGCGCCATTTCACATTGGAATAGTTACAGGTACAGTTTCTCAGTCGGAAGATGAACAAAGAGGTGCCGAAGCGATGATAGCCAAATACGGTGATGCAGATAGCGGAGGATATATAAGACATTTAAATTACCCTGACAACTTTATGCAAGAGCAGGAAACAACAATTCAGCAAATAGCTTCTCTTGCAGACGACCCCTTAATGAAGGTTATTGTTGTGAACCAGTCAGTTCCGGGAACAACAGCAGCATTTAAGCAAATCCGGGAAAAAAATCCAGATATCATTTTATTGGCAGGAAATTCGCAGGAAGATACTGCAATGATAGAATCGGCAGCCGATTTTGTAGCCGACCCGGATAATACCAATAGAGGATATCTGATTCCTTTAGCTGCTCAAAAAATGGGCGCTAAGACTTTCGTCCATGTGTCTTTTCCGAGGCATATGAGCATTGAACTATTATCTTTGCGTAAAGATATTATGGAAGCTACCTGTGAGGAATTGGGAATCAAATTTGTTATGGAAACGGCTCCTGACCCTATGAGTGACGTTGGAATTCCAGGTGCTCAGCAGTTTATTCTTGAAAAAATGCCTGCATGGGTTGAAAAATACGGAAAGGATACGGCTTTCTTTGTGACAAACGATGCCCATACGGAGCCTACTTTAAAGAAGGTTGCGGAATTAGGGGCCATTTTCGTTGAGCAGGATTTGCCTTCTCCTATTTTAGGCTATCCCGGTGCATTTGGCATAGACCTTAAGGACGCGGCAGGAAACTGGCCTGAAATCCTTAAAAGAGTTGAAAGCGCTGTTGATGAAAAGGGCGGATCGGGAAGAATGGGAACATGGGCATTCTCTTTCGGTTTTACTACAACCCAGGCTTTAGCTGAATTCGGAAAACAGATTGCGGAAGGCACAATGAGCAAAGACAGTTTGGAAGACTTAATTAAAGCTTATGAAATATACACACCTGACGCTGCATGGAACGGTTCACTCTATGTAGACAGGGTAAGCGGCGATTCAAAGGATAACCACGCTATGGTTTATCAGGATACATATGTGTTCGGCGAAGGATACTTAGGTATGACAGATGTTGAGATACCCGATGTTTATAAGCTTCTTGAAAAATAAATAAAATGATTCCAGGCAGTGCCTGAAAACAGCCTAACTCATAAACTCAAAAGTTCATTTAGAACATTTCAGACTGTCAGACACTGCCTAAAGCATGTTTGCAAACTTTAAACCTTAATTATTTCGCCTCAAACGGTAACAGGACAATTTCATTTTATCTGATTGAATAATATGACCAGACCTATGTTTTCTTACAGTTTAAAATGAAATTGTCTATATATACTTGAATTACTCGAAAAATAACATTGTCAATTTATTTTATAGCATCTGAAACCAAATACCTACTGTGGAATAAACATAAATTGGCTCTATAGCAGCTTTAAAGAATGTTCAGGAGGTGTTTTCTTGGAAGACGAAAATATACTTCTCCGAGTTGAAAATGTAAGTAAAAATTTTGATGGTAATGTGGTTTTGAAAAGCGTTAATTTTTTCCTTGCCAAGGGGGAAATTCTCGGTCTTGTAGGAGAAAATGGAGCCGGCAAATCTACATTGATGAATATTCTCTTTGGTATGAACTTCATCCATGAAACAGGAGGGTATGAAGGTAATATTATTTTCGACGGTAAAAAAATCAATTTTAAGAATCCGGTAGAAGCGCTGAATGCCGGTATTGGAATGGTCCATCAGGAATTTTCCCTTATTCCCGGGTTTAGTGTCATGGAGAATATTTTGCTTAACATGGAGTTTACAAAAAGCAATTGGATATCTAAAATTTTAGGCAAAAACGGTAAAAAGCTTGAAACCTTGGATCAGGAGAAGATGCACAAGGATGCTCAGGCCGCCATAAATACTTTAGGCATACATATCAATCCAAATATTCTGGTAGAAGAAATGCCGGTAGGCCATAAGCAGTTTATAGAGATTGCCAGGGAAATTAACAGAAGAAATGTTAAGCTTATTATCATGGATGAGCCGACTGCCGTTTTAACAGAATCTGAGGCCGATATTCTCATAAAAGCCATGAAGACCCTTGCAAAAATGGGAATTTCAATCATATTTATTTCCCACAGGCTTAGAGAAATAACGGACGTATGTGATAAAATCGTCGTTTTAAGAGACGGAGCAGTTGTTGAGGAGCGTTCTACGGAAGGCGTCACTATAAAGGATATGGCCAGCTGGATGGTTGGCAGAGATGTGGAGAGAGAAAAGGAAGAGGGCAGTCAATCCGGCTTCGAAAGGACCATAGACGATTCAGAATTCATTATGGAAATAAAAAACCTCTGGGTAGATATGCCGGGGGAAATCGTAAAGGATGTTTCTCTTAAGGTAAAGCGCGGGGAAATCCTCGGTATAGGCGGCCTTGCCGGACAGGGAAAGCTTGGCATACCAAACGGCATTATGGGGCTATACGCTTCCGGAGGAGAAGTTCTATATAATGGAAAGCCTCTTGATATTACAAACACCAGAGAGGTTCTTCAAAATAATATAGCCTTCGTTTCCGAGGACAGAAGGGGCGTCGGACTGCTTCTAGATGAGGGAATTGATTGGAATATCTCCTTTAACGCAATGCAGGTACAGGATAAATATCTAAAAAAATATAAGCTCTTCTCTATAAGAGACGATAAAAAAATGGCTGAATTGGCAAACCAATACATAGACGAGCTTCAAATAAGATGCACAGGGCCTCAGCAGAGAGCAAGAAATCTTTCAGGGGGAAACCAGCAGAAGGTATGCCTTGCAAAAGCTTTTGCCATGCATCCCAAATTATTATTTGTTTCGGAGCCTACCCGAGGTATTGACGTCGGCGCAAAGCAGTTGGTTTTAGGCGCCCTTAAAAGATATAATGAGGCAAATGGAACGACGATTGTGATGGTTTCTTCCGAATTAGAGGAGCTCAGAAGTATTTGCGACCGTATTGCCATAGTTTATGACGGAAGGATAGNNCACAACTTTGGACTTATGATGGCCGGAGAAGAAGCTGGAGAAGGGGGTAATGATTAATTATGGCATATATTAAAAAATTTGGCTGGCCAAGAGTTATAATTGCAGTATTTCTTATAATTCTTTTTATAATAGCCCCTTTCGTAGGACTGGATATGACCCGCTCCTTTTCAGACGTTATGACCCGCTTTGGTATGAACGCCATTTTGGTTCTGTCTATGATATTTATGATTCAATCAGGTTGTGGGCTTAACTTTGGCCTTCCTGTAGGGCTTATAGCCGGAATGCTGGGAGCCGTTATCTCCATAGAATTTCAGCTGACGGGTCTTTTCGGTGCATTTGCCGCCATGCTTATAGGCGTATTTTTTGCATTGATTTTCGGATTGCTCTACGGCCTTTTATTAAATAAGGTTAAAGGGGACGAAATGATAATCGCAACCTACGTTGGATACTCCTTTGTTGCGTTTATGAATATGATGTGGATTGTTCTTCCCTTTAAAAACCCCTCTTCTGTACAGGGCTTCAAAGGAGAGGGTCTTAGAACTACCATAGACTTAAGCGCTTACTGGGATAAGGCCATAAGCTATTTTCCTTTCAAAGTAGCGATTAAATCGGATATTATAATGCCTGTGGGAATGTTTATTTTATTTGCTGTGCTGGCTTTTTTTGTTTATCTGTTCTTTAAGACAAAAATAGGAACGGCTATAACAGCTGTAGGCTCCAACCCCGATTATGCAAGGGCTTCAGGAATAAATGTCAATAAAATGAGGCTTTATTCCGTTATGCTTTCCTCTGCCGTTGCCGCCATCGGAATGATTGCTTATGAGCAAAGTTTTGGTTTTGTACAGATGTTTAATGCTCCTCTGGCTTTCGCTTTTCCTGCAGTCGCTTCTATTTTGTTAGGCGGAGCGTCTATTAACAAGGCAAATATAGCGAATGTCTTTGTAGGCGCATTCCTTTTTCAAGGTATTTTAACCATGACGCCTTCCGTTATCAATAGTGCTATTAATATTGATATCAGTGAAGTTCTTCGTATTATTATCTCAAACGGAATGATTGTTTACGCATTAACGAGAAAGGAGTAGGATTGATGAATAAGGATAAAACAAAGCTTATAAAAACCATAAACAGCTTTATAATTCCTGTTATGTTCTTGATTATCATTATCATTGCAATCCCTCTTTCCGGATTTTCAATCCCCTATCTGACAGAGCAGATGGTAACAAGGCTTGCAAGAAATGCTTTCCTTGTTATTTCACTTCTTTTGCCTATTATGGCCGGTATGGGAATTAACTTCGGTATGACTTTGGGGGCTATGGCAGGGCAGATAGGGCTGATTTTTGTAACGGACTGGGGTGTTACAGGAATTCCTGGCCTTCTTTTGGCCATGCTTCTATCTACTCCTATCGCTATGTTGCTGGGTGAATTTGCAGGAAGAGTATTAAACAGGGTAAAAGGCAAAGAAATGATTACTTCTATGATGCTTTCTTTCTTTATTTCCGGCGTTTATTTGGCATTTACTCTTTATATCTGCGGTTACATCATTCCCTTTAAAAACCCTGCCCTTATCCTTTCAAGAGGATATGGGGTAAGAAATGCTTTAAACCTTGATGTTGCAGGGGGATTTGATAATTTCTTTGATAATATTTTGGGGCAAAAAATTGCAATAGGCNNCCCCATTATGACATTTTTAATCATTGTTCTCGTTTGTATCTTTACCCAGTGGTTTAAAAGGACAAAGCTGGGGCAAGATATGCGTGCCGTAGGCCAGGACATGAAGGTTGCCGACAGCGCGGGAATTAACGTGGAAAAGGTCAGAATACAGTCTATCGTAATTTCAACGGTTCTTGCCGCCTACGGGCAAATCATTTACCTGCAGAATATCGGAACCTTAAATACCTATAACGGAGCAGACCAAGCTGCATTATTTGCAGCTGCCGCCTTGCTTATAGGCGGAGCCACTGTTTCAAAAGCAAGTATAATAAATGCGTTGGTAGGGACCATATTATTTCATTTAATGTT
>DMJQ01000198.1 GCA_003457065.1 Clostridiales bacterium
CTACTAAATTTAACTCGTCCCCGATCTGAACAAACTCAGGGTCTGAATCAGGATTTGCCGATATGAGGTCGTCCAGTGTCATATTGAAATATTCAGCGATTGTCCAGTAGGTATCTCCTTTTTCCACTGTATACTTCTGTTCTTCGTCAGTCCCCTTGATTATGTAATTGACTAACTCTTCCCTGGTTTTTATTTCTGTATTTGAAGCTTTGACCTGTTTAATTTCCACATTTTCCACAGTGTCTACGTCAAGTATTGATTTTTCATCATAGTTTTGTGTAAAATAACTTTTAACGTCTTCTATTGCGTTTTTTGCCTCGGATTCCGAATTAACTATGCCGACCTGCTCTCCGTTAACATTAACCGTATATGCCAGTATGGAATAATTGACTTTAGATCCAAGTATGCTGTACAAGCTTTCTTCTGTTGCAATTTCATTATCTCTTGCTCTTGAACCAACAATTTCGAATTTATTTTCTATCGCTATATCATGATTGTATGTTTTTTCTAAATCATCTTCCAGCTTACGAAGCACAGTGTCTAAAAGTTCAGGATCCCTGACTTTGCATAATTCTTTTCCTTCTTCGGTAATTGTAAAGCTGTTGGTTGAGAATACATTATTTTCGTGAGTTTTGAAATAAGTTGAAGCGTAGCTGCCGCTTAAGACTAATACTGTTGCGCATGTAAGAGCTATTGCGCCCTTAATTTGTTTAGTAAATTGTATTGGTAAAGTTAAGACTTGTCTCTCTTTTTTTTCCGGGAGTTGCTTAAAAATTTCACCGAATTTTGAAGCTTTCAATTTCTTTGCAAATGGTAAATTTAATTTTCTCATAGTTTACTTCCTGTAATTTTTCATTGTAAAATTATATCACCAAGAAAAAAATACTATTTTTCTTTTAAAATAAAAAATGATATAATTAAATAGTAAAAATACTGTTCTTTTAATTAATCATCCTTAAGTATTATACTCGAAAATATGATTAATTGTCAACCAAATATATGGAAAAATGTTTTCACAAAAACATAATAAGATTATTACAATTATATTACAATTTAATATTACCAAAAAGGAGCAAAATATGTATTTTATTCTTCAGGAAATGCAAATAGATTTGGGGGATACCCCTGTTGAAAATATATTTATAACGGATTACATGCCTGTAGCCGATGGCACTTATGTAAAAGTCTACATTATGGGCTACAAGTTTGCAAAGGATAAACAGCTGAATTTCAACAACGAAACAATTGCCAAGAACTTGAAGCTTCCGCTGGCGGACGTTTTAAACGCATGGGATTACTGGGAGAGGGAAGGCATAGTAGTAAAGCATGAAACGGATGATGAATTTAACTACACGGTTGAATTTGTAAATTTAAAGCAGCTGTATATTGACAATGTGTATAAATATATTGCGAAGCCAAACCAGAAAAAATCGAATTATGTCGATAATGAGGAGCTTATTTCATCCAGCAGAAATAAAGAAAATAAAAAAATGATGGAAGAAGTAGAAGAAATGTTTGGCCGGCCGTTAAAAATAAGCGAAAAGAAAAAAGTTATATCCTGGCTTAATAATTATAAAATGAATCCAGAAATTATGACTCAGGCATTCAGCTACTGCATCAACAATAAAAAAGTTAAAAAGTTTAATTATATTGAGACTGTTGTTTCAGCATGGCATGATGCAGGCGTGAACGACATTGATTCAATGGTTGAATATCTTGAAAAGAGAAACGACAGGTTTTCTATGTATTCAAGGATCAGTAAGGCATTGGGATTTAACAGAACACTGACCGAAGCGGAAATGAAGACAATTGACCGCTGGCTTGACGAATGGCAGTTTTCAATGGAAATGATATTGAAATGTTTGGACAACTCTGTTAAAATCAATAATCCCAATATAAATTATTTCGACAAAATATTGAGCGAGTGGCATAAAAACGGATTTAAGACGACAGAAGATTTAAAAAATGATGTAAAACCCAAGACTAAAAAGGTAAATTCAACTAATTCAAGTCCGGTAGCTAAAAATAAGTTCCATAATTTTGAACAAAAAATAGCAGATTATTCGGAAGAAGAGCTTGAAAAAATTGCGAAAAAAAGACTTGAAAAAAAACTTAACANNTAGAAAAAAACTTAACAACTTAGGACTTTCTATTACGGATGAAGGAGATGATATAAATTAACAAGCAGATTATCGAAAATTTAATGATTGATTACAATAGAAAGCGGCTTAAAGCCGCAAGAAATGCAGATTTAAAAAGAGATAAGCTGTATGCCAAGGTACCTCGCCTAAAAGAAATCGAAAGAGAGATTCAACTGACGAGCATCAAGATTTCCAAACTGCTGCTGTCCGGACCTGAAAATCTGGACGAACAGGTTAAAAATCTTAAAACGGAAATAGAGAACCTGAAAACTCAAAGAAAAGAAATTTATATAAAGCACAATATACCCGAAAATTTTTTACAGCCTAATTATGAATGCAAAAAATGCAATGACACAGGCTATAATTCCGACGGCAAAAGATGCAGCTGTTTAAACAAGCAGATTATAAACAACCTGTATTCCATGTCCAACATGGTGCACATGCTTAAAAAAGAAAATTTTAACTCATTTGACATCAATGTGTTCAGCAACGCAGTTTATGAGAATGAAAAACTGACGCCGAGACAAAATATGTATTACATATTAGACATAAGTGAAGACTTTTGCTATAATTTTCATGAATCAAACATGAACCTGCTTTTTTACGGCGGAACAGGGCTGGGTAAAACATTCATGTGCAACTGTATTGCAAAGGCACTTATTGACAGAGGGATATCTGTTTTATATCAGACGGCTTTTTCGCTTTTTGAAACAGTTGAAATCCATAAATTTAACATGCAGACCGAAACCGAAGAAAATAAATTAAATTACAACATGATTTTTGACTGTGATTTGTTGATAGTAGACGATCTGGGAACAGAATTAAACAATTCATTCACTAATTCTGAATTGTTTAATATTATCAATGAAAGACTGATAACGGAAAAGAAAACAATAATATCTACAAATTTATCCCTTGAGAAACTGGCGCAGACATATTCGGACAGAATAATGTCAAGAGTCCTAAATAACTTTGCTTTGCTGAAATTTTACGGAAAAGATTTACGCTGGGAAAGCAGATGATGAAAGGTGAAAGGATGAAACACAATTTAATATTTGGCCACAAGATGCCGGATACCGACAGCGTGTGTGCCGCAATAGCTTTGTCAAAGCTTAAAAATGAATTAAACGAAAATTCTGAGCCATACATACTCGGAAATATAAATAAAGAAACAGAATTTGTATTGAAGCATTTCAATGTTGAAGTTCCAAAGGTGCTGGATAATGTTAAAATACAGATCAAAGATTTGAATTACGACAGGGTTAAGCCATTTAACAAAAATCAGTCTGTTCATTTTGCGTATTTCAACATGAATGAAAACAAACTGCGAACTCTCCCCATTGTTGATGAGGTCGGACAACTGGCCGGTATAATAACCATGAAGGATATTGCCATGAGCTTAATCAACACCGACCAGCAGCATTTGTGCACATCCTATGACAACATAATTGAAACATTAATAGGGAAAAGCCTGCTGAAGTTCGATGAAATAATTACAGGAGACATAATTGTTGCGGCTTTTGAGGAAAAAACACTGAGAAAGTCTACAATAATCGGTGAAAATTCCATAGTTATAGTGGGAGACAGATGTGATGTAATTAAGTATGCCACTGAAAAGGGAGTTAAACTTATCATTGTTACTGGGAATCTTAAAGTTCCCGATGATTTGATTGAAACGGCAAAAGCAAATAAAGTTAATATGATAAGCACGACATATCAAACATATTATACGGCTAAGAATATTTCTCTGTCCAAGTATGTTAAGGACATTATGAAGGACGCAGATATCATGATGTTTACAGAAGATGATTATCTGAATGACTGCAAGGAGGACATTGAGCAGTCAAAGCATTCCAAGTTCCCAATAATATCTAAGGATAAAAAGTATCTGGGACTGCTCAGCAGGAACCATTTAATCAACCCACAAAGAAAAAGAGTGATTCTGGTTGACCACAATGAAATGAACCAGAGTGCAGACGGGTTGGATGAAGCTGAAATACTGGAGGTTATCGACCATCATAAAATCGGAGATATCAAGACTTCAATCCCGATAACATTCAGAAATATACCTGTTGGAAGCTCAAATACGATTATTTTTAACATGTATAAAGAAAGAAACGTAAGAATTGAAAAAGAAATCGCAGGACTTATGCTGTCGGGAATAATCTCCGACACGCTGCTGTTTAAATCTCCAACAACGACTGAAGCAGACAGGTATGCGGCAGAAGAGCTTTTAAAGATTCTGGACCTTAATTTACATGAATATGCCATGGCAATGTTCAGAGCAGGAACGTCACTTGAAGGATATACAATGGAAGAAATCCTGTTCCAGGACTTTAAAAAGTTTAATCTTGTTTATAAGAACGTGGGAATATCTCAGGTGTTTACACTGGATATCAACCAGATTATGAGCAGAAAGGAAGAGTTCATAGAACTTATTGACAATATTACTGCCGAAAGGGATTATTTTTTAATAATCATGGCCGTTACAGACATAGTTAATGAAGGTTCATATATATTCTATACATCAGACAGGGAGAGACTTGTTAAGGGAATTTTTGAAGAAGAAGAGGTCTTTCAGGGAATTTATGCGGACAAATGTGTTTCGAGAAAAAAACAGATAGTTCCACGGGTTATAAATGCTTTGAAGTTATTGCGCCAATAAAAAACTCCGGGGCTGTTGTGTCCTTTAGCATCAGCAAAGAATTTCATTTCCAAAGAAATACTTCGCTGATTTTGATAATGGATGAAACTGTTTAAGTCCCGAAGTTATTGTTATAATCTTATTAAATTCTGATGGTACATCTTTCTCATATTGAAAGAGGCATTTATTATCAATGCCGAAGAAATGAAGTACAAAACAATTAATTTTGTTGTTTCTGGTATAGCATAGACTGCTATTTCCACTAACGGGTGGATGATACTTGCTAAAATTATGGCTGCAATTCCCCACATGAGTGAAAAATCAAGACACACATATGAGTGCAGGTTGAATGGAAGATGGCTGTAATCCCACATTTTGTAGTGAAATACTCTGTCTAAAGTCCTTCCTACCGCATATTCAAGAAAAGTAACAGCAAGAATGCTTCCTATTGTTGCAATTATCAATGCAGCCAGACGGCTGTTAATCGATATTTCGCTCAAGGTGAATATCTGCACTATTGCAATGCCGCTGATTCCGTAAAGGGGGCAGAACATATTTGTCAAGAAACCCCTGCTGATTACCACTTTCCTTTCTGCAATGGTTCTGAACACAGTTTCAAGCAAAAACCCGCTAAAACCATATATTAAGAAAAACATCGACAAATTTATTAAATTATATTGCATAATATCGCTCCTTTTTTATGTCTGTGGGAGTATTTTTTGAATAATGCGGAGAAATATCCTTTGGATATTATGCCAATATGTTCATTATGAAGCAAGTTTAAACATTTAAGCTCTTTTCATGTATTTTTTTATGTCATTTGCTGACAAGAGATTCACGCTTTTAGTCAGAATCAAACCCATTAAATACAACATCATGAGTATTATGATGGAAGATATCAGTGAGAATATGCTGCGCGATGTATTCTGAACAAAAATGTTATATAAAAATTTCGACAAAAATCCTGCGGCAGCGCCGGCGGCAACGGGTTTGAAAATCCAGTTTGAAATGTCGAATACAATGCATGATACCTGCAAAAGCTTTGCGAGATACAGTACGGTATTTAATATTGTTGTTAAAAACAGAGAAAACAGATAGGCATTAAACCCGTATACCGGCACAAAGAAATAAATAATTGAAATTTTTAAAATCGATTCAATTATATTTACTTTAAATGAACTCATCTGTTCCCCCAGGGCATTCAGCATTGAGGATATTACCATGTTCAGATACATGAACGGACAGACATATGAAATTATTTTTATCATGAATCCCACCTGACGGTCATTATAGACGGCTGTTGCTATTTCGTTTGGAAAAGCAACAAACACAGCTACCACCAGTATTCCGGAGATTGCCGTAAAATGCAGAACCTTTGAAAGAGTTTCCGAAACCCTTCTTTCATTTGAAGCCGCATTGTCCCCGGCAACCGAAGGAATCAGAATTGAGGACAGTGAGGTTAAAAAAGATGAAGGGAAAAACAGTATGGGCAAAACCATTCCTTTTATCATCCCGTAAAGGCTCATTGCGTTTTCGGCTGAAAGACCATATAGTAAAAGCCTTGAGGGAATCATGGTATTTTCCACGGTTCTCAGTATAGAATTTAAATTTGATGTTGCTGAAAGCGGAAGAGCTATGCCCAGTATTTTAAAAATCATATTGTCGGCTTGAGTTCTGGAAGGCTTGAAAGGCTTTTTTTCAAAAACATAAAAGAACCATGTTATTATGAGCGAAAACAATTCTTCGGCAGTCATTCCGACGGCAACTGCGGCACAGCCGTACTCAAGGCCTTTAGGAAGAAATGCATCAATTATGTAAAATATTACGGCAATCCTTACAAGCTGCTCGGTGACCTGAACGATCGAAGGCTTTGTAATCTTCCCCACAGCATAAAAATACCCCTTGTAGCAGTTCGACACGGCTATGCACGGGAGGCTTGGAACAAGGTACAATAATGACAGTGTGGTTCTTTTATCGTTTAATATATTGCTGCCTATGTAATCGGCAAAATAATACATTATCAGTGTGGAGGCAACTCCTGTAAACAGTGACAGAACAACTGACTGGCGCAGAACTTTCTTTGCATTGGAATAGTTGCGTAAGGCAAGTTCTTCAGAAATGAGCCTTGATACGGCAATTCTTATTCCTGAGGTCGCAAGTGTGACCATCAGAAAGTAAAATGAAAGTACAAGCTGGTACAGCCCGATACCTTCCGCACCGAGAGTATTGGCAAGATAAATGCGGAACAGCATGCCAACTACTCTCACAATTGTAGTGGCGGCCGTCAAAATCAATGTACCAACAATAATACTTTCCTTTTTCATAATTCACCTCAAAAATATATTCATATAATCATATGCTAAATGGAGGACATAAAGAATTAAAAAGTGATTCCAAAAATGAAGATCAGGTCGTTTCATAAAAATCCTGCAATTCCGATACGGTTTAACGTATATTGTACAATTTATTGGATTTATTATTGTAAATAGGTTTTAAATAATGTATAATTAATTAACAAATAAAGGCAGGTAGCAGCGATGAATAATTTATTGTTGAATATAAGCAACACGTTAAAAAAGACAAGAGCCGAAAAGAACTTAACACTTGAGGAAACTTCCAAATTAACGGGGGTTAGCAAAGCAATGCTCGGCCAGATTGAAAGAACAGAATCAACCCCAACCATATCGACATTATGGAAAATTTCAACGGGGCTAAAAATCCCATTCTCAGAATTGCTGAGCGGTAGTCAAGGTATTAAAAATGCAGTCATTATTGATGAACTTGAGACTGTGGAAGAATCCGACGGAAAAATGATGCTGTACAATGTATTTCCATTTAATCCATTGACAGGCTTTGAATATTTTTATATCAAACTGCTTCCGGGAGCTCATCATGTTTCTGCACCACATAAAACGTCCACGGAGGAATACGTCATAGTGACCAAAGGTATTCTTGAGATTGTAATAGGTGATGACAAGTACGTATTGAAGGCACCGTCGGCATTATCCTTCAAGGCCGATGAATTTCATGAGTATAACAATCCTTACGACGATGAAGTCATATTTCAGAATATAGTCAGATATTAATACCAGCAGGATATGGTCCTTAATCAGCTGCAAAGGGCATTTGGCAGCTGCTGTTTTCGACCAAGGTAAAGAATCTATAAATTTGCTGCGATTTAGCTGACAGAACAGTTTTGTCGGCATGAATATGTTGCGTGGCAAATTTTTTTACAAATCCGGTATGCTATAACGCATAAATAAATATTAAAACATAAAGGAGGATATATGGTAACTGAAAGAATCGAAAAGATCAGACAGAATTATATTAACTCCAAACCTGCGATTTCTTATGAAAGGGCAAGAATTTGGACTGAATCACACAAGAAAACAGAAGGAGAATCCATTCCCATACGGAGAGCAAAAGCATTCAGGGATACATGTGAACAGCTAAAAGTAAAAATATTTGATGGAGAACTGATTGTTGGTTCAATTGGTGAATTCAGAAAATGCGGTATATTGACTCCCGAGTTTTCATGGACATGGGTTGACAGGGAAATGGACAATTTCGATAAGAGAGTTCAGGACCCGTATGTTATGACAGATGAGCAGAGAAAATATGTCAGAGAAAATATTTTTCCATACTGGAAAGGAAAATCTCTCGAAGAATGCTTTTTGGCGCGGCTGCCTGAGGATACAGCAAAGGTGGCGGTTGACACGGGGATCGTTGACAATGATTCTAAATGGAGGCAGGCAGTAGGAGAAATTACGCCGGACTACCAGGATGTATTGTTTAAAAAAGGCTTTGGCGGAATAATCAGAGAAGCAAGGGAACACATATCGGAATTAAATGATGTTACAGCCGAAAATATGAAGAAACAGGTATTCTACGAATCTGTTATTTTAACTTCGGAAGGAATTATTGCCTATGCCAAAAGATATTCGGAAGAAGCAAGAAAGATGGCAGTAGAAGAAACAGATGCCAAAAGAAAAGAAGAGCTTATAAAGATAGCGGAAATATGTAAAAGAGTTCCTGAAAATCCTCCCGCAACATTTTATGAGGCAATTCAATTTGTATGTTTCACACAGGTCGGAGGAATTATTTCAGAAAACCCTCTTGCATTAAATGTGGGAAGATTCGACCAGTTTATGTATCCTTACTACATGCACGATATAGAAAGCGGCATAATAACAAAGAATGAGGCTCAGGAATTAATAGAAGCATTATGGCTAAAATTATCCGAATGGGTTTGGAGCATATCTGCCAATACAGCTGAATTTTTCGCAGGATACAATCAGTTTCAGAATCTGACAATAGGCGGGAAAACAAGGGACGGTAAAGATGCTGTGAATGAGCTTTCATATATGGCACTTGCCGCAACTGAAAAAATCAAGACTCACCAGCCGGGCCTCAGTGTAAGAATTCATCAGGACAGCCCCAGGGAGTTTATGGAGGCGGTGACTCATCTGGTGAGCGAGGGAACGGNNCAACATACACAGCGATCAGGCAGGTTATCAGATGCTTATTAATGCAGGATATGAACCGGAAGATGCAAGGGACTGGAACAACTGCGGCTGTGTTGTGCCACACTTCAGAAAAACAGGCGAATGGACGTCGGCAGCAAACATTAATTTCACTGCAGCATTGGAATATGCGTTAAATAAGGGATACAGCAGAATTACCGGTGAAAAGACAGGACTGAATGAAAAAAATCCTAAAACATTCAAAAGCTACGAGGAAGTTGAAGAAGCATTTTACAGGCAGTTTGACAATTTAATCAGGCATTGTG
This sequence comes from Clostridiales bacterium, assembly GCA_003457065.1. Classification (GTDB taxonomy): domain Bacteria; phylum Bacillota; class Clostridia; order Tissierellales; family Sedimentibacteraceae; genus Sedimentibacter. The sequence continues at coordinate 9,575 of DMJQ01000198.1, forward strand.
TCATATCGACTCTGGTTGCGCAGGATATCCATAAGCAGCTGGTGCCGAGACCATTTTTGTCCTCCTGCATAGAAAACTGTCTGGATGAAGGAGCTGATTTGGTTGATGCCGGAGCCAAGTACAATATTGGACCGGTTTTGACCGGCATAGGTCTGGCTGTTACGTCAAATTCACTTGCTGTAATTAAGAAGCTCGTATTTGAAGATGAAGCTGTTGACATGGGTGCATTGATTGATGCAATCGATGCAAACTGGGAAGGTTTCGAAGAACTGAGGCAAATGGCATTGAATGTTCCAAAGTACGGAAATGACATAGATTATGTTGATGATATCGCTGTTAAGATGTCTAACCATTATTATAAGGAAGTACATAAATATAAAGATATCAACGGCAGCAATTTCAATACGGCATTTATGGGCATATCAAATTACCTGCCAACAGGCAAGGTTGTAGGTGCAACACCGTGCGGCAGAAAAGCAAAGGAACCGCTGTCGGAAGGTGTTTCTCCCTTTGCGGGTTCTGATACTTCAACTCCTTTGGCGGCAATGCGATCGGCTGCAAAGTTGAATCAGGATGTACATTCGGGCGGTACTTTATTAAATATTAGATTAAGCGAAAATTTAGTGAGTACTAAAAGAGGTCAAAGCAATCTGGGCAGTATGATACAGACATTTTTTGCTCTTGGAGCATTCCATGTACAGTTCAATACGATTTCAACCGAAACATTGCGCAAGGCTCAGGAACATCCCGAGGATTACAAAGATCTTCTTGTCAGGGTAGCGGGCTACAGCACACAGTTCGTAAATCTGTCAAGAAGCATGCAGGATGCGATTATTGCAAGAACAGCACATGAGAAATTTTAACTTTCAGGATACAATTAAATGCACATGTATAATGGGTACTAAGGATGTTACCGGATAACAGGAGAAAATATGAACAGATTATATGGATATTTTATGGAACCGCAAAACTTTTCGGTTAATGATGGTGAAGGCATAAGAACGATTATATTTTTTGCGGGCTGTCCTTTGCGATGCAAATGGTGCGCCAACCCGGAAGGACTGGAGAGTGCCGTCAGAATTTTTTTCAATGCTGAAACTTGCATAGGCTGTGGGAAGTGTGCTTTAAATTGCCCTTCGGGGGCAGGAATTGACTTGAGACTGCCGGAAGAAAGAGAGAAATGTACATCCTGCGGAAAGTGTGTGCAGAGCTGTCCTACCAACAGCAGGAAAATTCTTGTCAGGCGCTGTTCTTCGGACGAAGTACTGAATATGCTCGAGAGGCAGGAAATATTCTACAGACATTCAGGCGGAGGTGTAACATTCTCAGGAGGAGAAGCGACATTACAGCAGGATATGCTGAGGGAACTGGTTAATTCTCTTTATGACAGGGCTGTAAATCTGGCGATTGAAACTTCGGGATATTTTGAGTTTGAAGAAGTTAAGGATATATTAGAAAAACTGGATCTTGTTTTTATTGACATAAAACATATGGATAACAGCAGGCATAAGGCTTTTACGGGTGTAAGCAATGAGAAGATATTGAAAAACATCAGGAAGCTTGGGGAACTTGATTTTGATGTGGTTGTGAGAATACCACTAATAGTCGGAGTAAATGCAGATGCGGACAATATTACAGAAACAGCAAGGTTTGTCAAGGCGGCCATTAGAAATCCAAAAATCGAATTGCTTCCCTACCATAATTTCGGAGATGAAAAATATGAAGCATTGGGAATTGAAAAACCATCAAGAGATTTCAAAAGGCCGTCTGTCGAAATGGTAAACGCATTAGAGGAATTAATCAGAGCAGAGGGTGTGGATGTGATAAGCTATCTTTGATGAATCTTAAAACCATGTTGTTCCGCAAAACTGTGCCTGCGACCGGTAAAATATTAAACGATGCAATGTTATGTTCATTGCATCGTTCGATTTATTATTGAACTGTTACAGGTCTTATTTCAAGCATCTCCGCATGGATTTTTTCAAGTTCATCGGGAATGCTGATGTGCTGAGGACATTTTGTCATGCATTCACCGCATTTTTGGCAGTTGCTACCCTGTTCTTTTTCATCCATGAATGTGAAGTACTGTTTTGCTGCAATTATCTTGTTTTCTGATTTCTTGTAATCGTTATAAATTTCGAAAACTCCCGGTATATCTACACCGTACTGACAATCCATGCAATAGCGGCAGCCCGTGCAGGGTACCGGCTTGATTTTTCTTAAATCTTTAATAACATTGTCAATTATTTTTTGTTCCTTGCCGTTAATTGGTTTCAAATCCGTGAATGTTTTAATATTGTCTTTAAGCTGCTCCATGTTTGACATTCCGCTTAAAATTATTGCTACGTTTGGCAGTGAAGCCACCCATCTCAAAGCCCAGGAAGCAATGCTTGCTTCTTTGTTGTAATCGGTGAAGTGTTTCATTGCATTAGGTGCGAATGAAGCCAGAAAACCTCCTCGTACAGGTTCCATTACAAAGCACGGTATATTAAGTTTTTCCAGTGTATCATACAGACTTTTCGCATCGTTTTCTTCCCAGTCCCAGTAATTAATTTGAAGCTGGGCAAAATCCCATTTATGGGCGGCGGCAAATTTTTGCAGCACTTCGTTGCTGTCATGGAATGAAAAACCGATATTTTTTATTTTTCCCTCGGCTTTCTTTTTGACTATAAAATCATATAAGTTGAATTTCTCCACTGTTTCGATTGATTTCTTGCTTAGCGAGTGAAGCAGGTAAAAGTCAAAATATTCGGTGTTGCATTTTTTAAGCTGTTCATTAAACAACCTTTCAGCATCGGCTTCTTCTTTAACCTTCCATACTGGCAGTTTGCTTGTAAGAAAGTAGCTTTCTCTTTTAAAATCCGGCAGCACCTTTCCGAGAAATGTTTCGGATTCTTCGCCGTGATAATTGTATGCTGTGTCAAAATAATTCAATCCGTGCTCATATGCATAATGAATTAATTTTTTGGCTGCGTCAAAATCAATTTTGCTGTCATTTACGGGAAGACGCATGCATCCGTATCCTAATCTGGGTAAGCTTGCATTAAAATTTGCTATGTACTTTTTATCCATAATAATCCCGCCTTCATAATATTTTCACAAAATAACACTATAATAATTATAACATTTTGATAAAAATATTCAATAGCCACAAATGGGGGTTGACAAAGTTAATTTCACGGTATATTATTATGGCACACCCCCCACGGGGGTAGGGTAAAAAGGAGGTAACTATGAAAGCTGACAAAGATAAAATCAACCGTCTGTTAAAGACCGCCGCGGGCCAGATAGAAGGCATATCCAGGATGGTTGAAGAGGATAGATACTGTATTGATATTTCCAATCAGATTTTGGCGGTTCAATCAATATTAAAAAAAGCCAACAACGAAATATTGAAAGCTCACATGCACATGTGCGTGAAGGAAGCTTTTGCAAAAGGCAGCGAAGATGAAAAGATCGATGAAATTATTTCATTGATAAACAAGGTTTCAAAATAGGAGGTGAACAAATGAAGTCTCAGAAATTTAATGTAACCGGCATGACATGCTCCGCATGCTCCGCCAGGATAGAAAAAAATATGAATAAAACAGACGGTGTTTTGGAAGCAAATGTAAACCTGTTGAGCAACAGCATGAATGTAAAATATGACGAATCTGTTTTAAGCGAGAATGACATCATCAAAGTTGTTAAGGATACGGGATATGGCGCATCTTCCGCAGCGGCAAAAAAGTCTGTCGCAGGTCCTGACCAAAAATCTGATGCAGAAAAAGAATTTAAAGAAATGAAGAAGAGGCTTGTAATATCATTTCTATTTGCGGTGCCGCTTTTATATCTGGCAATGGGGCACATGGCAAATTGGCCGCTTCCGGGAATATTCCACGGCGAAGAAAATGCGATAACATTTGCGTTCACGCAGTTTTTGCTGGCGCTTCCGGTTATGATAATCAATAAGAAATATTACACTGTAGGATTTAAAACATTGTTCAAAGGCTCTCCGAACATGGATTCACTGATTGCCATGGGCACTACTGCAGCAGTGGGATACGGAATATTCGCAATATATAAAATAGGATACGGCCTGGGACACATGAACATGGATATGGTTATGCAGTATTCCATGGATCTGTATTTTGAATCGGCAGCCGTAATACTGGCGCTGATAACACTGGGCAAATTTTTTGAAGCCCGTGCCAAAGGAAAGACATCTGATGCAATCAGAAAACTGATGGACCTGTCGCCGAAGACGGCACTGGTTGAAAGAGACGGCAGTGAAGTGGAGCTTCCGGTAGAGGATGTTGTAAAAGGGGATATTATAATTGTTAAACCGGGTCAGTCGGTGCCTGTTGACGGAGTAATTGTTTCTGGAAATTCATCGCTTGATGAATCCATGCTTACTGGCGAAAGCATTCCAGTTGAGAAGAAAGCCGGCGACAGAGTAATAGGAGCAAGCATAAACAAATCCGGTTATTTTAAGTTTGAAGCACAAAATGTAGGGGACGACACTACGTTGTCTCAGATTATAAAGCTGGTTGAGGAAGCAAGCTCATCCAAGGCTCCAATATCAAAGCTTGCGGACAAAATAAGCAGCATATTCGTTCCGGTTGTAATTTCGGTAGCGGTGATTGCCACAATAGTATGGCTGATTATTGGTGCAACATTTGAATTTGCATTGTCAATAGGAATAGCTGTGCTGGTCATATCCTGCCCATGCGCATTAGGTCTTGCCACACCGACGGCAATAATGGTTGGAACAGGCAAGGGTGCCGAAAACGGCATACTCATAAAATCGGCGGAAGCTCTGGAGATTGCACACCAGGTTCAAACCGTGGTAATGGATAAGACGGGAACGATCACCGAGGGAAAACCAAGAGTCACAGATATTTTAACGGATGGCATAAGCGATACGGAAATGCTTAGAATAGCTGCTTCGGCAGAAAAAAGCTCCGAGCATCCTTTGGCTGATGCGGTTGTGGAAGAAGCTAAAAACAGGAATCTTGAACTGTATGATGTAAAGGACTTCCAGGCAATACCTGGTCAGGGGCTGGAGGCAGAAGTAAACGGCAAAAAATACTATATAGGAAACTTAAGGCTGGTTAATGAACAAAATATTAAAATAAACGGATTTGAAGAAAAAAGCATAAAGCTTGCAGATGAAGGAAAAACTCCGTTATATTTTGCGGATGAACAAAATGTGCTGGGTATAATAGCGGCGGCTAATGTTGTAAAACCAACAAGTCAAAGAGCGATAAAAGAATTTGAATCAATGGGAATCGAAGTTGTAATGCTTACGGGTGACAATAAAAAAACAGCGGAAGCCATAAGAAAGCAGCTTGGGATAACAAGAGCTATTGCCGAAGTTCTTCCTCAGGACAAAGAAAGAGAAGTTAGGAAAATTCAGGAACAGGGCAGAAGGGTTGCAATGATCGGAGACGGGATCAATGATGCTCCGGCTCTTGCAAGAGCTGATGTTGGTATTGCCATAGGAGCGGGAACCGATGTTGCCATAGAATCTGCGGATATAGTATTGATAAGAAGCGACCTGTTGGATGCGGCAACTGCAGTGCAGCTGAGCAAAGCCACAATAAGAAATATAAAACAAAACCTGTTTTGGGCATTTATTTACAACACAATAGGCATACCGCTGGCAGCAGGAATATTTTTCAACCTGCTGGGCTGGAAGTTAAATCCGATGTTTGCGGCGGGAGCCATGAGCCTCAGCTCGGTTTCGGTTGTATCTAATGCATTGAGACTTAAATTCTTCAAGCCGGTCAGAACAACAGACGAAGCCGGAAAATCTAATACGGCAATNNCTCACAAGTCATAAATAAAGACTTATAAAATAAATCAAATATAAATGGAGGAAAAGAAATGAAGAAGGTTTTAAAAGTTGAAGGAATGAGCTGCGGACATTGCAAGGCGGCAGTCGAGAAAGCATTAAAATCAATAGACGGAGTTGAAAATGCTGTTGTGGATCTGGCAAATAAATCAGCAGACGTTACACTGACTAAGGAAGTAAGCAGCGACGTGTTGTCAAAAGCAGTTACTGATGCAGGCTACGACGTAAAAGAAGTAAAATAGTATCATTAAAACAATTAAAAAAGATGGGTTAAAAGACCATCTTTTTTAATGGGCAAAATTATAAAATTAAGCTTGAAAATTATTTCGAAATAATATATAATATTTATGAAAAGGATTTCATGCAGACCTGCGGTGATATTATATACGATATAATCGTAATATCTCTAAAAGCTGCAGTTATGTGTTAAAATGCGTTATAAATACCGAATGTAAAAGCGAATTTTATATGCAGCTGCTTTGTTTATGTGATTTAGCAACAACTATATCGGAGTAAATAAAACCCAGCAAAAAACTTTACTTGTTTTTTTGCGGGTTTTTTTGTATATAATAATATAGTATAGTAATGAGGGGAGTGATATTATGATAAATGAAAAAATTAAAGAAATGAAAGATGAAATCATAAAAAGCGTTCAGGGCTGCGTGAAAATAAAAAGTGTTGAAGACGAGCCGAAGGACGGAATGCCTTTTGGTGAAGGAGTGCACAAAGCCTTGGAATATTGCTTGGAGCTTTCTGAAAATTTAGGCTTTAAAACCGTAAATGTCGACAACATGGTCGGCTACGCGGAGTATGGTTTAGGTGATGAGATGATTGCCGTTCTTGGGCACTTAGACGTTGTACCTGAAGGCGATGGCTGGACATATCCGCCATATGCTGCTGAGATACATGACGGAAAAATATACGGAAGAGGAACCACGGATGACAAAGGTCCTACAATCGGTGCTTTGTATGCATTAAAGACAATCAAGGATTTAAATATTCCTTTAAAGCGAAGAGTGAGATTATTTTTCGGATTAAATGAAGAAACAGGCAGCAAGTGTGTAAAGCATTATGTTGACAATGGCGGCGAGATGCCTGTTGCGGGGTTTACTCCAGATGCGGAATATCCCATCATCAACGGTGAAAAGGGAATTGTCACAGGCAAGTATAAAAGAAAACTGAATCAAAGCGGTGACATGATTTTAAAATCAATCAGAGGCGGTATTGCCTCAAATGTGGTTCCTGATTATGCGGAAGCCGAAATACTTATAACTGAAAATAAGGCACAACATATAAGGAAAGCTGCAGAAGAAACCGAAAATATAAAATTAGAAGAAAAAAATAATTTAGTAATTATCAGGTGTTATGGAGTATCTGCTCACGGAAGCACACCCGAAAAAGGTAAAAATGCAATCACATACCTGATGCAGTTTTTGGGCAAGCTTGGTTTTGACGGAGATATGAAGGAATTTATTGATTTCTTCAACAAGTATATCGGCACCGATTTAAGCGGTGAAAGCCTGGGAATTTATCTGGAGGATGACATATCCGGAAAGTTCATACTCAACATGGGAGTTATGGAAGGCAATGAAAATGAAATAAGTCTTGAAATCAATATGAGATATCCTGTAACAAAGACATTTGAAGAATTCATCGATATATTTAAGGAAAAAATGAGCATTGGAAAATTAGAAGAAGTTTTTCTGAGACATAAAAAGAGTCTTTATGTGTCTCCGGACACCGAATTTATTAAAAAACTCCAGAAAGTTTATGAAGAACAATTCGGTGAAAAGGCAGAATTGATTTCAATCGGCGGAGGAACATATGCAAAATCCATGGAAAACATAGTTGCATTCGGACCTATACTCAAAGGACAGCCGATGGTGGAACACAAACCGGATGAATATATAGAAATAGATTCATTGATGAAAAACATTCAGGTAATGGCGGCGGCCATAAAAGAACTGGCAAATTAGCGGTATGTTTAAACAGCATGCTAACAAGAAAAGACTTATGCCGGTATAATTAGAAATCAGATTATGGAGGGAAAACATGAAAATTACAGACATTAGAATAGGTGAAATATCAGTGCCTCTTAAAACACCGTTTAAAACAGCGCTGAGAACAGTAAACAGTGTTGAAGACATTATAGTGGAAATTCATACGGACACAGGACACGTTGGTTACGGTGAAGCTCCTCCAACAGGCGTTATAACAGGAGATACGAAGGGTGCTATAATCGGAGCTTTAAAGGAACATATAATCAAAAGCATTATAGGCATGGATATTGAAAACTTTGAAGATATTATGCTCAAGCTTGACAAAAGCGTAATAAAAAATTCCAGTGCCAAGGCCGCTGTTGACATAGCGCTTTATGACCTGTACGGACAGCTGTATAATGCGCCTCTTTACAAACTGCTGGGCGGTCACAGAAAAGAAATTATAACCGACATAACAATTAGTGTGAATGATCCTGAGGAGATGGCAAGGGACAGCATTGATGCCATAAACAGAGGATTTGAAACATTGAAGATAAAGGTCGGAAAAGATGCTGCCAGGGATATTGAGAGGATGAAAGCCATAAGAAAGGCAGTAGGTTATGATGTCAAGCTGAGAATCGACGCCAACCAGGGATGGAAACCGAAGGAAGCTGTCAAGGCACTGAGGAAGATGGAAGATGAAGGACTCGATATTGAATTTGTTGAGCAGCCGGTTGTTGCTCACGATATTGATGGCATGAAATATGTTACAGACAATATTTCTATTCCGGTTCTCGCAGATGAGGCGGTATTTTCTCCCGAAGATGCGCTTACTATTCTACAGAAAAGAGCTGCGGATTTCGTAAATATTAAACTGATGAAGACAGGCGGTCTGCACAATGCCTTAAAAATCTGTTCTGTTGCCGAGATATACGGAGTTGAATGCATGATAGGATGTATGCTCGAGGCAAAGGTCAGCGTAAATGCCGCAGTGCATCTTGCAGCAGCTAAAAGCATAATAACAAAAATAGATCTGGACGGACCTGTTCTTTGCAGTGAAGATCCGGTAGAGGGCGGAGCAGTATTTAATGAATATAAGATTACATTAAATGACGATCCTGGTCTCGGAATCAAAAAGATTAACGGCATAAGATACTTGGATTAACAATAAGACGGAGTTTTTCCCTGCCGAACAATAAGCTGTTACAGCTTAAATAAAAATAATAAATTAGGAGGAGAATATGGAATTACAATTAGGAAGCTGGGCATTAATCAAAACGACACCGTCATTGTTGGCATTAATTCCGCTTTTGGCTTACCTTGTCATGGTGTTCAGAAACAAGTCTAACCTGGCAGGCCTTGTGGTCGGCGTTATAGTAGCGGCAATTTTGACAGGACAGAATATTCAGAATCTTGCATCGATTTTTAATTCGGCATTAGGCTCATTCTTAGGTACCATAGGCTTAATCATTATGTTTGGCAGCGGTCTCGGGTTCTTAATGAACAAGGCTAAAGTGAGTCACACATTGGTTTACTGGATTGTAAAACAAATAGGAGTAAACAGCGAGAAAAAAGGAATGCTGGCAACAATAATCTCATCAATTGTCATATGCGGTCTGCTTGGAACTCTGGCAGGCGGAAATGCCGTAATCGCTGCTGTCATTATTCCTCTTGTAGCTGCAGTTGGTCTGACTCCAAGCGCGGTAGCTTCATTGCTGAGAGTATCAGGAGAGGTCGGTTTGATTGTAGGGCCACTCACAGGCGTAACAATAGCAACTATGGGAGTTACCGGTCTTTCTTACGGAAGGCTGATGCTTTGGGCTGTTATACCATTCAGCTTGGTATGGCTGGGATCAACATGGTTTGCAGTTTTAAGAATCCAAAAAAAATACAGAGGCAAGGAAGTTTATCAAATAACAGATGACATGATTCATATAGACAACATGGTTATTACAAAGGAAGAAAAGAGAACCACATTGTTATTTGTAGTTTCGTTCATACTTTTAGTTGCTTACGGCATTGTCACAAAGCAGGGAACAAGTTATGCAATCATAGTTATGCTGGTTTTGTCGGCCATAATTGCTCTGAGCAGCAAAATGGGCATTGACGAAGCAATTGATGAATTTGTTGACGGTGCATCAAAAATGACTAACATGTTCCTTGTATTCATATTCTTTGAAGTCATGTTCAGCATGATTAACCTGGGAGGAGGTTTTGAAGCACTGGGGAACCTGCTGACAGGATTGATTTCGGGAGGCGGCAAGGCGATTGTAGTTATAATCGCTTCACTGATAGGAGGATTTGGCATTGAAGCTGCTGCGGTGGCTGAAATAAATATAGTTCATGAAATGTTTATTGATTTGGTCAACAGCGTAAATCTTCCGATGGAAATCTGGGCGACAGCCATACTGGCTGCAACGAGAATAACAGGTTCGTTATATCCTACGGCAAACATGGCAGGACAGCTGGGTATTGCCAGATGCGACAATATGAAGGAAGTAATGAAGGCAAGCTGGATAGGCGCTGCAGCTCTTTGGATATGGGTAATTGCCTGGGCATTTGTGGGACCTTTAATAACAGGTTAAATTAATAAAATACAGAGGCTGCAGCATATGAGCATACTATTCTCCGATTAACGGCATTAGAATGTACTCGTTCACAGCCTCTTTTTTGTATTAATAAATATCTAAATCCAATTTTTCCGATAGTTCTCTCAGAATCTGAATGCCCGCAATGGAGTTTCCCTTTTCATCCAGCGCCGGACCGTACACTCCGATTCCCATTTTTTTANNTCCGCCTCCAACGCCTGACTTGGCAGGTATGCCTATGTGAACAGCAAATTCTCCCGAGGCATCATACAGCCCGCAGGTTGACATCAGTGTCTTTGTTATGCGGCAGATGTGCCTTGGAACAATGTTTTCGCCGGTCTTTGGAGAAATACCGTCGTTGGCGAGGACGCAGCCTATGTTTGCAATATCACGGCAGTCCACTTCTATGGAGCATTGCTTGAAATAAACGTCAAGAATTTCTTCCACTGAGCCTTCTATCACATTGCAGCTCTTCATGAAATATGCAATGGAGCGGTTTCTGTCACCTGTTAATTTCTCGGATAAGTATACGTTTTCGTTAATTTTAATATTTTCGTTGTCAGATAATTTTTTTGCAAGATTCAGTATTCTTTCGATTTTTGAATCCACAGTATCACCTGCCAGCAGTGAAGTAGTTGCGATTGCCCCGGCATTAATCATAGGATTAAAAGGCTTATGGATATTTTTTAGTTCCAGATCTACAATTGAATTAAAGCTGTCGCCTGTAGGCTCCATGCCGACCTTTTCAAACACTTTGTTTTCACCGTTATCCATTAATGACAAAATCAGCGTCAAAATTTTTGAAATGCTCTGCATAGTAAATTTTTTGCTGTAGTCGCCGGCAAAATACTTCTGTCCATCCAGTGTTATGAGACATACGCCGAGATCATCGGGATTTGCTTTTGCCAGTTCCGGAATATATGTGGCAACGTTACCCTGACTGGTATACTCAATATTATTTTCTATGATGTTTTTAAAAATATCCTCCATGAAATCCCCCACAGTATAATAATATATTATTCGCATATATTTTACCATATACAAGGTTGTCCTGCAAGGACAAAGTTAAGTTACGTATTGGTTTTTCAATACTTCCCTTATTTTTATGCAGTAATGCTAATTTTTTATAAATAAAGATATAGAATATGTTATAATATAAAAAAAGTAATATAAGGGGATTTTTTATGAGAAAAAGAATTCTGGTGCTGGCTCTCATGCCCGTTTCACTGGTTCTTACATTGTATGCCAGGTATAATCTGAACTTTGCCGAATTTTATGCTTTGAAAGTATATCCTGTTTTTGCCGGGGCAGTTTCAGCTCTCACATCAAGGATAAGCTTTTCACTTGCCGAGCTTGTAATAATAGCGGCACTAATTACGGCAATTGTTTATTTTCTTGTGACTTTGACAAAAACAATAACTAAAAAGTCATCACGATATTTTAAAGATTTCTTTTTAAATATTGCTGCCGCACTGAGCATAATATACTTTTTGTTCGTTCTTTTTTGCGGCATTAATTATTACAGAAACGAATTTACATATTACAGCGGCCTTGAAATCAGGGAATCTACAAAATCGGAACTCATCGGCTTATGCAAAATACTGATAAGTGATGCCAACGAAATGAGAAAAGATCTCAATACGGGCGGTGATGGAACTGCAGAGCTTCTTGACGGCGATTATCACAAAACGGCAGACAGGGCTAAGACAGCTTTTGATGACATTTCCAAAAAGTATGAAATCCTTAAGGGAAATTATCCTGCTCCGAAAACCGTGTTTTTTTCGGACTGTATGTCTCACATGCGGATAACGGGCATGTTTTTTCCGTTTACATTTGAGGCGAATGTAAATGTGAGCATACCGGCATACCAGGTACCTTCCACCATGCTGCACGAACTGGTGCACCTCCGAGGCTTTATGAGAGAGGATGAGGCAAATTTCATTTCCTACCTTGCATGCATAAATTCAGGCTTTGAAGATTTTGCATACAGCGGTACTACGCTTGCTCTTTCTTACAGCATGAATGCACTGTACTATGAAGACTATGATGCCTTTGCAGAGCTATCCCAAACCTATTCGGAGGATGTTAAAAATGATATGAGGCAATCGGCAGCTTATTGGAAGCAGTTTGAAACCAAGGTTGCGGAAATATCCGATAAAGTTAATGACAGCTATTTAAAAGCCAACAATCAGGAGGACGGAGTCAAAAGCTACGGCAGAATGCTTGGTTTGCTGCTGGCGTATTATTCGGATCGCATCAAAAGTCTGTAGTTAATCATGCTGAATAATAAGGTCAATTAAGGTTAAACTATTGAAAAATTCAATTGGAGGAAACTTAAATGGCAAATATTGTTTGTACAGTATCCAACTGTTATTACAACAAAAGAGAAGGCTGCACGGCTTCTGCGCTGGATGTGGATGGAGAAAGGGCTGATGAAAGCCGTTCAACATGCTGCGATACATTTATAGAGCAGAAACCCGGAGCTAAAAGTTCCGTTGAGGAACCGAAAAGTGAAACAGATATTAAATGCAGTGCGGTAAAATGCGTATACAATGATAATAAAAAATGTGATGCGTCAAGAATAGTCGTAAACGGTAAAAATGCCGGCCATCCTGAAGAAACATGCTGCAGCACGTTTAAAAGCTAATTATGAATTAAAGCAGTAAAGGCTGCTGCAACAGACGTGTCCGTCATTCTGAGATTAACGTGGATGGCGGATTTATCGCTGCCGCAGCAGCTATAATATTTTTTGTAAATATAAAATCCGTGTGTTTCAAGTCATGAGGCATATCCGCTAAAGCGACAGAATGGGTAAGCCGCCTATGAGTACCGGGTTTTGAGAATTATTTTATTGATATTATTAATTTTATTTGGTATTATAACTTGGGGTGATAAACATGAAGAAGATAGTTGCTTTAATTCTGACAGGAATCTTAATTTTTACTTTTATGACAGGCTGTCAGCATAATGAAGATCCGGTAGTTGATAATGAAAATCCGGCACCTGAACAGGAGGCATATAAAAAGTATTCATCTACTTTTTTAGATACATTTGATACTGTGACACAGGTTGTGGGCTATACTGAAACAGAAGAAGAATTTAACGGATATGTGGAAAAAATCCACGAAAGGATGTTGGAACTTCACAAGTTATATGATAAATACAATGACTATGAAGGAATCAACAACATAAAAACAATCAATGACAATGCAGGCGTGAAGCCGGTAAAGGTCAGCAAAGACATTATTGATTTAATCCTTTTCTCTAAGAATATGTACGAAGATGTGGGAACACAAACTAACATAGCCATGGGTTCCGTTCTTGAAATCTGGCATGAGTACAGAGATGAAGCAGAGGCAGATCCTGAAAATGCAAAAATACCTCCCATGGATGATTTGCTTGCGGCAAGTGAACACACAGACATCGACAAGGTAATAGTGGATGTGGATAGCAGTACAGTCTACCTGAACGATCCTTTAATGAGCCTTGATGTGGGTGCTGTTGCAAAGGGTTATGCCACAGAGGTAGTTGTGCGCGAAATAACCGAAGAAGGATTTAAATCTGGAATCATAAGCGCAGGCGGAAATATTCGTGCTTTCGGAAAACCCATGGACGGCATAAGAGACAAATGGGGAGTCGGAATTCAGAATCAAGACAGCGCAATAGGAAATTCAGAAGAAAGCATTTTGGAAACAGTATTTTTAACGGATGCTTCCGTGGTAACAAGCGGTGATTACCAAAGATTTTATATGGTTGGAGATAAAGTGATCCACCATTTGATTGATCCGAAAACACTGATGCCGGGAGATTATTTCAGAGCCGTGTCTGTGGTTACCGCAGATTCCGGAAAAGCCGACTTTTTGTCGACGACAGTATTCTTGCTTTCGTATGAAGAAGGCAGGCAGTTAGTGGAATCATTGGACGGTGTAGAAGCTATGTGGGTGTTTAAAGACGGCAGAATCGAAACCACGGACGGAATGAAACAAATAATGAAAAGTAACGGTGCCACTGCAAATAACTGATGCAAATAACAAATTGACACCCTTTGAAGAGCAGGTAAAATTAACATAATTGAATATTGCTTTGTGAGGATTGGAAATGAAAAAATCAAACTTTTTTGCTTTCATATCAAGAATGAAATATATAAACCGCTGGGGTTTAATGCGCAGCATAAAAGAGGAAAATGTGTCTGAACACAGTCTGGATGTTGCGGTAATTGCGCATGCTCTTGCAATTATTCAAAAGAAGCGTCTGAATATGAATACAGACCTGTACAAAACTGTGCTGTATGCCATTTATCACGATGCTTCAGAAATTTTAACCGGAGATTTACCTACTCCCGTGAAGTATTTTAATCCTGCAATAAATAAGGCGTATAAGGAAGTCGAGATGTCGGCAAACAGAATCCTTTTAGAAATGCTGCCGGATGACTTTCGGGATGATTATGCTTCCGTGCTTGTTCCGAGAGATGAAGATGCGGAAATCTGGAAGACAGTCAAGGCTGCCGATAAAATAAGTGCATATATCAAGTGCATTGAAGAAGAAAAGTCGGGCAACAGGGAATTTATAAAGGCAAAACAGTCCCTGCTTAAGGAAATCAACAATATGGACAAGCAGGACGTTAAAATATTCATGGATGAATTTTTAGAAGGATATGGTCTTACTTTAGATGAGATGTAATAAAATAAAGTTATAATCGATGAGATGATTATAACTTTATTTTATTAGATTATAACTGCCGGTGTGTTATACTTATATTAACTTAATGAGTAAGAAATTTACTTTTAGATGTACAGAAGGTATAACTATGAAGCAGTATAATTACATGACATTTAAATCAGTTTCCTATGCCATGAAGGTGGAATCAGCTTTAAGAAAATATGATATACAATATAAAATAATACCGGTGCCAAGAAGCATAAGTTCAAGCTGCGGTCTGTGCATAAGATTTTTCGGAGATGATATTGACAGGCTCAAATCAATCATTGAAGATAACAGTCTCATATATGAAAAAATATATATGGAAGCATAAGCATAGCTACATTGCAAAAGACAGGTAGCATCCGCAGACAAAACCTATCAGCAGAGCGACTGCATTGCTTTTTCCCCTGTGCAGAATATTGGCTTCCGGTATGAGCTCATTTGCCGAAACATAAAGCATGCTGCTTGCTGCGGCAGAAAGGCAGAAAGCTATAAAGTATTTTGAGATGCCTCCCAGGGCAGCGCCGCAGACAGCACCGAATGCTGTGGGAAGACCTGTCAGCAGTGTCAGCAGTATGACTTTCTTAGGTGATAAGCCTGCCATTGCCAGAGGAACACCAACGCTCATGCCTTCCGGTATATCGTGGGCGGCAATAAGAAAGGCTATTTTTAAACCCAGATTTTCGGAATAAACAGCACTTGAGCCAACCGCAATTCCTTCAGGGAAGTTATGAAGGCTCATGCTAATCATTATAATTAAGCTCATTTTTATGTAGCTTAATTTTTTTCCCTTATAACGATTCAGTTTTGGGGAAGGAAGTATCTTTTCTGCAATAAATACTATTAACAGTCCGATTGTAAGCCCCAATGTAACTATAAAAAAACCGCCTATTTCATACGCTTCAGGCATAAGGTCAAAGGATACGATCGACAGCATTATGCCGGCTGCAAAGCTTAACATTCCGGATATGGTTCTGTCGCTTGGCTTATGAACCATGATGGAAATTAAGCCTCCGATGAATGTGCCGATACCTCCTATTATAAATCCTGTCATAAAATAATATAAAACATCCAATTTTATTTTGTCCTCCTAATATTCTATACTAATATATATGTTAATTTCTTAATTTAAGAAATAAAAAGTTAAGCAGAAAAATATTTAAGAAGTAAAATCTTGTTTATGGGGATAATGTAGTATATAATGAACAATAGCGAAACAGTGGCAGGAAGGCTGGGGAACAATCATCAATATAAATAGGAAGTGTATGTATGGTAGAAATAATTGAAACCGAAATAGTTAAAATGGATCCTGAAAATATAGATTACAGCATTATTAAGAAAGCGGCACGCATTATAAACAATGGAGGTGTGGTTGTATTTCCCACTGAAACAGTCTATGGCATCGGCGCAGATGCGTTGAATGATGAAGCCGTTGACAAGATATTCAAAGCCAAGGGAAGACCTCAGGACAACCCTTTGATTGTGCATATAGCAGATTTTGACGAATTATACGGTCTTGCAGAAACAGTTCCCGGCAATGCCAGAAAGCTGGCAGAGAAATACTGGCCCGGTCCTATGACCATGATTTTATATAAAAAGAATATTTTATCGGACAAAATAACCGCCGGTCTTAAAACTGCCGCAATCCGTTTTCCGGTAAATAAAATTGCTCTTGCCCTCATAAAAGAGAGTGGGAAGCCGATTGCGGCACCAAGCGCAAATACGTCCGGAAAGCCGAGTCCGACAGAAGCAAGCCATGTCATAGAGGATCTCATGGGCAAGGGCGNNTTGACGGCGGTAGCACGGATATAGGGCTGGAATCCACCGTAGTCGATATGACAAGTGAGTTCCCGATGATTTTAAGGCCCGGAAGAGTCACGAGAGAAGACATAATAAGCGTGTTGGGAAAATGTGAATATGATCCTGCAATTATCAAGAGCAACGAAAAGATAATTCCTAAATCACCTGGTCAAAAATACAGGCATTATTCTCCAAAAGCCAAAGTCATTCTCTATAAAGGCGATGTAGAAAAAATTGCCGAGAAAATAAATGAGGATTATGATAAATTTCAGGCCGAGGGATATAAAACAGGAATTATGTCCACAGAGCAGACTGAAAAAAGTTATGCCGGGAAATTAACGATTATATGCGGAGACAGAACAAAGCCTCTTACTATTTCGTCCATGTTATTTAAATCATTGAGAAATTTTGACCACCTGGGAGTTGATATTATCCTTGCCGAAGCAGTTGATGAAAAAGGGCTGGGAAAAGCAATAATGAACAGGTTGGGAAAAGCGTCCAGCGAAACAATAAATGTGTGAGGTATTTATGAATATATTATTTGTCTGTACCGGAAATACCTGCAGGAGCAGCATGGCTGAAGGCATCTTTAAGTACTTGCTTGAAAAATCAAACATAGAAGATATCAGCGTATCATCGGCGGGAATCAGCGTTTTTGAAGGTGAAGCCTCCAATAAAAAAGCAATTGATGCTTTAATAAAAAAAGGAATCGACATAAGAGATCATAAGGCAAGACAGCTTACAAAAAATATCGTTGAAGAGTCTGATCTGATTCTTACCATGACGGAAAGTCACAAAGCGATGATTTTAAATGCTGTTGCTGGATGTTCGGACAGAGTGTATACACTGAAGGAATTTGCCTGTATTATTAATGGTGAAAATGCAAAGGGCAGAAATTTGGATATTGCCGATCCTTTTGGCTTAGACTATAATAGTTATGAGAGAAGTGCAGAAGAAATAAAGGAACAGCTGAATAAAATAATAAAAAATATAAATGCGGTAAGTATGTATGAGCAGCGAAAAAACAACAGATGAGCGAGAGTGGCAGCTGTCTTTCTGTTGCTTTGCGGCTTAATAATTGCTCGGTCGATTGAGTGTCAATCGTTAAAACGGAGGAGAAAATGAAAATAGTAATGGCGTGTGATCATGGCGGGTTTCAATTAAAAGAAGCTGTCAAGGAACATCTGACAAAAAAAGGTTATGATATAACAGATATAGGGGTTTACAACACGGATTCCGTGGATTATCCCGATTACGGAAAAAAGGCTGCGGAAATGGTTGCCGGCAAAGAAGCTGACAAAGGAATAATAATCTGCGGAACCGGCATAGGAATTTCCATCGCCGCAAACAAAGTAAAGGGAATAAGATGTGCTCTGTGCACAAATGAATATATGGCAAAGATGTCAAGAATGCACAACGATGCAAACATGCTTGCCATGGGAGAGCGTGTACTGGGAAAAGGTGTTGCCACAGACATTGTTGATGTATGGCTTTCAACGGAATTTGAAGGCGGAAGACACGCAAACAGAGTCAATAAATTAATGGAAATAGAAAAAACAGACAAGGTAGAGGATAAATGATGGCCGGTTATTCTATAGCTTTTATTTCAGCTGTAATCATCTCTTTTATAATGACACCTCCTGCCAGGAAACTTGCAATTAAGGTGGGAGCTATGGATGTGCCTAAAGATCCGCGAAAAATACACAATAAACCTATGCCGTATTTTGGCGGACTGGCGATTTATATTTCAATAATGGCGTGTATGTTTGTATATATGCCGCACAACTCAATAAATTTGCACATAATGGCGGGAGCGACAATAATAGTTCTTACAGGTATTGTGGATGATATGTACGACATGCCTGCCAAGATAAAAATGTTCATGCAGGTAATTGCTGCCGTTGTTGCTATAAGAGGCGGAGTACAGATTCATTTTATTACAAACCCTCTTTCATCCACAGGCATGAGCTACTTGCTCAGCTGGCTGTCATATCCGCTGACATTGTTCTGGCTGGTGGGAATTACAAATACGATTAATTTAATAGATGGTCTTGATGGACTGGCTTCAGGGGTTGCAAGCATAGCTGCCACCACGCTTCTTTTCACGGCATCAAATATGGGACATGATTTCATAGTAATGCAGTGCGCAATAATTGCAGGTGCATCTTTGGGGTTTTTACCGTTTAATTTTAATCCTGCGAAAATATTCATGGGAGATACGGGAGCGCTTCTTTTAGGATACATGCTGGCAGTGACGTCTGTCCTCGGAATGGTTAAAAGTGTAGCGGCGATTGCTTTGGTGGTGCCTGTATTTGCTCTTGGGCTTCCTATTTTTGATACAACCTTTGCAATCATAAGAAGATTTATAAATAAAAAACCGATAATGCAGGCAGATAAGGATCACCTGCATCACAAGCTCATGAAATCAGGACTTAATCAAAGGCAGACTGTATTGATAATGTATTTTATCAGTATGATGTTGGGAATAGTATCAATAGCCATTGCCGACACGGATCCGTTTACCGGCATAATAGTTGCGTCAATCGTGGTAATTGCGGTATTCTATTTTGCCAAGATAGGCGGTCTGTTTAAAAAGAAAGAACAATAAAAGCTGTTGATAAGCGATAAAAAGCGATTGAATCAATTGCTCACAAACTTATTAGGAGGATTTATGAATAAAATGAAAGTTCTGATCATTTTCGGGACGCGCCCTGAAGCCGTTAAAATGGCTCCGATAGTGAAGGCTTTGAAAAATGATGAGGAGCATTTCGTAACAAAAATATGTGTAACTGCTCAGCACAGGGACATGCTTGATCAGGTTTTAAGAATATTTGACATCGAACCCGATTATGACCTGAATATATTCCAAAGCGGTCAGACGCTGACTCAGATCACATGCAAATCGATAACAGGATTGGAAGATGTAATTGAAGAAGTCAAACCGGATCTGGTACTTGTGCAGGGAGATACATCGACGGTATTTTCGGGAGCACTGGCAGCTTTTTATCACCAGGTTAAAATCGGACATGTGGAAGCAGGGTTGCGAAGCGGCAATCTGTATTCTCCGTATCCTGAGGAAGCAAACAGAAGACTTACGGGTGTGTTGACGGATTTCCATTTTGCGCCGACTGAGACATCAAGAAGCAATCTTTTAAGAGAAGGCTACGATGACAGTAAGATATTCATTACCGGAAACACTTCAATAGATGCACTTAAATGGGTTATAGATGAAAACTACAGATTTGAAGATGAAAGACTCAACCGTATAAGTTTTGAAAACAAAAAAGTAATATTACTGACTGCACACAGGAGAGAAAACATAGGAGAGCCCATGGAGAATATTTTTTCTGCCGTTAAAGAAGCCGCAGAAAAAAACAAGGACGTTGAAGTTATATACCCTATGCATTTAAATCCCAAAGTGAGAGAAATAGCAAGAAGGGTGTTCAAAGACATGGAAAATGTCCATTTAATCGAGCCTCTTGATTATCTGCCGTTTACAAATTTAATGACAAAATGTTACTTGGTGGTTACAGATTCCGGAGGAGTTCAGGAAGAAGCTCCGTCACTTGGTAAGCCGGTTCTGGTTGTTAGGGCGGAAACAGAAAGACCCGAAGGAATCGAGGCAGGCACGGCAAAGCTGGCCGGAACTGAAAAAGATGTAATATATAAAGAGATAGATACTCTCATCAACGATGAAGAGGAATACAGAAAAATGGCCAATGCTGTCAATCCTTACGGTGACGGAAAGGCTGCGGAACATATAAGAGAAGCAATAAAAAGCGTAATGCTGTAAAACTGTCATTGGCAGGTTAAGCAATATATAAATAACAGTATTAAATTTTACTTTGTCATCAAACGGCTGTCGTTTAGAGGGTCAGTTTGTATTAAAAAAAATATTGACAAAGTAATTTTTTTATTATATACTTCGAATATCAAAATATCAGATATCGGATAAATATTAAAATCAAAACAATATTACAATTTGGAGGATGTAATGATTTTAGAAAAAATAAAAGCAATTTTAGTTGAAGAATTGGATGTTGAAGAGGAAAATATAAAGTTAGAAAGCAAAATAAAGGATGATCTTGGCGCGGATTCACTGGACTTATTCGAATTAATAAGCAAAATCGAAGATGAACTTGACGTGGTAATTGAAGAAGACGATTACGGCAAGCTCGTTACAGTAGGAAACATTGTGGATTATATTGAAAGCAAGCAGACAAATTAAACGGAAAAAAACGCCTGACGGGCGTTTTCTCTTATTAATGCTGACTGCGGTACAAAATCAGTAAATGTAAGGAGACTATATGATAAATACAAGTATATGCAGCCTTTTAAATATAAGATATCCGAT
>DMJQ01000020.1 GCA_003457065.1 Clostridiales bacterium
GGAAAAGGTCAGATGGTTCCGGAATTTGAAGATGCGGTTTTCTCCATGAAGGTGGGAGAAATCAGCGAGCCTGTTAAAACACAGTTCGGTTACCACATTATAAAATTAACAGACCACATTCAGGCAAAAGATGCAAGCCTGGAAGAATCGCATCAGGAAGCTAAAGACGGCTGCTTCATGGAAAAACAAGAAAAAACATATGTTGACAAAAAAGCTGAATTAAGCAAAAAGTACAGCATAGAAATATTTGAATAAGAAATAAGATATGTAAATTTTCGGGAACGGCCTCCATACCGTTCCGTTTTGAAAAAAGTAAAAAAAGGTGTTGCTTTTTTATACTATATGTGTTATTATATTCAAGTCACTTAAAGTTCTGCGGATGTGGCGGAATTGGCAGACNNATAGCCAAGTGGTAAGGCAGAGGTCTGCAAAACCTTCATCACCGGTTCAAATCCGGTTACCGCCTTAGTACTAAATACTAACCTTTCAACATGCCGGCGTGGCGGAATTGGCAGACGCGCACGGTTCAGGTCCGTGTGAGAGCAATTTCATGCAGGTTCAAGTCCTGTCATCCGCACTTAATAAACAGACAAATTTCGAAAAGAAATTTGTCTGTTTATTTTTGTTTCTTAATTAGTTATAATAAAATATATTCTATTAGCTAAGGAGTGATAACGTTTTGATACGGATTGAAGTTGTATATTCACCGATATGCGAAGCAAGTATGGCTTTCGTTGGCATTCTGCATGAATGGCTGGAAAATAAGAATGTGGAAATTACGTCATCGGTCTTCTCATGTTTCTCTGCGTATCAGAAGAAACTGTACGAGCATAACGGCCTTGCCACTAACGGAAGAATGATTGAAACCTGTTTTACAGATGTGTTTTACAACGGAAGGTTAATTGACTCAGTGCCGCTTAACAAGATGAAAATATATTCAGCTTTGGGCATTGCTGAGGATGATTGCAATGACGAGAGCTATTCTTTAACTTCAGACAACATTTCAGTGCAGCAGTTCAGAAAATTGATTATTAATGAAGAAATCTCATGAATACCGATAACAAAAGATACATTTACGGAGGAGATAACAATGTGCCTTAAGAACTATCCGTTCGGCAATCCTCCTGAGCGGTTCCATAGGCAGTGCACCGATCTTAAGAAGCAAGTATTTGATCAGGTGTGGAGCGAGGAAAGTTGTGCCGGTATTTATGCAAAGCACAAAAATAAGGTAATAGGATTACTTGAAGTTTTACCGCGTGAAATCATTAAAAACTATGGCTTCCTTACCGGAAGCACAGGACATGACGGGGACTATTTGACGGTTGGCTGTTATGAGGTGGGATTAGGCATGCCGAGAAAAGAGATGATAGATGAATTAATGCTGTATCTTGAAATGAATTACAATATGTTTTCTCGAAAACAACTGGAAGGCATTGGTGTATATGAATGGCCGGAAGGATTTACACCTTACTGGGTTTACGATAAATATGGCTTTAGAAAGAAAGAATTAATTACAGATAACAAGGTTGTTATGGAAAAATCAATAAACTGATGGCAATTTATTCCGCATGAATTATAACTTTACGGTTTTTTATTTATTTGAAGTTTTTTTGCTTCCTTTATGAATTTAACACTCCGGCTCCGAAAGGATAATCATCATCCGTAATAGTGTCATCAACAGTATTATTGGCACAGAGCAAATTCATATTTGATATAAAATATGTATCTTATTTTGCACATGCATAGTTCAGAGAGGAACATAAAACGGCAAACGCAAATCCATTTTTTTGAAAGTACGGCGGCTTTGATTTAATTTGTACAGGCATAATTGACGGCAGCGGTTTTTAGAAAATAGCATGAAAAATATAATACATACTTCAAAAATCATGCGATTTATAGTAAAATATCCATAATAAAATACTTATAAAATTCAACTTGGTGTGAAAGGGAATTTATAAAAAATGGAACAGACCGCTGGCATGGTTTTAGAAACAAAAAGACTGATTTTAAGGGAAATGGTACAGGAGGATTTTCCGTCACTATGTAAAATTTTACGGGATGAAGATGTAATGTATGCCTATGAGGGTGCATTCAGCGGTGATGAGGCTCAAAGCTGGCTCAACAAACAGATTGAGCGTTATAAAGAGTATGGTTTTGGACTATGGGCGGTTATTTTGAAGGAAACAGGTATCATGATCGGGCAGTGCGGATTAACTATGCAGGATTACAACAGCAGCAAGGTTATGGAAGTCGGATATCTTTTTCAAAAAAAATACTGGCATTNNCAAAAAAAATACTGCCATTGCGGATATGCGAGTGAAGCTGCGATTGCCTGTAAAGAATACGCCTTCGATAAGCTGAATGCCAAAGAAGTGTATTCTATTATCCGGGATACAAATATACCATCACAAAATGTGGCGAAACGAAATGGTATGACTTGTATTGGCAAGTTTAGCAAGCATTATCGCGGTGTTGATATGCTTCATTTGGTATTTTCTGTTAAACGAAAATGAAGTACGCTGAATGATGTAATTTGCGATTTTAGAATTAAGTTATATTACTTTAGTTGTAAAAAATTTATAATCTTTCTGGAGGTGCAGTATGGGAAAATTATCTGAATTGCCGAATATCGGCAAGGTAGTGGAGGAACAGCTAAATCAAGTCGGAATTAACACATATGAGCAGTTGAAAGAGATTGGCAGCAAGGATGCGTGGCTGAAAATAAAAGCCATCGACAGTTCTGCATGTATTCACAGGCTTTATGCTTTGGAAGGAGCTATACAGGGAATCAGGAAAACACAGCTTCCGGTTGAAAAGAAAGCGGAATTGAAGGAGTTCTACGATTATTTTAAAAAATGACCGTATAAGTCTTCGTTTCACGATACTGTCAAAAAAAGGCAAACGAATTATAAGATTTATTTTCAGAGGGGCTTGACAATTTTATTTCTATTGAATATAATACATTTAAATTTAATATCTGCACAACGAAGATTTGCAGGGACATCTGCATTTCGGAGTATAAGATTTAAAAAGCTGTGATAAGAACAAGTAGTAACCATGTACCGCATACAGAAAGCTGCCGGATGATGAGAGGCGCATTGCAGGACCGGTTATGAATACGTCTTTGAGCTTCGCACCGAACGTTATCAAGTAGGCTGTGACGGTTTCCTGCACACGTTATAGTGCTTAGAGTATAATCCATATTTGTGGCGTACTCGAAGAGACAGGCAATGCGAGTTGTCTGTGAACGTAAGGTGGTAACACGGGAGTATTCTCGTCCTTCTTTAAATGAAGGTCGAGATTTTTTTATTTCCCAATCTTATAGACTTTGCTTGTATTAAATAATATTTAATATTCAAGGAGAGTTGGAAATGAAAACTGTAGAGGAACAATTCCGTATTATTACAAAGGGTGTCAGCATGCTGGTTGACGAGGAAGAATTAAAAAGCAAGCTGACGGAATCGATTAAAAACAATCGTCCCATGGTAATTAAGCTGGGACTTGACCCGAGCGCACCGGATATTCACTTAGGTCATGCCGTGGTGCTCAGAAAAATCAAACAGATGCAGGNNAGCCGTTATTATCATAGGAGACTTTACCGGAAAGATAGGCGATCCATCCGGAAAATCAAAGGGACGTAACGCCTTATCCGATGAGCAGGTAAAGGAGAATTCACGCACGTATTTTGAACAGATATTCAAGGTGCTTGACAAGGAGAAAACAACTGTCCGCTACAACAGTGAATGGCTGAGCAGACTGAATTTTGAAGATGTTCTTAAACTTGCTTCCACCACCACTGTTGCCAGAATGATGGAAAGGGATGACTTTAAAAATCGGTTCAGCAATAATGTCCCCATAGGCATTCATGAATTTTTTTATCCGTTGATGCAGGCCTATGATTCCGTCGCACTCAAAGCCGATGTTGAGCTGGGCGGAACCGACCAGACATTTAATATACTGATGGGGCGCACCTTGCAGAAGTCTGTTGGCCAGCCACAGCAGATAGCAATATTTATGCCGCTTTTGGAAGGATTGGACGGTGTGGAAAAAATGAGCAAGAGCCTCGGAAACTACATCGGAGTTTATGAATCCGCCCAGGTGATGTTCAAAAAAGTTATGGAGATTCCGGATAAGTTGATTTTGAAATACTTTGAACTGGCTACAGATGAGCATCCTGACCATATAGAAGCTGTCAGGAAGGAACTGCAAGAAGGTAAAAATCCGAGGGATGTCAAGTATTCTCTTGCAAAAATTATTACCGGACTGTACCATACAGAGCAGGAAGTAATTCAGGCGATGGAATACTATGATACGGCATTCGGCAAAAAATCGATTCCCGAACAGATACCTGAGCTTCATATTACAAAAGAGAGTCAATTGGCCGAAATCATTCCGATGCTTGTGGAAAGAGATTTCGCATCCAGCAACGGAGAATTTAGAAGGCTGATTCAGCAGGGCGGAGTGCAGCTTAATCAGCGAAAGCTTGAGGATTATGATGCAATCCTGGTCAATGGGGATGTATTAAAAATCGGGAAAAAGCGTTTTGTAAAAATTGTAGTCGCTGAATAGCCGGGTAAATGTTAAGTAAATTATTGTATTGAATAACAAGGGGCATACATCAACAGATGAACATGCCCCTTTAGTGTTTAATATAATCTTGTAAACCGTTTTTATTATTAAAACATTTCATTTTCGTAATATACGGATTCATTATCTTTCAATATAAATTTTTCCAGCAATTCATTTAAGGTTTGTGCCTGTGCGGATAATTCCTCGCTTGCAGCCGCACTTTCCTCTGCTGTCGCACTGTTTGTCTGCACTACTGACGAAATCTGTTCAATGCCTATGTTTACCTGAACGATGGATTGTGCCTGCTCATTGCTGGCATCTGCAATGTATTGGATAATATCGGAGGATTTTTCCGAACCTTGCACCACTTCCTGCAGAGATTTAGCTGTTTCGGATACAATTACGGTTCCCTTTTTGATCGCATGCAATGCATTCTGGATAAGCTCTGAAGTATTTTTTGCGCTTTCAGCTGATTTTCCTGCAAGGTTTCGCACTTCATCTGCCACTACAGCAAATCCCTTGCCTGCCGAACCGGCACGCGCTGCTTCCACGGCTGCATTTAATGCGAGAATATTTGTTTGGAATGCGATATCATCAATGCTTTTTATAATTTTTTCAATCTGATTTGATGTATTGCTGATCTCATTCATTGCTTCAATCATGTCATTCATCAGCTGCTGGCTGCGAATAGTCGAGGCGTTGACTGCGATTGAATAATCTTTTGCTTTGGATGCATTTTCTGCGGTTTGAGTTATTTGTGAGGAAATTTCATTAATAGTTGCGGATAACTCTTCTATGGAGCTTGCCTGTTCGGTTGCGCCTTGTGAAAGTGCCTGCGCTCCGCCGGATACCTGTTCTGAACCGGATGCAACCTGCTCTGATACTAAATTGATTTGCGATATGGTTTCATTGAGCATATCAGTTGTATTAACTAATGCTTCTTTAATAATTTCAAATTCACCATCATAAGCTTGAATGAAGTTCAGGTTTAAATTACCTTTACCTATTTCGCCCAATAATTCTGAAATTTCGTTTATGTAATTAATGTGTGATTTCAATCTTTTAACCAAAGTGTTCATTGAAGCAGCCAACAGTCCGATTTCATCCCTGGAATTAACATTGATATCTATGTCAAGATTGCCCTTGGCAAGCTGATCTGTAATGTCGGTAAGATTTTTCAACGGAATTATCATTTTTTTAATACTTAAGCTCATGAGTGAAATTACCCCGGCTAAAATGATGATTCCAATTGCCACTACTGAATAAATTACTTTTCTTGAACTGCTTCTTAATTCTTTTTCCGACGTGAATGAAGCCACCACCCAGTCTGTCCCTTCAACGGGGCTTGATACTCCAACACGATTAACACCGTCGATAGATATTTCCAAATCACTGTCGGTTAGGACTTTCTCGATTCCTTCAATATTTGTTTCATCAAGCATCTTGTAGTTGTTTTCAGGGTGGTTTCCGTCTGCCATGATAGTTCCGCAATTATGAACAAGCATTGAAAAACCCGTTTTTCCAATTTTCATCTTTCCTAATATATCGCTGATAACCTCCTGAGATATATCAATACCGACTGTACCGATTATTTTACCTTCACTGTTGTACAATGCTCTAACATTGCTTGTTATCATTGATTGTGTTGCAGAATTAACATATGGTGCGGTTTTGATAATTTTTCCTTCAGCTTTTACGGCATCCTGGTACCAGTCTCTCGTGGTCGGATCATATCCTTTGTTAATGGTGCTTTGCGGCCATCTGACATAACCACCTGCTTCGGTTGCTGCATATACATAAATTGAATCCGGATGTGTTTTTGCGAATTGATTAAAGACTTCGAAAATTTCCTGCTCAATGCCTCCGTTTTTTGATGGAGTCATATTTACATCTGAAATAGAATTTTTATAATTAGTTATTGTACTATCTGCTTTAATTACAGTAGGATTTGTCGCCAGCATATTAATATTTTCATCTAATTTTGTATAAAAATTGTTAATGTAATTTTCAACAATGTCCAGTTGATTTACAGCAGTATCCTTAAAATCCAGATAAGCATTTCTATCAATTTGTATAGCCAGAATAAACAGAATTAAAACCAAACCAATAAAGAACAACCCTGCTGAAAGTGATATTAATTTAAATTGAATACGGTCTTTTAATGCTATATTGCTTTTCTTTACTTTTCTTGCAAATTTACTCATATTTGTCTCTCTCCTTCATGTCGATTACGCCGGCAGTATGCCTCATTTCAGAAAATATCTGCCTGCATTATGACTGCTAACATTGTTTTGCAAAATTTTGTTTAAATTACAATGCTTTATGTTTTTACAGAATAGTTATTATTCATTATTGATTCCCCTTTCTTATTTTGGCCACAAAAAAACGAGCAGAGCATAGAAGTACTCAACTCGGTCAAAATTTGCAACTGGCTGACTTCGTGAGTCCCTATAGCTTTGCGTCACCCAATTGCTTGGGGTTTGCCAAAATTTTTCCGTTAATTGTAAAGCAGTTTCATAAAAATGTCAATACTTTTCGCGGTTTCTATTGTTTATGTGGGTTAGCATAACAAAATAAAGTTGAAAATTCAATGAATTTATTTTTGTCTTGCTTTGAAAGAATTAACTATAACAGCAATATTATACCATAAATATATGCAAAGTGTATAATTATTTTATGAGTTACGACTCATGTGCTATTCAAGAGCAGAATATTGTGAAAAAATAGAAAGATTGGCTGAATTTGAAGACAAATCAGCCAAAAAATTTGTTGAGTTTCAAGGAGCCTCTTATATGTGCAGTATTGTATATTGCACAATGAGGGATGTGACGGCTAATGCCGCCCAGCAGCTTAAACCAAGCAGAATGGGTTTCCAGCCGTTTTTTATGAGCTTGACGATATTTGTATTCAGACCGATCGCAGCCATGGCCATAACAATCATAAATTTGCCAGACTGCACAAGAAGACTTGCAGATTCTGACAGAATAAGGGAAAATGTCCTCATGACAGAAGCGGCTATAAAGACAAGCACAAACCACGGAAAAATTTTTGAAAATTTATAGTCTGATTTGCCATCTTGTGTTTTTCTGCCGGAATTATATAGTGCAAGCACAAGTGTCACGGGAATAATCATAAGTGTTCTTGTGAGCTTGACGATAACCGCCAGATTTCCGGATGCGTCACTGAATGTGTATCCTGCCGCAACCACAGAGGATGTGTCGTTAACCGCGGTTCCCGCCCAGAGTCCGAAGTTGTAGTCACTCATGTTTAGCAGGTGTCCAAGAAACGGAAACAGGAATGCAGCTATTACATTAAACAGAAAAATTGTTGAAATAGAGCTTGCAACTTCTTCGTCATCAGCATGTATAACCGGGGCTGTGGCGGCAATTGCAGAGCCGCCGCATATGGCCGTTCCTACTCCTATCAGGATATTTGTATTTTTTTCCACCTTCAATGCCTTTCCGACGAAAAATGCTGTGCTAAAGGCAGCGGTAAGCGTAAAAAGCATCAGTACAAATGTCTGGCTTCCTACTTTAAAAACATTAAAAAGATTCATGTCAAAACCAAGCAATATAATTGAGTATTGGAGCAGTTTTTTTGAGGTGTATGATATTCCGCTTTCAACCGACGAGGGCCTTTTCCAAATCGCAAGAATCATTCCAAACAGAATTCCAAGCACCGGGCTCCCGATTATGGGGAACAGCTTTCCCAATATCCATGCGGGAATTGCTATGATGACTGTAAGTATAATACCGGGTATCTTGTCTGATATTTTTTTCATTTGATTACTTATGATGTATTAAGGATAATACATCAACTCTCCTTCTTCCTTTGTTGCCGGGTATTATCAGCACACCGGCGAATTAAGTATATATCTTGACAATACATAAGTAAAATAATATTATCTTATAATAGCAATAAGCAATTACTTATTTAACGGGGGCTTAGGATTGACATTAAGACATTATCAAATATTTGTTGCAGTATGCGACGAAATGAATATGACTGCAGCAGCACGCATTCTTTTTATATCACAGTCTGCTGTGAGCCAGGCGATATCTGAAATGGAAATATATTATGATGTACGGTTGTTTGAGAGACTGTCACGGAAACTATATCTNNTCCCCGCCATATTATAGGCGTGAACAGGGAGGCTGAAAGTGAAATGCGGTCACTGAACAAGAACAGCACACTGCGCATCGGCGCCAGCGTAACAATCGGTGCATGTGTATTGCCTAAGTTGGCGGCTGATTTTAAAAGGGAAGCTCCGAGACTGGCGGTTGAAGTGACGGAGGATAATACCGCACAAATCGAACAGCTTATTATGTCAGACAAGCTTGATCTGGCACTTGTGGAGGGGGATGTGGGATTATCAGATATAGTGAGCAGACCGTTTACGGAGGATGTGCTGGTATTAATTTGCGGTAAAAGTCACCCTTTCGCAAAACGCGCATCGATTGAACCGTATGAACTGGAAACGGAAGATTTCATACTTCGTGAAGTAGGAAGCGGCACAAGGAAGACATTTGAAAATGTTATGAATGAGAATTCGCTGACGTGGAAAACAACTTGGACGTGCAACAATGCAGATACAATTAAGATGGCGGTTACCCAAGGACTTGGTGTTTCTGTAATTTCCCAGCGTGCCGTATGCAGAGAAATTGAAACGGGAATTCTTTGCAAGGTGGAAATAAACAATATTATTTTTAAACGACGGTTCAAACTGATATATCATAAGAACAAATATCTTACGGAAGCAATGAAGAATTTTATTGATTTTTGCTTTAAGCAGCAATATTAAATAATGATTTAAATTACCGATTTGGTACGATGTGTGGTAAGCATAAAAAAATGGGCGGCTGCTTAGTGCAACCGTCCATTTGAATTCTTATTTTACTATTTCATGAAAGCAGAGGCGTTATCTCCCGCGATCTTTCCGAATACGGTTATATCCGTAACTGCGTTTCCGCCTATTCTGTTTCCTCCATGTACTCCTCCGGTAACTTCACCTGCGGCAAACAAACCTTCGATTGCTTCACCGGATTTGTTTAATACTTGTGTATTTGTATTTATGGNNAATAGCAGGTGCTATCTCTACCGCATAATATGGTGCTGAAATCAGTTCAACCTCTAAAGAAGTTCTGCCAAATTCCTTGTCGGATTTTGCTTTCACGGCTTCATTGTAGGCTACTACTGTGTTTTCCAGCTGAGTTGCGTCAACATCCATTATTTTAGCCAATTCTTCCAATGTCTGAGCTTCTTTCAGCAGACCTTGGTTTTTATATTTTTCATATGCAGAAGCTTTGTCAAATACCTGTTTGTCAAGAACAAGGAAAGCAGTCTTACCTTCCTGAAAAAGTATTGCTTTTGAAACCACATCTCTTGTTTCAAGTTCATTTATGAATCTTTTTCCTTCATGATTCACAAGAATGGCTCCGTCGCCTCTTATACCTTCGGTAATCATTTCATTTATCTTAGGAACAACAGTTGGGTGAGTCTGAATCTGATCCATATCTGTCAGTGAAGCATCAAGCGATTCAAGCATCGGGAACGCATCTCCTGTAGCGCCGGGCTGATTTGTTGTTCCGAAGCCTTCAAGCTCAGGTTTATATTTTACAACCATGTCCGGGTTTGCTCCAAAACCTCCGGATGCCAGTATTACTGCTTTTGCTTTTATCTCGTATGTGTTTCCGTCTTTTGTTTCAACCTTTATGCCGGTAACTTTGTTTCCGTCATGTAAAATTTCTACGGCTTTTGTATACAGTCTTACATCTATTCCAAGATCTTTAACCTGTTTTCCGAATACATCCATCAAATGTGTACCAACAGGCATTCCGCCCGGAGCTTTGTGAAGTCTGTTGACGCTCTGACCGCCTGATATACCAACTTCTGATAAATCAGCGCCGAGGCTTTCCAGCCAGTAGAGAGTGTCAGCCGATTTTTCTGTAAGAGTTTTAAGAAGCGCCGGGTTATTGAGATTGTGGCCACCCTTCATGGTATCTGAATAATACAGTTCAGGGCTGTCCTTGATTCCCTAGNNGCCTGATATTTTGTGTCAGCAGCGTTCATACCGCCTGTGGCATAGTTTGTGTTGCCACCCATGAAGCCGTTCTTCTCTACTACTATTACCTTTGATCCGGAATTAGTTGCTTCGATGGCTGATGAAAGACCGGCTCCGCCTGCTCCGATTACTACTATGTCAGTTTCGGTATCTTCTGCTTTTATGTCTTCTTCAGGTGCTTCTTTAGCAGTTAATTTGGCTCCTGATTTTTTAATTGCGTCTTCAACACTGTTTTTCAAGGCAAAACTTGTTAATGTAGCGCCTGTTACAACATCAACGTCAGTTGAGTTGGTTGCAATCATACGGCCTGTCAGCTCGGCTATAACAGGTTCAGTGAATCCTGATTCTGAGCTTTCAACAACATCAATATTTTTAATTTCAGAGTTTTCTAATGTTACATCCACTTTAAAAGCACCGTACTTGCCTGTGCCTTCACCCTGGACTACAGTAGATACAGGTTCGGAAGCTTGCTCTTCGCCTGTCTGTCCGGGCTGTGGTGTTTCGTTTTTCTGGCATGCGGCCAATGATACAATGAGCATTACTGCCAGCATTAACGATAACAATTTTCTTATTTTCATTCTGTGCACCTCATATTATAAATTTTACATGATTATAACATTTATCTATTTACTGTCAAGGTATTGAAAGTAAAGATATTTAAAAATACTTTTTATCTTTAAAATATCTTGACAAATATATTGCTTTGCATATAATACCAATAATAACGCTTGCATTTTTTAACTCTTGTAAAATTTGTACGTTGAATATATAATAAATTTAAAATTATTGTACCGGGGTTTATCATTTTTAAGCGGAATATCTGACCTGTGTGATGCCGGTATGTATCTGAAAGGAACACAATGGAAATAAAATTAATACCTGTTGTAATGTTTTTTATAATATTAATCAGCATTCAGTACACATTGAACAAAATACTGCTGGCATTGAAAGAAATTAAGGTGATTTTGCTTACTAAAAAGGAAAGACAGGAATAATTTACTTCATTTAAACCATAATAATCTCATAACTAAAGGAGGTAATTATGTCTGAAAAGAAAGTGAAGAAAGAACAAAAGAAAAAGGAGCTTACCCCCGATGACTTGATGAAGCTTGAAATAGCAAAAGAAATAGGCTTGATGGAAAAAGTCAGAGAGCTTGGATGGGGAGGGCTTACTGCCAAAGAAACAGGCAGGATAGGCGGATTGATGACAGCCAAGAAAAAACAAAGGAAGAGATAAAATGCTTAACAAAAGCTATAAGGAATTTTCTCAGATTTATGATTTGCTCATGGATGACATAGATTATGAAAAATGGACAGCCTTCATTATCAGTAGAACAGGAGGCAGCAGAAAGATTTTGGAGGCTGCCTGCGGAACCGGCGGCATAACAAGCATACTTGCAGGCAAAAATTACAAAGTTACTGCCTTTGACCTTTCACAGGACATGCTTATGAGGGCATATGAGAAACTGGGGAGAAGCCCGGGCATCAAACTGCTGAATATGAATATGACAGATTTCAGAATTGATGACAGTTTTGATGCTGCTATATGCTGCTGTGACGGAGTGAATTATATTACAGAAGATGAAGCGGGAAAATTTTTCAAAAGTATTTATAATCATTTAAATGACAATTCAAAGTTTATTTTTGATGTGAGCACGGCATATAAATATGATACATTATTCAATGATACCTATGTATACGATGACGGTAAAATTTTTTATGTCTGGGAAAATGAGACAGATGAACAGAAAAAAGCAGTCAATATGGAAATAAACTTTTTCATCAGATATTCTTCAGATAAATACACCAGAATTAATGAAATTCAGACACAATACATACATGATGTGAAAATCCTGACAGAGCTTTTAAAAGAGGCCGGTTTTATAAATATAGAAATATATGATGGCTACAGTGAGAAAACTTTCAACCAAACATCGCTTCGTGCGGTTTTTTGCGCGGCAAAGGCCGGAGCCTGACTCCGGTGTAAAAACATAAAAAGGGACTGTCCCGTTATTTGGAAAGGAAATTAATTATGGATTATATGATAAGGGCAATAGATAAAAAACAAACATTCAGACTTTTTATGGTTAAATCCACCGAAACAGTGGAGGAAGCCAGGAGACGCCATAACACAACACCGACGGCATCAGCCGCGTTGGGCAGAACGCTGACTGCAGGTCTGATGATGGGCTACATGATGAAAAACGAAGAGGATAAGCTGACAATAAACATAAACGGAGGCGGACCTTTGGGAACAATTCTTACTGTTTCCGATAATGCCGGTCGCATTAAAGGATATGTTGAAAATCCGGATGTGAACCTTCCTTTAAAAGAAAATGGCAAACTTGATGTTGGAGGAGCCGTCGGAGTCAATGGCAAGGTTACGGTCATGATGGATTTAGGATTAAGAGATCCATATGTGGGAAGTACCGATATAGTTTCGGGAGAAATAGCTGAAGACATTGCAATGTATTACTGCCTGTCAGAACAGCAGAATTCAGCTGTCTGCCTCGGCGTACTTGTTGACAGAGATTACAGTATTAAATCTTCCGGCGGGTTCATAGTTCAGCCGCTTCCGTTCATTGAAGAAGAAGACCTTAAAAAACTTGAAAATACTTTAAACAACATTGGCTCGGTTTCAGATCATTTTGATAATGATGAGGATGTTGAAGAAATTGCCAAGAGTATCTTCGCTGATTTCGAGATTGAGATAACCGAAAAAATACCTGCGAAATTTAGCTGCGATTGCTCTGAGGAACGTATGGAAAGGGCATTGCTTACACTGGGCAGAGATGATTTGAAGCAGCTTATAGAAGAAGACGGAAAAATAGAAACTGTGTGTCACTTCTGCAATGAAAAGTACAATTTTGAAGGCGAAAAGTTAAAAAATATATTGAAATACATTGAACACTAATGAAAATTAGTGTTTTTTCTTTGTAATGGTATCTATAACATTGGATTGGATGCACCGTCCTGTTATTAATCACTAATAGAAAAAAATTGCAGCTCATATATTACTATAAGAAATTGATATTTTTGGAAAAATTAAGTATAATTATAGATTAGAGAAATATGAAATATTGAAGCAAGTTTTTAAAGTATAAGGTAAAGCATGAGTTGTATATAAAATCAGGAGGGGCGGCGCCATGAAGTATCTATCAAAAGATGATTCAAAGTGTATTAAATGCGGAGCGTGCGAAGAAATATGCTCAGTTACTTACTTTAAAACAAATGACAGTGCTAAGTCCTGCATTCAGATTAATGAAAAAGAAGGCAGTGCTGAAATCAATGTTTGTGACCAGTGCGGGGAATGTATCGACATCTGTCCTGTTATGGCAATAACAAGGGACAAAAACGGAATTGTGAGAATTAACAAAAAAATCTGTGTGGGATGTTTTATGTGTGTGGGATTCTGCTCAAAGCTGTCCATGAGACAGCACGATGACTATATTGAGCCTTTTAAATGCATAGCATGTGGTCTATGTGCGAAAAAGTGTCCTTCGGAAGCTGTATTTATATCCGAAAGGGATGATTCAAAGGCAAAAGAAATGCAATTGGATAAGGTTTTCAACAGATAGAGGAGGATCAAATGGATATAAAAACTTTAAAAGAGGGGCACAAACTGCTGACTGAATATAAATATGAGCTTGGAGAGATTGACAGAGGATATGCAAACAGAACTTTATATGTGAACATATCCGATAATACAATTAAATCAAAGCAGGTTACACAAATGATGAAAGAAAAATTTGTCGGCGGAAAAGGTTTCGGCCTCTGGTATTTATGGAATGCCACCACGCCTTCAACAAAATGGAACGACCCTGAAAATGAAATAATCATAGCAGGTGGGCCGGTATGCGGAATTACGCAGTATCCGGGCTCAGGCAAGTCGCTGGTTTGCAGCATTTCTCCGCTGACCGGCATACCCATTGATTCAAATGTTGGAGGATATTTCGGGCCGCTGCTTAAATTTTCGGGATGGGATGCTTTGGAGATTCAAGGTAAATCGGATAAGGATATAATTGTGTGCATAGACGGAGACAAAGGAATTGTAACAATAGAAGAAGCTCCGTATGAAGCCGTGGACGGCCATGTTTTAGGAGAGCAGCTGACTGAGATGTATGCGGATAACGAAGCAGACAAAAGGAATGTAGCTGTGGTTACGGCAGGTACGGGTGCCGAAAACACACGCCTTGGTCTTTTGAATTTTACTTTTTATGATCCAAGAAGGAAAGTGGCAAGGTTAAAGCAGGCGGGAAGAGGCGGAATCGGAACTGTATTCAGAGACAAGAAAATAAAGGCGCTGGTTGTTAAATTCAATAATGTAAAAGGCGATCTGAACAATCCGTTTGATCAATCCATATTGAACAGGACGGGGATAAAGCTTCACAAAGAGGTTCATGATCTTGATTCAAAACAAAACAACATGAGAAAAATCGGAACGGCAAACATAATAGAGGTCATGGATGAATACGATCTGCTTCCTGTAATGAATTATCAGTACGGCATGCATCCGGATACATATAAAATAAAATCAACGGTGTTCATAGACAAGTATCTCACTCAGGGTGTTCAGGACGGATGCTGGTACGGCTG
Organism: Clostridiales bacterium; assembly: GCA_003457065.1. GTDB lineage: Bacteria > Bacillota > Clostridia > Tissierellales > Sedimentibacteraceae > Sedimentibacter. The sequence goes on from DMJQ01000020.1 coordinate 15,227, forward strand.
TTCTTTATCATGTGCCAAGGCGGCGGATAATTTTGAACTGAAAACAGGACCGTACAAGGGAAACAAAGTTACCGTGGATGGACCAGAGTATGAGAATGCAGCAGGGTTAGGCTCAAACTGCGGAATATTTGATCCTGAAGCCATACTTGAACTGAACTTTTATTGCGATACATATGGGATTGACACGATTTCTTTCGGCACAGCAACGGCATTTGTCATGGAGTGCTATGAGAGGGGCATAATCGGCAAAGAAGCAACAGGCGGAATTGAAATGAATTTCGGAAATTTTGATTCGGCGGCTGAACTGCTGCACCAAATGTCGAGGGGAGAAGGCTTTGGCATTACGGTAGGGCAGGGAATACACAGGATGAAAAAATTATTTGTTGAAAAATACGGTGCTGACGAAGACTTCTTAAATGACATCGGAATGGAACAGAAGGGCCTGGAATATTCTGAATACGGCTCAAAAGAATCTCTGGCACAACAGGGAGGATACGGGTTAACCAACAAGGGGCCTCAGCACGATGAAGCATGGCTGATATTTATGGACATGGTTAACAATCAGATACCCACATTTGAGGATAAGGCAGAAGCACTTCACTATTTTCCAATGTTCAGGACATGGTTCGGACTGTACGGATTGTGCAAGCTGCCATGGAATGATATAGTGCCTGCGGACAACAAATACACATCAGAACCTGCCAAGATACCTGAGCATGTGCAGAATTACCTTGACATAGTTTATGGTGTTACAGGGAAAAGACTTAACATTGAGGAAATGATAATGGAATCCGAAAGAGTATATAATTTTCAAAGGGTGTTTAACATAAGAATGGGCAAAGGCTTAAGGATAAACGACAAGACACCATACCGCTCAATGGGACCGGTAACTAAAGAAGAATATGAATCAAGACGTGAAAGATATGACGGACAGCTGAAGGAGAAAATAGGATTCGACCCGGAGAACAGGACTGTTGAAGAAAAAATGGCTGTCCTCAGAAAATACCGGGAAGAGCAGTATGAAAAGCTTACAGATGCCGTTTATAAAAGAAGAGGCTGGAATTTAAACGGTGTTCCTACGCCGGAACATTTGAAATATTTAGGAATAGACTTTCCGGAGCTGATAGATGTAGTGAGGGGGACTGAGTTAGTGTCATCTGATGCGAGGTAGTGTGTGAAAAGATTTATGTGAAAAGGGGTGTCAACCATAATAAAATTAAATAACAGAGACTTTCAATGGTATGAAGGAATGACCATTGATGACATATTGAAACTGAAAAATTATATGTGNNTCATCGTTAAAATTAACGGTAAGCATGTTGAGGAAAAAGATTACGCAACAGCCGTTGTAAATGACGGTGATGATGTGCAGATGATTCACCTCCTGGCAGGAGGATAGTAAGTTAAAAAGAACAGGGAAAAAATTTTTTTGCACCTTAAAATGCGTTCGAATTTTAATGAAAATGGACATTATCCCGTGCTGTGGAGATATGGCACTTAAAAATCACTTCCATTTAATCTAAATACGTGTTAAGATTAATATGTGATAAAGTATTAACGAAATTTTATGACAGTATAGATTAATACGGAGGTTGAATTAATGTTTAATATACCAATTAAATGTATAGAACTGATATTTGAGCAGTCGGGAATTATTTCCGTAACAGACAAGGATGGAAGATATATTTATGTGAATAATAGGTGGCAGGAGGATACAGGAATCTCTGAAAAGGATGCCATAGGAAAGTACAACCATGAACTTATTGAAGGTTCAAGGGCACTGTCAGCCATAAAATCAGGAAAAGTAATTACGGCAGACTTTTTTATGAGAAAAAAGGACGGAGAGAATCTACCCGGTATAATGTCATATGTTCCGATAGTCGCCGAAGACAAAGTAGTCGGATGTTACATATCATCATCATTCTCAAGTATTGAAAAAGCCATGGAATTTTCTGCGAGGCTCGAAGAAGTAACGGCAGAATTTGAATTTTTAAAAGGTGAAATGCGAAAGAGAAGCGGTGTAAAGTATAATGTTGAGGATATCATCGGGGAAAGCGATCCTATGAAAATTCTCAAGGAGCAGATTTATCAGGCAGGCGTCTCAGATTCGACTGTTCTTGTTGAAGGTGAAACCGGTACCGGAAAGGAACTGGTGGCACATTCTATTCACAGCTGCAGCCTGAGAAATATTTTTCCGTTTGTTAAAGTTAACTGCTCCGCAATTCCTCCTACTTTAATGGAATCAGAATTTTTCGGCTATGAAGAAGGTACTTTTACGGGAGCAAAAAAAGGCGGAAAGAGAGGAAAATTTGAAATAGCTCATTTGGGTAGCATTTTCTTAGATGAAATAAATCAAATGGATCTGCTTATTCAGCCAAAATTGCTTAGAGTGCTGCAGGAAAGGGAAATTGAGCGTATCGGTTCAAGTGAGAGTATTCCGGTTGATGTGAGAGTAATATCCGCTTCGAATGTTTCTTTGAGAGAAATGGTGCAGCATAAAGAATTCCGAAATGATTTGTTTTATCGTTTAAATATTATTAATATCATAATTCCTCCATTGCGGGAAAGACGTGAAGATATACCGCTGTTAGCCGACAGTATTATTCAAAAATTAAACAGTAAGATGGGAAGGGAAATCGAAGGTATTTCTGCGAAAGCGCTTGAATATTTAAAAGAAAGGGACTGGCCCGGCAATGTAAGGGAGCTGCAGAATATTATAGAGAGAGCCATGAATGTCTGCATAGGAAATAGTCTTAATTTAGATGAAATCAGAAAAATCGAGACTGTAAGGATGGCAGGGACAAAAGAAAAAATCATAAGCAATGCGGTTAAAATTGACACAGATATATCATTTACAGATAAAAAGAATATTCTTGAAAAAGATATGATATTAAAAGCTTTGGAATCATGTGATAATAATAAGTCAAAGACAGCCAGGTTTTTGGGTATTTCCAGAACCCTTTTATATCAAAAGATAAAGAAGTATGAAATAGAATTATAGAGCGCGGTGTAAATAAAGGTTTACAATTGCGTGTAAATTAAAGTTTACAGTGTACACATTTTGTGCACTGTTTTTTTATGAGAATTGTTAAAGTTTTGATTAATTAATAAAAAATATTTAGGGCTGGCAAATGTTTATCTTATAAGTGTTTTGTTAATTACGTAACATATTTTTTTACTGATTTTAAAAAAAATTGTAAATGTTGGCATGACTTTTGCTCGTATATATAGTTGTGTTATTAAGTTAACGATGAATTGTGAATATGATTTACAATTTATTATGAAAAAAATAGAAAGAAGGTAAGTGGTTATGTTTGATTACACGGACAGTCAACTGGAGCTCCAGCAAAAAGTTCGTAAATTTGCAGCAGAGCATGTTACTCCAAACCTTGATCTGATTGATAAAGGCGAATATCAAGAAGAGCTTTTTAAAGAATGGGTTAAAACCGGTCTTGTATGTCTTGTAGCGCCAAAAGCAGTTGGTGGAATAGAACTGGATACCAAAAGCTGTGCAATAGTAATGGAAGAACTGGGTTATGCAGATGTAGGTATAGCTACCGGATTTGGTGCTAACAACCTTGGTTCTTATCCGCTTTTGATTTCAGGGACACTTGAACAGCAGAAACAACATTTCGGACCTATATTNNGTAAATTCGGAGCATTTGCTCTTACAGAACCCGGAGCGGGTTCAGATGCCGGTGCCGTAGCGACAATAGCAGAAAGAAAAGGCGATGAATACATATTAAACGGTACTAAATGTTTTATCACTCAGGGCGGCTATGCAATAGACATGAAATCATCAATGGTTGTATTTGCTTCAACAGACAAAACAAAAGGAAGCAAAGGATTGAGCGCATTTCTTGTTAAAGGCGGCACTCCGGGCTTAAAACTTGGAAAAATCGAAGATAAAATGGGAATCAGAGGATCTCAGACAGTAGAACTGGTAATAGAAGATCTGCATGTGCCTGCATCAGCGCGTCTCGGAGAAGAAGGAGAAGGCATGAAGATTGCCATGAAGACTCTGGATTCAGGAAGATTGATGGTTGCTGCACAAGCTGTAGGCTGTGGTCAGAAAGCACTGGATTTGACAGTAGAACACGTTAAAAAATATATGGATGGCTCTAAGCCGTTAGCTAAACAGAAATCAATTGCATTCGAAATTGCTGACATGGAAGCAATGGTTGTAGCTGCAAGACTGCTNNCACAGAGGAGCTGTTTTAAAGGACAACAAGCAGCCATATTCACATCATTCAGCTGTTACTAAGCTGTTTGCTACTGAAATGGCAATGAAAGTTGCAAATATGGCCATGGAAATAATGGGAACTTATGGTTATACAAAAGATTCTCCGATTGAAAAAGTCTGGAGAGATGCAAGAATTCTTTCTATTTATGAAGGTACTAACCAAATTCAAAGACTTGTTATTTCCGGCGGATTGCTGAGATAGTAGAAAGGTGGGAGGTGTGGAAATGAAAAAGTTAACTGAAGAAAGACAATTAATTGTTAAAGGATTAGCAGATTTTGCAAAAGCATCATTAGAGCCTATTGCTTATGATGATGACAGAAATGCGAGATTCCCTAAAGAAATTATAAAGAAGATAGCTGATAAAGATTTCTTTGGATTTACAATACCGAAAGAATTCGGCGGATATGAAGCTGATTTTGCCAGTGTAACAGATATGGCGGAAGAATTCGGAAGAGTCAGTGCTTCTGCAGCTGCAATAGCTATGACTCACCTGGTTATGGCAGAACAAACAATATTAAAATACGGAACTGACGAACAAAAGAAAAAATACCTGCCTGATATGGTTAAAGGCAATAAGTTAGGTGGATATGCTTATGTAGAGCCAGGAGCTTCTTTAGCATCTGGAGAGAATAAAGTAGTTGCGGCTAAAAACGGCAGTTCATATACTTTGACAGGTAAAAAGACTTTTGTGGCAAACGGAGGCGCTGCTGATTTGTATGTGGTAGTTGCACAGACTAATGAAGCAGAAGGATTAAAAGGCCTTTCAGCTTTCATAGTGGAAGCTGCTGATGTTAAAGTCACAAAAAATGTTGATAAATTAGGATTAAGATCATTCCCTACAGCAGAGCTTGAGTTCAATAACACAAAGGCTCAGTTACTGGGAGCTGAAAATGACGGCTTAAAAATTGCCAAAGAAATTCAGGCAAGAGTTGATATAGCATTTGCCGCAATAGGTGTTGGAATTGCCAAAACAGCTTTGGAGGAATCTGTAAAACACAGTAAAACTCGTGTACAATTCGGTTTTCCTATAAGCAAGATTCCGGCAGTTCAATGGATGCTGGCAGAAATGGCAGATGATCTGCACATTTTAAATATACTTACTGATAAAGCTGTAGCTTGTGTTGATTCTGGCGAGGACTATTTAATGGAATCCACATATTTAAAAATGTTTGCTAAAAAAGCAACATTTGAGATAGGAACCAACGCAGTCCAGGTACATGGAGGAACAGGTTACAGCAGAGAAGCAAATATCGAAAGATATTTCAGAGATCTGAGAGGATTATTTAATTTAGAAGGCATAAATGAATATCCTCAAAAAATTATAGCTGGTAATTTATTAAAATAGATTACATTTAAACTAAAGGAGGTGCCTTAATTGAATATTTTACATGAATTTGAGTATTTCAAACCAAAGAGTAAAAAGGAAGCATTAGAATTGGTTAAAAGCCAGGGCAGTAAGGCGAAGGTTTTAGCCGGTGGAACAGATCTGATTATTATGATGAAGGAAAAAATGATAAAACCTGATGCAATAATTGATATAAGTGATCTGGAAGAATTAAAAGGTATCAAGTGTGAAGCAGGAAAAGGTGCAGAAATTTTTGCCTGCACTAAGATAGCAGATATCGAAGCATCTAAAGAGCTTCAAGAAAAATATCCTGCACTGACTTATGCTGCAAGCCAGCTTGGTTCAAACCAGGTAAGGGTTATGGCTACTTTAGGAGGAAACTGCTGTCACTCATCACCTGCAGCTGAAACTCCTGCTCCATTATCAGCATTAGGTGCAAAAGTGGTGATTTCAGGTCTTGAAGGCGACAGAGAAATGGCAGTAGAGGATTTCATCCACGGAAATCGTAAGAACGATTTAAAAGAAGGAGAAATACTGTATAAGTTTATATTCCCTGAACCTGCAAAACATTCTGCATGCCGTTATGGACATATAGGTCTTAGAAATGCAATGGAAATAGACTGCGCTAACATGGCTGCTAACATTGAATTGGAAGATGATAAAGAAACAATTAAAAATGTTAAGCTTGTTATGGGTTCTGTATCTATTAAGCCGTTGGTATCACAAGCGGTTCCAAACTTACTTAAAGGCCAGAAATTAACAGACGAACTGGTTGTTAAAGCCGGTGAAGCTGCTCAAAGTGAAGCAAAACCAATTTCAGACGTAAGAGCTTCTGCTGAGTACAGAAAAGAAGTAATAGGCGCTTTGGCACGCAGACTCGTTAAAGAAGCTTATGAAGCTGCAAGGGAGGCGTAGGAAGATGAGTAAACGAATTATTAAATTAGATATTAATGATCGCATTTATGAAGTTTTAGTTTCTCCGACAGATCTTCTTGTTGATGTAATAAGAAAAGAAATAGGTCTTACAGGAACTAAAAAAGGCTGCGGACAAGGAGACTGCGGAGCATGCACAGTTATTGTAGACGGCAAAGCTCAGTTATCATGCCTTATGTTAGCAGTTGCTTGTGAAGGCAAGAAAATAACTACAATTGAAGGAATCGCAAATCAGGAAACAGGCGAATTACATCCATTACAAAAATCATTCTTGGATCATGGTGCTGTTCAATGTGGTTTCTGCTCACCTGGTATGATTTTATCTTCTAAAGCTTTAGTAGACAGCAATCCTAATCCTACTGAAGAAGAAATAAAACATGCACTGGAAGGAAACCTCTGTCGTTGTACAGGTTACGTATTGATTCTTGAAGCAGTAGAGTCATATGTAGAGGCTCTTTCTAAAAGGGAGGTGTAAGAAGTGGGAAAAATGTATGAAGTATCAAACAAATATAATAACTACAAAGAATACGAGAGAGAATTTACCGAAGTAGGAAGAAGCATACCACGTTTAGACGGTCCTGCAAAAGTTACAGGTAAAGTTCAGTATACTGATGACTTGGTATTACCAAGAATGGTATACGGTAAGATTTTAAGAAGCCCGCACGCACATGCAAATATTAAAAGCATCGATTACAGCGAAGCTATGAAACTTGACGGAGTTTTAGCTGTTATTACAGGTGAAGACTGCCCTATAGAATATGGTATAGTTCCACACAACGCTAACGAACATGCTCTTGCTAACGGCAAGGTACGTAACTGGGGTGAAGGTGTTGCAGCTGTTGCAGCACTTGATGAAGCTACAGCAGAAAAAGCTCTTGAACTTATCAAAGTTGAATATGAAGTATTAGAAGCAATTGTAGACCCAAGAGAATCAGTAAAAAGAGATGACTTAAGAATTCATGAAGATCATCCAAACAATATAGCTTACGAAGGAACTCAGGTTTACGGAGATCCTGAAAAAGCTTTAGCAGAATCAGATTATGTGGTTGAAAAAGAATTTTATTCTTCTTATGTAAATCATGCATTTATCGAACCTCAGTCAGCAATATCTGATTTTGACCCGAACACAGGCAAGTTACATCTGTATGCAACATGCCAGGTTCCTCACTATACTCACCAGCAGCTTGCAAAAGTTCTGGAAATGCCTATGAGTAAAATAAGAATCACAGTTCCTTTAATAGGCGGTGGACATGGCGGTAAGGGAGTTGCTTCTCAGGCTGACTTCTGTTCTGCAATTCTTTCAAGAAAAATAGGTAGACCGGTAAAAATTACTTATGAGAGAAGTGACATATTCGCAACTAACAACGCACGTCACCCATGCTATATGAAATTTAAAATGGGATTTGACAAGAACGGTAAAATCACAGCTGTTGATTTTGACAACTTAATGGACGGCGGAGCTTACTCAGGATGGGGTGTCGTAGTATTATTCTACACAGCATCAATGGTACATCTTCCATACATAGTTCCAAATGTAAGATTTGAAGGTAAGAGAGTTTATACTAACAAACCTACATGCGGTGCTCACCGTGGACTTGGTGGTGTACAGCCAAGATTTGCTATGGAGCAGTTAATGGATGAAGCTGCTGAACATTTTGGAATGACACCTTATGAAATAAGAAAGTTAAATGCAATTGAATCAGGTTATACAGCAAAGAGTATGATGTATGTACCTCATACAGAATATAAGAAATGTCTGGATGACGTTGTTGAAAAATCAGGATACCTTGAAAAACAAGGAAAACTTCCATTTGGTAAAGGTATAGGTTTGTCAGGCGGATATTATATTTCAGGTACATCATATACATTGTATCTTTCTTATAAACCACATACAGTTGCTAACATTAAAATAGACGACGAAAATGGTGTTACATTATTCTGCGGAGCTACTGATATCGGACAGGGTGTCGATACTGTAATGGCTCAGATGGCAGCTGAAACTCTTGGAGTTAAAACAGAAGATGTTAAGGTTATACCAAGAGATACAGAAATATCAACATTTGACCTCGGAACATTTGCCAGCCGTTTAACATTTGCTACAGGATGGGCAATCAGACAGGCTGCTGAAAGAGTAAATGCTGAATTATTCCCTGTTGCAGCATCAATATTAAAATGCAGAGGCGATGAAATAGCTGTAAAAGACGGAATGTTCTATTCAATATATGAACGTCACGGAAGACATGGCAAGAAGAACAGAGAAGTTTCATGGAAAGAAGTTGTAAGTGTATATATCCAATCTAACGGACCTCTTACTACTACAGGACAGTTTACTCCTCCAAGACGTAAAGGTATACAGCAAGGCGGTAACATCGGTCACTCACCTACATTTGGTTTCAGTGCTCAGGTTGCTGAAGTTGATATCAATCTTGAAACAGGTAAGATAAATGTTACTAAGATAACAGAAGCCGGCGACTGCGGACAGCCTATAAACCCAATGAGTGTTGAGGGTCAGGTTCACGGTTCTATCCAGATGGGATTAGGTCAGGCTCTGTATGAAGAAATGAAGATTGCACCGGACGGAAGATTCTTAAATCCTTCGCTGCATGACTACAAGATGCCAACAATCAGAGATATGCCTAAGATCGATGCAAATATTGTTGAAGCATACGACCCATCAGCTCCTTATGGTGGTAAAGAATCAGGAGAAGGTCCTATTCAGCCAGTAGCACCGGCAATATTCAATGCTGTTTATGATGCCATAGGTGTCAGATTCACTGAAATGCCGTTAACACCTGAAAAAGTGTTAAATGCTATTAATGCTAAAAAAGCGGCAAATAAATAAGCCGACTGAATCATGTAATTATATGCAATGGCAGCATTAAATGCTGCCATTGCAATAAATAAACAAAACTGTACAAGAGAGAAAAGGTTGTAAGAGGAGATAGTTATGAGAGAGATTAAATTCAGAGCCTGGGATGATGAAGCTAAAAAAATGTATTCACCGGAAGGGTTAGAGCAACCGGACGTAAAGGATGATACAAAGAAATCTATTTATTGTTATTTGTCCTATGGGGTTTTGCAGATTTATGACTTCAGAGAAAAAGAGCCTGTTCAATTTGTTCCGATGCAATCAACTGGTTGGTTTGATAAAGAACGCAACGAAATTTATGAAGGTGACGTCGTTCAAATTGAAGATGCAATATATCAAATTATATGGAGAAAGGAAATTTCCGGTTTCATTCTTTTATCCACCGATGGTGTGATAATGATGGGCGGAGATTATATTACTGATGATATAGAAATTTGCGGAAATATATATGAGAATCCGGAATTAATAAATTATAAATATTAGGAGTAACAGCAATGAGATTAGATGACAGAGAGTTTCTCTTAGATATTATTGATGGAAAGAGACTGGATTTCTATTTAGAAGATGATATGTTTGAAATTGAAGGTAAGGCTGAAATAAAAAACGAAGAAGTCTTTGTAGAGGTTTTGGATGCTGTAGGGCATGTACTTGAAACAATCGGTCAGTATCTTAAACTGCACTGGAAATATACGCAATTAAGTGCAGAGAGAATTGATAACGGTAAAACCTTTGAAATGGAAATCAACCGGGTGTATGAACTATTGATAGATCCGACTGCAGAGGATTTTGTAAAAATGGAAAAGTCTGGAGTTGAGCAGTTTTTCAAAAAGAGAACTGACACATTAGTGTGGCGTGAAAATAATAAATGGGTTATAGAATTAAATAAAATAAATATGTATTTCAGCGGAGACAGATATTATTATGACTCATTAAGTGAATTGTTTGATTCAAATGCAGCACAAATGAAAGGAAACTGGCAGGCTGTTTATTATAGTTCTGAAGTGGAATTGATTTAGAATATTTTAAATAGGAGAGAAAGCAATGGGAAAGATTGTTGTTGAAACAAATTACAGAAGATTTCAGCCGGTTGGGCAGAGCGATATGTGTGCATCTTGTCCTTCCAGTTGTAAAACATCTTGTGCCAGATTGATGATGCAAAGTCATGAAATAGATGAGGAAGAAGATTTTAAGGATTTCAAAGTTGAATTTGATTTTCAGAAATCTGATGATAAGATATAATATCTGAATATTTTTAGATTCAAAGTTTTGGGCGTGTTCTAAATTCAAATGTTAAATATTAAACAATCCTATGGAGGTCAATATGGATCTTAAAAAGAAAAGATGGTTTGTACTTGGAGCAAGTTTATTAATTAATTTATGCATTGGCTCTGGCTATGCCTGGAGCGTTTATGCGGGACCACTTGTTAAGACATTCGGATGGACTGCGGCAGCAACGGCATTGACATTTACAATCTCAAATTCAATAAGTCCGGTATGTATGATTACCGGAGGTAAAGTTCAAGATAAATTCGGACCGAAATGGGTTATTTTTGCGGGTGGAATTTTGTTTGGCGGAGGTATTTTCCTTTCAGGATTAACCAAGTCTCTTCCATGGCTATATGTAAGCTACGGCATAGTTGCCGGTTTTGGAATGGGGCTGGTCTACGGCTGCACTATTGCTAATACCGTAAAATTTTTCCCTGACAAAAGAGGCCTTGTGGCAGGGCTTGCCACTGCGGGATACGGATTTGGGCCTGTACTTCTGGCACCTATCTCTCAAAGCCTTATCGCAAACTACGGAGTGTTGTTTACATTTAAGGCATTGGGCATCGCATATTTAGTGGTGATACTTGTGGGTTCTCAATTTATAATGACGGCACCTGCAGGATATAAACCGGAAGGTTGGGAACCACCGGCAGTAACAGCTACATCTGCTGTTACCGGCAAGGATAAAACATGGGCACAGATGCTTAAAGACTCTAATTTTTATCTGCTGTTCATAATGCTTACCATAGGTGCCACATCGGGGCTTATGATAATCAGCCAGGCATCGCCGATAGCTCAGGAAGTAGTCGGAGTGAGCGCTGAAAAAGCAGCTCTTGCAGTGAGCCTGGTGGCAATAGCAAATATGTTAGGCCGTATTATATGGGGAGCAATTTCCGATAAGATAGGAAGATATAACGCGTTGCCGATAATGTATGTGATTCTGGCTGTGGCAATGTTTGCACTGACAGCTGTTTCAGCAGGAAACTTTGGGTTATTCTTATTAACGACAATGTTGGTTGGATTTTGCTTCGGAGGATTCATGGGAGTATTTCCGGCACTTACCGCAGACTGCTTTGGAGCCAAAAATAACGGTGTTAACTATGGCATAATGTTCAGTGGATTTGCATTGGGCGGATACATAGGACCGGTAATGGCGGCTACCATTAAAGCAGGCAATAACGGCGATTACACAAACGCATTTTTAATTGCGGCAGCAATGAGTATATGCGGTATTGTAGTAACTGCCATTGTAAGAAAGATGAACAAAAAAGCAATACAGGATTTGACAATATGACAGTTTTAGCAAGTCATCTTAAGTAAATAAAGGATGTGAGACCATTGAGCGAAATTGATAAAAGCAGAAAAATTGAATTTACCATACTTAAAGTNNTTGATTGGTAAAATAATGATTTTTACTTATGATGGAAATAGAATATCAGAACCTTGGAGCCTAAAGTGGCCAATGCCCTGGATTGAACAAGAATTTAGAAAAACTATTTTTAGATATGACACGGTTTCTAAAAAAGAAAAGAGAAGAATATACAACCCGGATGAGCCGGACCAATATGTGGAAGTTTTAATACAAAGCTACATTGATTTAACCGTGCCTGAATTGGTTGATAAAACAGCAGAGCGCTGTTCAGAAAACGAAGCATTAATAAACAACACAGGAAGCAGGCGTCTGAAATATAAAGATTTCAGAAAATCAATTGACAATTTGGCAAAAGGACTCATATCTATCGGTGTAAAAAAAGGTGACAATGTAGCAGTATGGGCAGTTAACTCGCCTGAGTTTGTTATATCTCAATTCGGAATAAGCAAGACGGGAGGAGTATTTGTACCCTTAAATGCTTATGAAAAGCAAATCAAGATGGAAAAATTATTAAAGCAGTCGGACACCCACACACTGATAATGCAGTTGGGAGCCAAGGGCACTGAAAATATTGAATTAATTTATAAGATTTGCCCCGAATTATATGACGCCGTGCCGGGGAAATTAAATTCCGATAAATTTCCGAATTTGAAAAATGTTATTGTAATAAGCGGAGATAAATATCCGGGAACTTATATATGGTCAGATGTGTTGGCAGATGGAGAAAAAGTCAGCGATGATGTTTTGAGCGAACGCCAAAAACAGATTAATATCGATGATGTGGTCCAGAGGATTCACACTTCTGGAAGTACAGGGGTTCCGAAAGGCGTAATGCTCAGCCACAAAAATATAATTGAAAATGCAAAAGCAATGGCAGACCTGATGGAACTGTCCGAAAGTGATATCATGTGTGTACAGGCACCGTTATTTCACTGCTTTGGCAGCATCGCATGCATACTGGCGGCGATTGTAAGCGGATGTTCCATGGTCATGGTAAATAAGTTCAGAACAAATCTTACTCTTCCTTTGATAGAAAAGGAAAGATGCACTGTCTTATCAGGTGTACCTACATTATTTATCTCATGCATGGAGCAGATGCACAACGAATACTATGATGTTTCTTCACTTAGGACGGGAATAATAGCAGGTTCTTCATGTTCATACAAGACTATAGAAGATATTAAAGAAGTAATCGGTATGAATAACATCATCTTATCATATGGACTTACGGAAGCATCGCCTTGTGTAAGCGCAATGAAACCATGTGATAAATCCGCAGAGAACACAGTGGGAAAACCAATCCCCGGAGTTGAGGTAAAAATANNAAAACATAAGCCCCAGTGAGATAGAAGATTACCTGATTACTCATAAAGATGTGTCAGAAGTTTATGTTGTCGGGGTTCCGGACGGCCTGTCAGGCGAAGAAATATTAGCATTTATCAAGCTTAAAGAAAACAGCAGTGTTACAGAAAAAGAAATAAGGGATTATTGCAAAGGCAAGATATCAAGCAACAAAATTCCTAAATATATTAAATTTGTTAAAAGTTTTAGAACTTCAGATACCGGAAAGGTAGTAAAAAAGGATCTGAGGAAAGCAGCATTAGAAATAGTTGGGCATAATGCAGTACAAAGATGCAAGGTTTATTAAATAACTAAAAGGAGCGAAGAACATGGCAAAGGTAATAACAGTAAAAGAAGCAGCTGAATTGTTTCAGGATAATATGACAATTTGTACAGCAGGTTTCGGCTTATCAGGATGGCCAGAAGAAATTGCTGAAGCAGTCAGAAAAAGATTTGATGAAACAGGTCATCCAAGAAATCTTACTCATACCCATGCGGCAGGATTAGGAAACTGGGGAAAAGGACCAAAGGGTGAAAGAGGAGAATGTATCTGGGCTGTAGACGGACTTATGACAAAATTCATAGGCTCCCATGCAGGTTCATCACCGACTTTAATAAAACAAATTGCCGAAAATAAAATTATGGCATGGAATCTTCCACTCGGTACACTGTGCCAGCTTTACCATGAAGAAGGCAGAGGCGTTCCGGGAATTTTATCTAAGATAGGCCTCGGAACATTTATCGACCCTCGTTACGACGGCGGAAAGCTAAACCAGCTGACTAAGGAAAAAGGTGAAGATATAGTTGAATATATTCCTGATTTCAGAGGAGAAGAATATCTGTTTTATAAAGCAATACCAATAGATATAGGATTCATGAGAGGAACGACGGCAGACGAGAACGGCAATATTACATGCGAAAAAGAAGCGCTGAACCTTGAAATGCTGTCTGTAGCACAGGCTGCAAAGGCATGCGGCGGTATAGTTATCGTGCAGGTAGAATCACTTGCCAAATCAGGATCATTAAATCCGAAACTTGTTAAAGTGCCGAGTATATATGTTGACTATATAGTTGTGGCCGAAGATCCGGAAAATTTAATGCAGACACAGGGAACTAAGTACAACAGGGCCTTTACGGGCGAAATAAGAGTTCCGCTTGAAGGAAGCATGGATGCTATGCCAATGAATGAAAAGAAGGTAATGCTTAGAAGACTGGCAATGGAAATAAAACGCGGCTTCAAGTGTAATTTTGGTATAGGCATTCCGACATATACAGGAAATGTCATGGCTGAAGAAGGATGCGCTGATGCAATCACAATGATTTCAGAATCAGGAAGCATACGCGGAGTTCCGGGAGGCGGCAACGACTTCGGTGCTCACTGGAATATTGAAGCATCATGTGACCAGGGAGACCACTTCAGTTTCTTTGACGGAGGCGGATTGGATTTAGGAGTGTTCGGACTGAGCGAAGTTGATAAGGACGGAAATGTGAACACAAGCTTACTTAACGGCAAGATAATGGGAGTCGGAGGATTTGCAAACATAGCAGTAACNNCGGCATAAAATGCAAAGTTGAAGACGGCAAGATGATTATTGAGCAGGAAGGTAAGTACAAGAAATTTGTTAAACAGTGTCCGCAGCTTACATTTAATGCTGAACAATCCTTGAAGAAAGGAAACCGCGTAATGTTTATTACAGAAAGATGCGTAATAGAAAGAACTGACGAAGGAATGATTCTTACAGAAATTGCACCGGGAATAGACCTTCAGACTCAGATACTTGATCAGATGGAATTTAAACCGATTATTCCGGAAGGCGGACCAAAACTTATGCCTCTTGATATATTCCTTCCGAGATGGGGAAAATTAAAAGAAATAATGGAAAACAACAAATAATTTGCTCTCAACTATCTCAAATAGTTAGAAAACCGACATTTAAACGCTCGGTTTTCTAACATCTTTGTTTTTTTTATTTACGTTATGTTTTTAAAAAAGTAATGAATGGAGAGATTGTATGAATGAATTTTATAATGTACGAAATATTTACCTTGTAAGGCATTGTCGGCCTGAAGTTCAGGACGGGATCCATTTATGCATCGGGAAAAAAGATATTCCGCTGAGTGAGAGAGGCAGGGAGCATGCCGGACAATTAAAGAGTTATTTCTTAAATCACAATTTGAGTTCCGTTTATTCAAGTCCTCTTAAAAGAGCAAAAGAAACCGCTGATATAATTTCAGACAATAAATTCAGGACAATGGTCAGAAATGACTTTGCGGAGCTGGATATTGGAAAATGGGACGGTTTAACCTTTGACGAAATAAAACAAAAATATCCCGAGGAATATGAAGATCGGGGCAGTAATTTGGAAAATTACATTGTAGAAGGCGGGGAGAGCATGGCAATGTGCAGAGAAAGAGCTATGGCAGAACTACATAAGACAATTGATGAATCAGAAGGCAATATTTTGATCGTTTCTCATGCGGGTGTTATCAGAACAATTATATCTTCGCTTTTGCATATTGACATAAAAGATACTTTTGATTACAAAATTGCGTATGGAAACAGCAGTCTGTTAACTTTCAGCAATGGTATATTAAGTCTCAGCAAAGTAGATTACAAATTATAAGGAGTAGAAATGGAATTTTTTAGAGCTTTAACAAATGCGGATAAAAGTAAGGAAAATGTTGTAATAACTGTTGTTTCAGGAAGCAATATCAATTCAAGAATCATATTGTCAGATAATGAAATTGTCTACAATAACAATGAAGAAATTAACTGGGAGCCAATCATAAAAGCTGTTCCACAAAACAAAAAAAGCCAGTTGATATCAGTTGACGGAGAAAAGATATATGTTGAATTTGCAAGAAAAAATCACAAAGTTGTCGTTTGCGGCGCAGGACACATTTCAATTTCCATAATTAATATGTGCAAGCTTTTAGAACTGCCGGTAACAGTCATTGATGACAGGATCACATTTACAAACAATGCGGTAAAGGCAGGAGCGGATAATGTAATATGTGAATCTTTCGATAAAGCGCTGGATAAAATCAGCGGGGACAACGGAACATTTTTTATCATAGTTACAAGAGGCCACCGTTATGATCAGATTTGTCTGCAAAAGATTATAGAAAAAGAAAATGCATACATAGGGATGATCGGAAGCAAGGTCAGAGTAAGAAAGGTACTTAATTACCTGGAAGAAGAAGGTGTTTCAAGAGAAAGATTAGACAGAGTTCACACTCCTATAGGGTTGAACATCGGTGCCGAAACACCCGCAGAAATTGCGGTTGCTATAATGGCCGAGATTATTGAAGTTAAAAACAAGGAAGTGGGTTCCGGAACATACAGCGATGAGCTGTTGAAAGGTATGACAGATGAAAGAAATGCGGAAATACCTAAAGCGCTGGTCACCATTGTTTCAAGGAAAGGTTCCGCTCCAAGGGAAGTAGGCACTAAAATGGCTGTATTAAAAGACGGAAGCATGATAGGCACAATCGGTGGAGGATGTGTTGAAGCAAGCATACGCCAGACTGCATTTTCCAGCATTGAAAATCAGAAGTGCCAGCTGGTTCAGGTGGACATGACAGGCAGAGAAGCAGAAGATGAAGGAATGGTTTGCGGCGGCATTGTGGAGCTGTACGTTGAACCTATAAAATAAAGGAAAACAATGAAGCATTTATTTCTTTCAGGCGATATAAAGGTCGGGAAAAGTACGATAATAGATTATCTCATAAGAAACTTAAAAATTAATAAGGAACAGCTTGGCGGATTTTATACAAACGCGTATGTAGAAAACAACAAGGTAAAGGGGTTTTATATTGAACCTGTAAATTACGATTTGGAAATACCTGAAATTCAGGAGAGACTCATCGGATTTACTCCTGACGGGCAAAGATGGCTCGGCGTTAAATCAACATTTAATAATTTCGGAACGCAGATATTAGATAGCTGTATGAAGAATCAATACAGGCTTATAGTCATGGATGAGCTTGGATTTTTCGAAAATGATGCTGTTTGTTTTCAGAATAAGGTTCACGAAGTTTTGTCAGGCAACAACAGGGTTATAGGATGCATTAAGCCTGTTTCAACACCGTTTATGGACTCCATAAGAAAAAGGAAGGATGTGACCGAAGTCAGGATTACTAAAAGTAACAGAGACACCATCCCCCTTATACTTGCAGAAAAGTTCGAATTGTAAAGACTCAATTCAGCTGGAATAGTAAAAGTATCAAATGATACTTTGATTTAGAAAGGACTACTACATTTTATAATAAACCGGAAATATTAAGCACTCATATTAAATGCTGCAGCGGTGTTGGAAATAGGATGTGGAGTCGCAAATTTTTCGTCAGAAAAGTTAAAATATATAAATATTTATTTGAAGACTTTGAATTTTATGACAATTATGATATTATACTTATTAATGATGTGACATATTAACTAAACAGAAAACCGATAAACTTAAATATGTTTAATTTATCGAAAATTAAAGAACATAGATTATTATCTGAAAGCGGTGAAACTGGTGCCTTTAAGAATTATTGTATGCGTAAAACAAGTACCAGATGTGGATGAAATAAGAATTGACAAAGAAAACGAAACATTAGTTACTGAAAATGTTCATAAAGTTTTAAATAGCGATGATACAAATGCTTTGGAAGAAGCTTTAAAGATAAAAGACATGTATGAGGATACACAAGTTACGGCAGTCACAATGGGGCCGCCTGAAGCAAAGGACATGCTGCTGGAATGCTTGGCACTTGGTGCGGATGATGCGGTTTTAATTACGGACAACATATTAGAAGACTCAGATACCCTGGTGACTGCCGAAGTTTTGTCTGCGGCAATAAGGAAAATAGGTGGGTATGATCTGATACTTACAGGAAGACAAGCCACCGGCGGAGATACCGCTCAGGTTGGGCCGCAGTTGGCCGAAAAACTGCAGATATCACAGTTAACCGTAGTTTTAAATTTGAAAATCGAAAATGATATGAAAACGATCATAGCAATGATAGAATCCGAAAGCAAA
The DNA here is from genome assembly GCA_003457065.1 of Clostridiales bacterium. Lineage (GTDB taxonomy): Bacteria > Bacillota > Clostridia > Tissierellales > Sedimentibacteraceae > Sedimentibacter. The sequence goes on from DMJQ01000020.1 coordinate 33,624, forward strand.
TATAAGACGGTTAAACTTCAGATGCCATGTCTGTTGACGGCGGTAAAAGAACTGAACGAACCAAGGAGCATGTCCTTAAGAGGCATACTCGGTGCCAAGAAAAAAGAAATAAAGGTATGGTCTGTAAAAGATATAGGTGTATCGCCTGATGCCGTGGGGTCGAAAGCATCCCCAACAAAAGTTGTGCGCACATTTGTACCGTTACATAATAAAAATTGTAAGTTCATACGTGCGGAAACTGAGACAGAGGCTGCACAAATGCTGTTAAAGGAAGTTCAAGGTAAATATATTATTCGATAGGAGGCATTATGAAATACTGTATATTAATCGGAAGCCCGAGAAAAGCCGGCAATACTGCGTCACTACTGGGACCGTTTATTGATGAACTGAAAAAAGCAGGTGCCGAGGTTTCTTGTATATGGCTGTACGACAAAAAAATAGAACCGTGTATAGCTTGCAGGACTTGTCAGAATGAATGGAGCAAATTCGGATGTGTTAAAAATGATGATATGCAGGAAATATTTGACGCTGTGTATGACAGTGACTTCATTATACTTGCTACGCCAATATATTCGTGGTATTGTACTGCTCCCATGAAAGCGGTACTTGACCGCCTTGTTTATGGAATGAACAAATACTATGGTAAAGAAATGGGTCCTTCATTGTGGGCCGGAAAAAAATGTGCGATTATNNTACGATGTTGAATTTTTAGATGATGAAATAGAGAAAAAGGCCAGGGATTTTGCAGTTAAGCTGCTATAGGCAACAGAAACGGACTACATTAACCGGGGGTAAGCTATGAAAAATAAAATCAGCGCAGTAATTGTGGCGGCGGGATTGTCTTCCCGAATGAAAGACTTTAAACCGCTTTTGAGCATCGGAAAAAAAACTATTATTGAAACTGTAATAAATAATTTTCAGTCGGCAGGTGCAGAGGAAATTGTTATAGTTACAGGGCATCGCACTGGTGACATTGAGAAAAAACTTGCTGATTACAATGTTAGATTTGTAAAAAATGAAAATTATGAAACTACTCATATGTTTGATTCTGTGTGCATCGGCTTAAACAAATTGAAACAGAAAGATAGCATGGTTTTTATCACACCTTCCGACAGTCCGTTTGTACAGAAATTTACTCTTAAAAAAATGATAGAGGAAATGGATGGCGGCACAGTAAAAGTCATACAGCCTTCCTATGAGGGAAAGGACGGTCATCCGCTGCTTTTGAGCAGCGATGCCGTAAAAGGAATCCTAAAGCATGACGGAACAAATGGACTGCTGGGAGCCATTGATAAATTCCAATCAGGTTTTAAAAATTTATCATTTGTTGATCCGGGGATCATATTAGATGCTGACAGACCCAAGGATTATTTGAAACTTATTGAATATAACGAAAATAAGAATATTCCAAACATGGAAATATGTTTGAAAATTTATGATTATTTCAACGTGCCGGAGGATGTGAGGGCTCACTCTATTAAGGTAGCAATGGCAGCAGCCGGAATATGCGGGCAGTTAGTCAGAAAAGGATTTTCCTTAAACTACAGAACTGTAATAACCGCATCCCTGCTTCATGATATAGCCAAAGGAAATACGGAGCATTCAAAAGTCGGCGCGGGCTGGCTTATGGATATGGGATATGATGAAATAGCTGAAATTGTAAACCGACATGTAAAGCTGGAATACATACCCGAAATTCTTACGGAAAAAGAAGTGGTATATTTAGCTGACAAGATGGTGAAAGGAATAAATTATGTTTCTATTGAAGACAGATTTTCAGCGAAGGAAGAACTTTATAAAAATGATAAAGATATATTAAGTAACATCAGGGAAAAGAAAAATCTCACCATTGATTTATATAATGTAGTTTTTAATAATTAATTTTTAACGAAATTTCTTAAAGCCATTATAGGAGGACAAAATGAAAGAGGTCAAAACAGTGGATGCGGTAGGACAGGTACTGTGCCACGACATTACTCAGATTATTAAAGGTGTAACCAAGGATGTAGTCTTTAAAAAGGGACATGTGATTAAAAAGGAAGATATTCCGGTATTTCTTTCAGTAGGAAAAGAACATATTTATATATGGGAAAAGCAGGAAGGGATGCTTCATGAAAATGAAGCTGCAGAGATTTTATACGATATCTGCAAAAATGATTATATGAAGCCCTCTGCTGTCAAAGAAGGCAAAATAGAAGTTATTGCAGATACAGACGGATTATTTAAAGTTGATGCTAAACGCCTTTATGAAATTAACAGTCTCGGTGAAATGATGATAGCTACAAGGCATGGAAATACCTCTGTTAAAAAAGGCGATAAATTAGCCGGCACAAGAATTATTCCGCTGGTGATTGAAGAAGACAAGATGAAAAAGGCACAGGAAATCGGTGCGGGAAAACCGTTGATGGAAATAATGCCTTACAGACATAAAAAGATAGGAATTGTCACTACAGGAAGCGAAGTGTTTCATGGAAGGATAAAAGATACATTCGGACCTGTTATCAGAGAAAAGTTTGGTGAGTTCGATTCGGAAGTACTGGGACAGGAAATTGCTGATGATGACAGAGACGGCATTTCTGCCGCAATTATGTTATTCATAGAAAAAGGAGCAGATATCGTTGTATGTACCGGAGGCATGAGTGTTGACCCTGATGACAGGACACCGGGAGCAATTAAGGATACGGGAGCGGAAATAGTTACTTACGGAGCACCTGTACTTCCCGGAGCCATGCTTTTAGTTTCTTATTACAATCATAAAGGTAAAAAGATACCCGTTATCGGTCTTCCTGGTTGTGTTATGTATGCAAAGAGAACAATTTTTGATTTAATACTGCCAAGGATAATGGCCGATGACATTATAAATAAATCAGATATAGACAAGCTTGGACGTGGCGGACTATGCTTGAATTGTGAAATATGCACGTTTCCCAATTGCGGATTCGGGAAGGGTATGTAGGTATCTTAATAGAAGAATAAGAAATTCTTCTATTTTACAAAACGTTATACATTGAGAAATGCAACGAAATTAAAATCAAAAACAAAAAATACGGAGGACGAAAAAATGAAGAAAATGAAAAAAATTATTGGATTAATGTTAATTGTAAGTTTGCTGTTTAGCATTACTGGCTGTGGCAATGATGCCGCTAATACGGATCCTGCAGCTGATGCTCAGAAACCGGCTGAACAGGAAACTATTTTACTTGCAGCCGCAGCAAGCTTGAAGAATTGTATGGATGATGAATTAATTCCGCTGTTTGAAGAAAAAAATCCAAATGTTAAGGTTGATGCTACATATGACAGCTCCGGAAAATTGCAGACACAGATTGAAGAAGGCGCAGAAGTGGATGTTTTTATGTCAGCAGCTATGAAACAAATGAATGCATTGGATGAAAAGGGATTAATGTTAAAAGATTCTATTGTTGAGCTTCTTGAAAACAAGATTGTGCTTGTTGTTCCAAAAGGAAACAAAGACATAAGCAGTTTTGAAGAAATACTGAAGGCTGATGCTATTGCGGTAGGTGACCCGGAAAGTGTTCCTGCAGGCCAGTATGCGAAAGAATCATTTGAGAGTCTTGGAATTTGGAATGATGTAGCAGCAAAAGCAAGCTTAGGAACTAACGTTACAGAAGTATTGAACTGGGTAGCTGAAGGCAGTGCAGATGCAGGTGTTGTTTATGCAACTGACGCAGCTTCAAATGAAAATGTGGATGTTGTTGCAGAAGCACCGGAAGGAAGCGTATCAAAGGTTATATATCCTGTGGGAATAGTAAATGCAACTTCAAAGACAGACTCTTCAAAATTATTTGTAGAATTTTTACAAAGTGAAGATGCTTTAAAAATATTTGAGAAATACGGCTTTACAGCTAACAAATAGGAGATATTATGGATTGGACTCCACTGCTGATTTCCCTCAAGACAGCTTCGGTATCTATTTTAGCAACATTTTTTCTTGGGATTTTTGCCGCAAGGTGGGTTGTCGGACTGAAATCAGGCAAAGCGAAAATAATAATTGACGGGGTGCTGACAATGCCGTTAGTGCTCCCTCCTACAGTTGTAGGATTTTTATTGTTGTTTATTTTTGGACTCAAGAGACCAGTAGGCATATTTTTGCTGGAGCTTTTCAGTGTTAAAATTGTTTTTTCCTGGACAGCCACAGTTATTGCGGCCGTTGTTGTATCATTTCCGCTCATGTACCGTTCTGCCAGGGGAGCATTTGAGCAGGTTGATGAAAATATAATTATGGCAGGACGCACTCTGGGTATGTCTGAAAGTAAAATATTCTGGCGTGTGACAATGCCAAGCGCTTTGCCCGGAGTGGCATCCGGCGGTGTTCTTGCCTTTGCCAGAGGCCTTGGCGAATTTGGTGCTACAGCAATGATAGCAGGTAATATCGCCAATAAAACCAGAACACTTCCTCTCGCAATTTATTCAGAGGTGGCGGCAGGAAACATGGAAGGGGCTTATGGATACGTCATGGTTGTCCTTGTGGTTTCGTTCGTTGTTTTATCGTTGATGAATTATTTTGCATTAAAAGAGGGAAAGAGGTAACAGAAAATTAGTGATGCGAAAGCATATCGTTAAATTAAAATATTAAGTTATAAAATGATTAATAGTAATATCAATTGCTATTAATCTTTTTTTTATTGCTTATAAATACATCCTGATCGCCGCACTTGCATGGGTGGCAATAGACAGGTATAATGACCATAAAAAAAGGAAGGAAAATATGAATCCGTACATACCGTATAAAAAGCCGCGCTATGTGATTATTGACTACAGAGCAGGCGATGAAATATTAAATTATTTAAAAAACTTAAATATAGAACCTATAAAAACCATAAAATGTGATGAGCTGCAGGAACCTGTAAATGGGCATCCCGACATGGTGATTCACCCTGTTGATTATGAAAATTTTATCGTTGCACCAAACGTATATGATTATTACAGAAATGTTTTAACGGATAAAGGAATAAAAGTTATTAAAGGTGGAAAAACTCTATGTAGAAACTATCCCGAGGATATCGCATATAATGTAGCAAGAATAGGGAGATATGCTGTGCACAACACGAAGCATACAGACCAGGTTTTGAAATATTATTTGGAAGAAGCAGGCATTGAATTCATTCATGTTAATCAGGGATATACCAAATGTTCGACTGCAGCTGTAGGTGACGGCAGGGCACTGACATCGGATTTACTGATACATGAAAAACTCAAATCATATAATATAGACTGTATGTATATAAATCCTGAAATAGTTTGTTTAGAAGGCTATAACCACGGATTTNNGTGGATGAAAGTGATATAAATATAGAAATATCCTCTACAGATGAAGGAAATATCCTCATAAGATATTTTACCGACGAAAAAATAAATAAAAGAGAGTACATTGAAAAAATAACGGCAAGAGTGACAAAACTTCTGGTTGAATACACAAAATTGGAAAGCATAAATTGTTTGAAAGAAAATTATTTTTATTTTGATGAAGATGAAGTCGGTGCAATCATTGAAGACATTGAGGACGAAATAGACAATGATGTTAAGATTCAGCTCATAATTAAAAATAAATTTAAAGAGATATTGGAAAGATCTAATTCAATAAATTTAAACGGATTCGTCAACTTCAGACTGAAATTTATAAAACTTTATGCTGTTCAGGTTGTTGAAAGATGCATTGACAGCTACCTGATGAAAAAAGAATATATGGATTTTATAAGCATTATAAAATTGATTTCAGAAGCTGAAGAAGGTGAATATGATGTGGTCAATGTAATCTGCAACAATAAGAAGCTTCAGGTTTATGACAAAAACATGAAGAAGTTGACGTATATAAGCAATGTGGAATTTTCAGGAGAGCTGGCAAACAAAACAGCATACGATGAGTCTGTGATTAATATACTTTTGAGTGTTTCCCCAAGAAAAATAATACTTCATGAATCAAAAATGGATAAAAAAAATAAAGAAGTGCAGAATACAGTGGAAATTATAAAGAAGATTTTTGAAGGAAAAATTGAAATATGCAGTGGCTGCAGGTATTGTGACCTGTTATGATATAAGGATGCATGGCAGAATGAAGGTAACTGGCAATCATGCATGCATCATGAGCGGCAGCGAAGAATCTCATGTCAGATTCTCCGTGCCGCGTCACGTAATGACGGTGCATGAAAGTACTTTGACTGAACTGAAAGCTGTCCACAATATTTATTTAAAGAATGATTGAAAATTAAAAACTTATTTAAGAAAACCACAAGGTTTATATAATAAAATAATGTAAAGGGAATATAGGAAAGGGAGGAATTACATATGTCGTTCTTAGTATTAGCAGCATTGATTACAGTTACAGCTACAACCGCAATTCATTTGTTGAATATAAAAGAAGCCGAAGTAAATAATGAGCAATAATATAAATAAATTATAAGAGATTCTTCAGCCTGCGTTTTCAGAAATGACGAAATGTCACCTGAAAAGCAGCGAAGAATCTCTTTTTTATTGGGTTTTTCAAAGATTGTATAAATCTCTAAACTGATGTAAAGATACTAAGTTTGGAGGATTTTTAATATTGGAGGTGAGACAAATATTATAAAATTTGTATCCTGATGGAAATTAAACCGGTATTTTAGTGGCGGTAAATTTTACATGTTGATTGAAATCAATTTATTTTAATGCTATAATTTTTATAATAAGTCAGATATGGTATATTTTTTTCTGCTTGCTAACATTTATTATAAGTTCATACGGAGGTGTTAATGTGGAGCATATTACTAAATATGGTATACACAGGGCTTTAGAACCCAAAGGCATACTTCCTCAGCCTGCCTGGAAAATTGATAACACAATGAATATATATGAAGATGAGATACTTATTGAAGTAAAAACCATAAGCATAAATTCGTCCAGTTTCAGGCAAATATGCACGGAAAATGAAAACGATATCGCAAAGATTAAAGAAATAGTTTTAAAAATAGTTGAATTAAGAGGTAAACTTCACAATCCAATAACCAATACCGGTGGAATTTTATACGGTCAAGTAAAAAAGATAGGAAAAAATTATAAAAATCTTTTCAAGATAAAGGAAGGGGATTATGTAATTCCGCTTGTATCATTATCAATGATTCCTTTAAAGATATATAAAATTAATAATATTGATATAAGGTTACCTCAATTGCAAGTAGAAGGAGAAGCAATTTTATTTTCCAGTTATCCTTTAGTTAAAGTGTATGATGATATCAAAGTTGAGCATTTAATAGCTTTAATGGATGAAGCGGGTTCGTGTATTCAGTCTTACAAGGCAGCTAAGAAAGGCGATAAAGTACTAATAATGGGGGCTAACGGAAAAATAGGCTTGTTATGTGCATTTGCTGTCAGAGAAAAAATAGGTGCGGACGGAGAAATCATCGGTATTGTTTATTCTGATGAAAGTAAACGCCTCCTGGAAAAGTACAGTATATTTAATGAGGTATATATATGCGATGCTACTCAACCGATAGAATCATATAGGATTTTGCAATTAAATGAAAATAAGCTTTTTGATTTTACGATAAACTGTATAAATACTTTCAATACAGAGGCTTTTAGTATACTTTCAACAAAAAATAAGGGAACAATCTATTATTCTAACCTTACCATAAATTATAATACTGCGTGCCTTACAGCTGAAGGAATAGGCAGGGACATAACAATAATACCATATAAAGGATATGCGGATGGACATGCTGATTTTACAATAGGTATTTTCAGAAAATATAATGAATTGAGAGAACTCATAGATTTATGGATGAAAAAAGATGTCAGCATGAAGATTGATAAAGAGGAAAAATTGTATATTAAAACCAGCGAGAATCTGGTAAAGGAGATAAATATTGAGGAGTTTGTTTTTAACAGCAATGAAATAAAAGAAGTTGTTGTAAAAACATTGAAAGTTGCCAAATATGAATGTAATGTTTTGATTACAGGTGAATCTGGTGTAGGAAAGGAAGTAATAGCGCATATTATTCATAAGGTAAGTAATAGAAATAATGCTCTTTATATAAAAATTAATTGCAGTTCAATACCCGAAAATCTTTTGGAGTCTGAATTTTTCGGATATGAAAAGGGGGCTTTTACGGGCGCCAATAAGGAGGGAAAGTTAGGCTTTTTTGAGCTGGCAAACGGCGGTACCCTTTTTCTTGATGAGGTGGGAGAATTGCCTCTGAGTTTACAGGCGAAATTTCTTAGAGCTATACAAGAAAAAGAAATATACAGAATAGGTGGAGTAACACCGATTAAAGTAGATGTAAGAATAGTTGCCGCTACTAACAGAGACCTGAATGAAATGGTGAAATGCGGATTATTCAGAGAGGATTTATATTACAGACTGAATGTTTTGCAAATACGCATACCGGCTTTAAGAGAACGTAAGAGTGATATTATACCATTAGCGAAACATTTTATTGAAAAATATAACAAGCGTTTTTCTATGGGAAAGTACCTGGAACAGTCTGCTCTTTTATATATGACAAAAAGCCAGTGGAAAGGCAATATAAGAGAATTGGAAAACTTAATTCAGCGGCTTCTTATAAATACTGATAATAATGGAATAACAGTAATAGATGTAATAAATAACATGGATAAAAAAGAAGACAAAAGTAATTGCATAGACTTTACCTTAGAAGGGGAGATAGGAAAAACAGAATATAATATGTTAAAGGAAGCAAAATCTCAGTACGGGACAACAAGAAAAATGGCTGATGCATTGGGAATAAGCCAGTCTTCCATAGTTAGGAAATTAAAAAAGCATAATTTGTAACAATTATTATATTAACAACCAAAGCTAATATTTAGGGCTGAGGTTGTTAATATTTTTTGTGCCGGAAATTTTACGAACGTGTCAGCAAGCGATTCAATAACGAATCAGTCTAAGCTTTATTGAATCATAAATGAATCGTAAAAATGACATAAAAATCACAATGAGGTGTTTGTACGTTGAAAGATGTTGGAATTTCAATACTTAAAAATTTTTCAAGAGTTGGCACGCAATATGCATTATTGAATATAGGCAATAAATTATAGGAGGTAATAAAGATGCAAGGAGATATTTATGGTGGGCACAGGGTAATGGAACCTAAGGGTTTTTTACCTCAGGCTGCAACCAGAATCAATAATAGCCGTGAAATATTTTCTAATGAGATTTTAATTGATGTCATTGCCTTAAATCCAACTTCAACAGCTTTCAACAGAATCAGGACAGAATGCAATGGTGATAAGGAAAAGATAAAAGAAGCTATTATACAAATAGNNTCAAGGTAAGTTTCAAGATCCTGTAACTAAGTCGGGAGGCAATTTAATCGGCAGGGTTAAAGAGATAGGAGAAGATTTAAAAGGGAAAATTGACTTGAAAATAGGAGATAAGATTGCAACTCTTGTATCATTATCATTAACGCCATTAAAAATCGATGAAATATTAGATTTAAATATTGAAACAGATCAGGTATTTATCAGAGGCAATGCGATTTTATTTGAAAGTGCAATTTATTCAAAACTGCCGGAAGATCTGCAGGAAAACCTTTCTCTTGCTATCATGGATGTTGCAGGTGCTCCGGCACAAGTAGCCATGAATGCCAAACCTAATGATGTTGTAGTCGTTATCGGTTCAGGAAAAGCAGGGCTTCTATGTTTGCATGAAGCTAAGAAGAGAGTCAGCCCGACCGGAAAAGTTATTTGTATAGAGTATTCGAAAGAGCAGTGCGAATTAGTTAAAAGGTTAAATTTAGCCGATTATGTTATTCAGGGAAATGCCCAGCACCCGTTGGAGATACTTCATAAATATCAGGAAATAATGGGGGACAGGCTGGCAGATTTGACAATAAATACAGTCAATGTCAGTGATACTGAGGTTTCTACAGTTTTAATCACAGATAATGAAGGGCTTGTTTATTTTTTTAGTATGAGCACAAATTTTGCAAAAGCTTCTTTAGGTGCCGAAGGCACGGGAAAACATACCATGATGTTGGTAGGCAACGGATATTATCCGGGACATGCAGATATAACATTTCAAATTATGAGGGACAACCCGGTACTAAGAGATTATTNNATAAAAATTAAAGAATGGAGGAAACTGGATTGGAAAAATCGATAATCAGAGTAAGAATTTCAGCAGGGGAGGCTCATTACGGAGGAAATCTTGTTGATGGAGCGCACATGCTTCAGCTGTTCGGCGATGTTGCTACAGAATTGTTAATCAGGTTTGACGGAGACGAAGGATTGTTTGCCGGATATGAAAAGGTTGAATTCCTTGCTCCGGTTTATGCAGGCGACTATATAGAGGCCGTCGGTGAAATAATTAAAACAGGAAACAGTTCAAGAAAAATGAGCTTTGAAGCAAGAAAGGTAATATGTCCAAGACCTGATATAAACGATTCGGCATGTGATGTTTTAGAAGAGCCGATTATAGTTTGCAGAGCGATAGGAACTTGTGTGACTCCAAAAGAGAAACAAAGAAGATAACACAGGAATCTATAAATAAAAAGGTTAAGAGGTGATATTATTGGAAAAATTAATAATTACGTGTGCTATTTGTGGGGCAGAAGTAACCAAAGAAAACAATCCTAACGTTCCGTACACAATTGAAGAAATAGGAAGAGAAGCAGAATCGGCATATAAAGCGGGAGCAAGCATCATACATCTGCATGTGAGATGGGATGACGGAACTCCGACTCAGGATAAAGAAAGATTCAGATTGTGTATGGAAGAAATAAGAAGAAGATGTCCGGATGCTATAATCCAGCCATCAACGGGCGGCGCAGTGGGAATGACGGATGAAGAAAGATTGCAGCCGGTCGAATTATTGCCTGAAATGGCCACATTGGACTGCGGAACATTAAATTTCGGAGGCAATGAGATATTTGTAAACACTGAAACAACTATTAAAAACTTTGCCAAAGTTATGAATGAAAAGGGTATAAAGCCTGAAATTGAAGTGTTTGACAAGGGAATGGCAGATTTAGCGGTAAAATATCATAAACAAGGGTATATACAGGCTCCGATGCATTTTGATTTTGTATTGGGAGTTCAAATGAATGCAACATTGAGAGATTTGTCATATATTTCAGAGAGTATACCTGCAGGCTCAACCTGGACAGCTGCGGGAATAGGTAAACACGAATTTACAATGGCAGCAGCGGCAATTGTGATGGGAGGTCACGTAAGAGTAGGTTTTGAGGACAACGTATTTATTTCTAAAGGTAAAATTGCTAAGTCAAATGGAGAATTGGTAGAAAAAGTAGTAAAGCTGGCTGAAGAATTGGGAAGAGAGATTGCTACTCCGGACGAAGCAAGGGCAATTCTGGGACTTAAAGAAAGAAAATAAAAAAATTTGAAGGGATGGTAATAAGTATGAAAATTAAAAGCTTTTTGGCAGTATTAATTCTGGTGGCTTTGACTGTTTCTTTTGCAACAGGATGCAGCAGACCGTCTGATCAGGCAAAGCAGAACAATGAAGTAAATACCGTTGGCAATTCAGATTCGCCAATCATTGTAAAAATCGGTCACACAGATTCATCCACACGTTCAACTCACAAATGGTCTTTATGGCTTGGAGAATATCTTGAAGAAAAANNATGGTCTTTATGGCTTGGGGAATATCTTTAAGAAAAAGCTCCCGGAAAGTTTAAGGTTGAAGTTTATCCTGACGGTCAGTTAGGTGATTCTCCCGACATGGTTGCCGGAGTAAAACTCGGAACATTAAATGTTGAATTTGACCTTTCTTCTGTAATTACATCTGTTGCTGGTCCGGCATCAAGCTGTATAGACTTGCCTTATTTATATCCTACCTATGATGACTGGATTGAGGGAACTTTCGAAAACGGTGGGTTAGAGCTTTTTAATAAATATATTGCGGATTCGGGATATTACTGTCTTGATATGTATTATAACGGCATGAGACAAGTGATAAGCGTAAATAAAAATTATCATAATTCCGAGGACTTGAAAGGACAAAAAATACGTATAGCACAGAATGATTTGAATATTGAGCTTTGGAAAGCAATGGGAGGAAATCCTACGCCAATGGCATGGGGAGAAGTAATTACTTCACTGTCACAAGGAACAGTGGAGGCTCTGGATCACCCACTCGGAGTGTTCAATGATTTTTCACTGCATCAAATCGCTCCTTATATAACTATTTCAAATCCCGCAAGTTCACCGCTTCCTGTAAT
>DMJQ01000014.1 GCA_003457065.1 Clostridiales bacterium
GGATACATCTTTAAATATTTTAATAGCTAAAAAGCATGTATAGCAAAATAACTTTATAAATCCCCTTAAAGCTTTCAGAGGCTTTAGGGGATTTATAAAGTTCTAATTTAAGTTATACAGGATACGGCTCCTATGGGTTTATATATCATACTTGAATAAAGATGATATGGCAGCATTATCAATTTAATTTATAAGCCTTCTGAAGCCAGTTCTTGGCGGCAGAATAAACGCAAGTTACTTTATATTATACCAAAGCCTCATATCCACGGCCTTCCTTTACGGCTTATAGTAAATTTCAAATGANNATAGATTTTTATTACATCCTTGTGTGAACTTTACTATAAAGCAGTCCTTAATCTTAAAGTAAGCATTTTTTAATGAATATAGTAAATAAACCTAAAAAATTAAGTTTATTTACTATATTCTAAAGAAAAGCTTATAAAACTTAAAAACAAGAAGATTGTTTTCAAGTTCCATAAGTATATTTAATTATCTGTCAAACTATAAATGTACTTCTGGCTGTGTAAACCTTGATTCTTTATAAAATATTCCCACGCTATCTTATGGGGATATATAAATCCACTTCTGAATCCGGGTGGTCATATCCCAGAAAGCGTTCATCATACAGCTCGAAATCCTCCCGCCAGTCTAATTCTTCCTTTGTGGAAAGAAACCAGGTGCCCCATATATAATCGAATGTCTGGGGAAGCATCTGCAATGTTCCCTTGTGGGTAAATACTGCATAACGTCCCCCGGGAATTATCTTTTCAACAAAGGGTTCTTTAAGCCCGTCAAATGAGGACACTTCAATTCCTGCAACTTCCGTAAAAAGCATGTCGTCATTCATAGTGTATAAAGTGTGCTCTGCACAGGCCTCGCATATGCCAAAGGCCCTTCCCCCCGGAATACGGTTTGGTATTTCTTTATAAAGGCTGTTAGCCCTGTTCCATAAATCTCTGAGGCGGTTATCCCTCAAAGTAGTTTCTCCCCGAAGGCCTGCAACTTTTATTTCTGTCAATTCCATAATTTTTGGATGAACTGTTATATTGCTTGCCAGATGGTCCAATAGCCCTGTATCAAGGCGTTCCTTGCTTCCCATGAAAGTGTCTAAACGATTTTTTCGGTAAGCTTGGGGACTGACTTTATAAATTGCCTTAAAGGCGCGGCTAAAGGCCTCGGGCGAATCAAAACCATTTTCCATGGCTATGTCTATAATTTTATGGTCTGTATAGAGAAGTTTCTTAGAAGCGCCGGCTAAACGCCGTTTCTTTATATAGCTTCCGACACTTTCACCAAGAATAGCCGTAAACTGCCTGTTGAGATGATAATAGGAGTATCCTGCAGCCCTTGCCACGTTTTCAACTTTAATATCACTTCCAAGATGGCTTTCAATATATATGACCGCCTTTTCAAGGGCCTTTCTATAATCCACAGTAACCCTCCTCTTTTAATCCATAGGCTGCCAATCGTAAGTTCCGGGCATTGCCCTTTCCAAATTAAGCTCTGCTGTTTGGGTTTCATTATAAAGAGGCTTTGTAATGAAATAAGTATGCCAGCCATTTTCTTTGCGGCCGCCCCAGCAAATGTCAATGGTTCCATCAGCAGGGGAAATCACCATGCTTTTTGTGGTCCCGAAAAACTCCTCATAATAATGGCAGCACAATCCGTCAGGGTATTTTGAAAGAAGCATTTCTTTCAGCCTTTCCTTTGTTATATTTTTCTTATTTGTAAGTTCTTCTTTAATATACTGATAGCGTATTGCAGAATGAGTCATTGCTTTCGGCTCTATGGATTTCAGTTCAGAAAGCACGGCGNNACTGGGCCGATTTCTTTAAGAGCGCTTCGCCCGTCAAGGATTTCAAAAAGTACGGCATTAGCTTCTTTATCCATTATAATCATGTTTAAATTATATGCAATGGGCATCTCTTTAAGATATGAAAGCGCCTCTGCCACATTCTTGCAGTTTTCAAGCAAAGCACGGATAACAGCCCAAAACTGAAGGCCCTTAAGCTTCGGCGCCCTCATATAGGGCAGTGCCCCTACGGGAAATCCGCAGGAACTCATGGTTACTGCAAGGCCATGTTCATTAAAACCGTCGTCCCTGCCAAAATTAAGAACACTTGTGCCAATATGGGTATATTTTCCTTTAATAGCTGTTTTTATCAGGCAGAAGTCCTCTGCCTCATGAGAAAACTCATAATTACGGGCGAGCAAAGGCTTCCCTTCTGAAGTAATACCAGGCATCAATGCAATATGACTGCACCGGGGAATGAGGTAAGTCATTCCGTAGAAAAATACCTGCTGTACCCTAACCCCTAATCCATCGGCAAAGCCCTGAAGTTCCTCTGTAAGCCCCGGGCAAAAGTGGTCAAATAATGTTTTTGCTTCTTTTATCTGGCTTTCTCCAAAGCCTTCTATTCCGGCAGTATGAAGGGCTTTTAAAGGGGGGATTTCAGTAATGAGTTTTCCTAATTGATAACCTATTTCATAATTTGTTCCTGCAAGTTCTACAGTACGGGTTTGTATTTTAAACACTATATCATCCTCCTTCTATTCTTTTCTTTAGTTTAGCAAGAAAAATTTTTAATTACATGACATTTCCTGCTGTTTTAAAAAGAATATAAAGCCCTTTTGGAAAGGATAAGTAAAGCTTAGCATTATAAATTTCCTGATTAAAAAGGCCCTCTCAGGGCCTTTTCTTAAAATCTTTATTGCTTAATTTGCTAATTTGAGAATCGATTGTATGAACTGCTCTTTTCCTTCGGTATATTTAAGTCTATCTTTAGGATATTTCATGGCAAGGTCACGCTTTAAATCATCATACTGCTTCGCAATATTGGGGTTTTTGTTTAGATAATCCCGAAAGCATACCTGATTTTCAAAATCTGTATTCCCTTCTTCATAACAGTGAACATGCTGCAAAGAGATATGCCCGTCTCTTCTCAAGATAAAAAGCGCCCGCCCCAAGACGCCGCTTTCTCCGCAATAATCATAGCCCTGCTGCTGCATACCTTCAATATTTAGTTTGGCAAATGAAAAAACCTTCACAGCCACATCTAAAATAGGCTTGGCATTGATGTCTTTTATGGAGGTGCTTCCCACATGCTGAATATCCAGTACATTATCTCCAAGGATTTTTATAAGTACCGGCTTTAACAATTGAAATTCCTTTATCCAATCCTCATTATGGGGCAAAAGCCGAACCTCATGTCTTTCTACGCCTTCCATATATCTCGCTCCCATTATAAATACGTATCTATAGTTATATTTTATACTAAGCAAAGGCGAAAAACTACTTATACAGTAAACTTATTATAAAGAAGAAGCAAAAACCTATTCCCTTAAGGCTTATAGTTACCAAACAAAAAAACAAGTTTAATAACCATAAGAAAACCCTTTCATGAATGTATGGTTTTGTTGCAGTTTAACTTTAAATTTACCATATCCCTCTCAAGCCTAGGGCCTAAAAATTCCCCCTTCAACCTTATCGGCTGTGGAGGAATTTTTATTCGTTTCACCTATTTTTAAAATATTACTTATGAAATATCAAAATACTTGGAAGAGGCCTCCTTATTGTGTTTCAGGCTGTTTACAGGCTCCTTTTCAAAATGGAACTGTCCTACAAGATTATCAAGCAAATGGGCCTGACTGGAAAGCTCTTCGCTGGAGGCGGCAGACTCTTCCGCTGTTGCAGCATTATTTTGAACCACGGCAGAAATCTGATCGACACCTAAAACAAGCTGATGAATGGCTTCAAACTGCTGCATAGAGGAACTGTTGATATTCTCCAGAAAATTGGCAACGTTCTCTACATTTGCTACAATTTTTGCCAGGGCACGGGTGGCTTCTCCGACTGCGTCTGTTCCGTGCTTGGTAGACTGTATAGAGCCTTCAATGAGGGCGGCCGTGTTTTGGGTTGCCTCTGCCGTCTTTTGGGCCAAACTGCGGACCTCGTCTGCAACTACGGCAAATCCCTTGCCGGCGTCTCCGGCCCGGGCGGCTTCTACCGCCGCATTAAGGGCAAGTATATTGGTTTGGAATGCAATTTCATCAATCATCTTCAAAATGCCGCTGATTTCGTTGGTCTTGCCGTTAATTTCTTCCATTGCATCTATTACGGCACGCATTTTTTTGCTTCCTTCGGATACGTCTGCGACAGCATTTTTTGAAAGATCATTGGCTTCCTGCGCCATTTCCGCATTGGAACCAACCTGGTTGGAAATTTCGCTGATGGTTGCAGAAAGTTCCTGAATGGATGCAGCTTGCTCCGTAGCGCCCTGGCTCAGGGCCTGGGCACCGGCGGCTACTTGATTGGAGCCGGCGGCAATTTGGTCCGATGAAACCTTAATCTGTACCAGGGTTTCCGTTAACTTTTGCGAAATATTTAAAAGAGCCCTTTTAATCGTACTGAACTCGCCGATATACGCTGATTTCAGCTCAAACACCATATTGCCTTCAGCAACGTGATTGAGAATAGAGGCAATTTCTTCAATGTACTTTTTATATTCCTGAAGCGTTACGCCGATTTTTTTAAAGGCATCTACCAAAAGGCCTACTTCGCCGTCTGCCTTTATTTGCACATCTACGTCAAAATTGCCTTCCGAAACTTCATAGGCTGAACGAGTCACAGCCTTAATGGGCCTTGCGATACTGTTACTTATGGAAAATCCTGCTGCAATCACAACAATTAAAATGATGCCCAGAAAAATATAGATAATTTTTTCAAGTGCGTTTACACTTCTGAAAAGCTCCGCCTCAGATACCACGGAAATATAACTCCAATGGGTTTTATCTGAGGATATGCTCTTTATGAAATAAGGCTCGCCGCCGATGTCAATTTGCTGAAAGTCTGCATTTTCCATAACGGCTTTGGAAAACACATCGCCATAGACTTCTGAAAGGTTCTTAAAGTTATTTTCTGCATTGCTGGGGTCTGCCAAAATGGTTCCGTCGGCCGTTGCCAGCATATAGTAGCCTTTAGAACCTTCTGTGGCTTTCTCGAAAAGCTTCGTAAGAGAGGAAAGGCTCATATCCATTGCAACAACGCCAAGTATTTCCCCTTCAGAGCCTTTAACTGCTTGCGATGCACCGATAATGACAATATCATCTCCGGCAAAATAATAGGGTTCCCCCAGAACAGGCCTATCCGGCTGTCCCTTTGCAGGAGAATACCAGGGACGAATACGGGGGTCAAAGCCTGCATCAATGGTGGATTCAGGATATTGTATGTAGCCGCCGTTTTCCGTACCCATATAAATATATTGATAATCCGAATGGGTTTTTCCGAATTCTTCAAAGCTTTGGAAAATAGCTTGCTCTACAGGTCCGTTTTCCTTAGGGGTCATACTTACAGAAGCTGCTGTCTCAAAATAAGCTGTAATAGATGCATCTGCTGTCTTAAGGAGGACGCCTTCCGCAAAGTACCGCACATTGTTGAGCATGTCATCAAAGACGGCATCAACATTATCGTTAACCAAAGAAAGCTGTTTATTGACTGCGGTCTTTTGCTCTGACAGCAATGTGCTTTGCAAATTACTAAGGAACAAAAACGAAAAACCGACGAGGGGAATAATTGCAAAAAACGCAAGCAATAGACTTAATTTAAATTGAAGTGTTTTATACCGACTGATTTTCATAATAGGCAGCCCCTTTAAAGTTCTCAAAGATTTTTATTGTGGGAGATATTGTAACAGATATTTATCTCATAATCAATTACTTCTGTATAAGCAGAAAACCTTGCTTATGCAGAAGCCTTTCATACTGAATTATCACTAAATTAATGGGAATAAATATAGGCTTATGGCAGAATTAAAAGAAGCTTTATCTGGCAGCTGAGAACGCCGTAGTTAAATTTGGCAAAAGTTTTTCAGCATACAAATTATTTTAATATAAAAAAGCTGCATTTCCATTGATTTAACGTCAATAAAAATACAGCTTTTAGCTTGAAATGATTACAGATAAAAGATTCCTTGACATGACTGGTATCAAGCCGCTGCAAAACACAAGAGATAAAGCTCTATATGGAATCGTCCGTAACATACAAATCTGCGGAAGAGATGCCTTATACACATTCTCTTTCGCAGATTTGCATGATTCTTATAAAATAATATAAGAACTTCATTTCCTACATACAATTTACTATTTCAACCCACGCTCTAAAAAAAGAAACGGCATATGCAGAGCCCGTAATACGTCAGCTTCGTTATATTTCATCTGTGCGCTACGATATTGAACTGCATATTAAGATTACCATAAGCTGCCCAAAAAATTTGACGAATTCTCTGTCATAATTAATTATTCAGTAATTTGTATGTAGGATAGTATATTGTACATGCAATGCCACATAGATTATAGCAAAGCAAAATAAATAGAGGAATGGTTATGATGATTCGCGCGCCGCCAAAAGAAAGAACAGTCTTAAGACTGTTCTTTCTTGAAGTAATAACGAAAAAATAATTTTTCAGGATAGAAAGGTATCGGCGGATTGATAAACCGGAGTTTGTATTACCTTAATATTTCTATTTCAAATCCATATTCACGCAATATAAGGTCATCATCGATTCTTTCTTCATAGATTCCCTCTGCCTTCCTAAAGCCATTTTTGAGATATGCATTTATAGCCGGTTTATTGATATCCACAACAAAAAGCCTTAAATATTTAGCATTCTTCTGCCTAGCAAGTGCAATCGCATGCCGAAGCATTGTACTGCCGATGCCGCATCTCGCATAATCAACGTTAACGCCAAAGCGGTCAAGATATAATGCCTTTTCATGGGCATTTTCCCATTTCATATAATTTTCTCCAGCATGGGACTCACATAATGCAAACGCTGCAACGATAATATCGTGTTCCTCCGCCAATAAATAAAGGCGGTTATTTTCAATATCACCGCTAAAAAATTCGCAGGGGTAGATTTCGTCCCAAATTGATATGCCGTTTCTGTTCATATTATCAATTATCTTTCTATACATCGCTTTGAGTTTCGGCAAATCACTACTGTCAGCCCTTCTCAAATCCATGTCAATTCACCTCCGAATCCCTGTTTCTATGTGCGCTACACTATGAATCGATAGTAACATGCTTTAGCTATAAAGAAAGACATAACTTTCCCTTAGTGAAAATTATGTCTTTCGGGAAGTGACAGCGGAAAAAGATTTTATGCCAGATTGTTCATATTATAAGCGGCAAAGCAGAATTTATAAGCTTAAAATCTTCCGTATCTTTTACAGTATACCCCTTATCAATCAAGGCCTTTGCAAAAAGGCCCTGACCAGATATCAGTTTTCCGGTAAATGTTCCATCATATATTTTATTAACTCCGCAGGTAGGACTTCTTGATTGCAAAATAGCCAAATCAATTCTTTCGCCTTTAACTTTTTCCAATACAATTGCTACTGCATTTCTATAATCAGAATCAACATTATTTCCCTTATCATCCATCACTACTTCATCAACAATCTCAGCACATGGTCGGGGAATAGGCATATTGGCTAACATTTCAGGACAAATACTGAGAACCTCTTTTCCTTTTAGATATTCAATCACAGCTTCATTGCGATTGTTTCTTCCATTATATTTACAATTACATCCTAGTACACATGCACTTACTAATACTTTCATACTCAACAACTCCTATGGAAGACTTTTACCTTAATCTATATATTTCTCATACATCACCGTTTCGCTTATTTCTTTGCGTTGGGCAATATGACGCTCTGGACTTAAAAAGCCTTTTTCTGGATACCCCATTAAGAGTAAAGCTGTCGGTTCTATGTACTCTGGTAAATGAAATTCATTGCTTATAATTGCGGGATCAAACAAACCAACCATTACGCTTCCAATATTTAATTCTCTTGCTGCCAACATCAGGTGGTCACAGACAATACCTATATCCAAATCGCCAGAACATTTTTGATCAAATGGCCGTATTAATTCATCCCGTCGATCCCGACACACGATAAAAACACACTTAGAACCAAACGTTTGATAAGCCTTTTTAATTTTTAAAATGTTTTCTTCACTTTGAACAACAATAATCCTTTGTGGTTGTTTATTACAGGCTGTAGGGGCGACACGTCCAGCCGATAAAATCTGAATTAAGTCATCTTTTGGAATCTGTGCTCCCGTAAAGCCGCGTGTTGTGCAGCGTTGTTTTGCCAGTGTTAAAAAATCCATTATTCTTCCTCCTATATACGAATGATTATTCACATTATTATTATAGTACCCGCATTGATAGATGTCAACAAAATGCGAATAATGATTCACATTTCATTGACCTGATTTANNGTATAATAAAAAAGAGGTGATATTATGAATGATGTAAGAGAACCCATTCAAAAACGTTCTATTGAAACAAAGAAAAAAATACTAGATGCCGGGTTTGCCCTTTTTTGCGAAAAAGGATATTATAAAACCAATACAATTGAGATTGCCAAACGTGCTGGTATCTCAACAGGAGCGCTATATAGTTACTTTAAAGATAAGAAACAAATATACATTGCTGCTTTTCACGATTATCTTGAAAATATTTCAGGCCATTTACTTGAAAAATTAAGTTTGCAACAACCTTTTTCACTAGCTAGTTTTGTCGAAAATTGGATCTGTTATTATATTGACTTATATGCCGATACCAGTCACGCTCTGGCTCAGTTAAGAATGATGATATCAGAAGATACTGATATCAATCGTCATTTTTCCAATTTTGAAAATGAATATTTTTTAAAAATTAAAGAGCTATTAAATAAAAATGGCATAACGCAAGATGACTTATTTGAAAAAGTTTACACTTGCTGCATTTTAATTGATGCTCTTAGACAGGAAAAATCTGCATTTTCACACAACGGCTTAGACTTCAATATTTTTAAAGACCAAGTAACCAAAACNNATTATTGTCAAGTTGATTTTTTATTAAGGGCTAATAAAATCGCAGAGCAAGTCTATTTTTCTGTATGGCAATTCAATTTGTCATTTGATAACTCTATCTATGTAATCTATCAAGGGGTGTAAATGAGAGACTTCAATTAATTCGGAAGCTCTTTCAGACGCAAAGATGGCGTAAGAAATTGCTTTCTTACGCCGGTATTAGCCACAGGTCTAGAGGTCAGGTCTTACCTTTTTCAACTTGTTCAGTTCCCTCGCAAACACATATCAATATTCCATTGTATTAGATAAGGACATTTTCCTTTGGAAAGCGTCATTATTATATCAAAATATACTCCAATCCAAAATCCTTCGCAAAAGTCGTAAACATCTATTAATCCTTCATATTTTCAGACTTTTTACTAAAAAACCATCTCATTCAGGAAAAGAAAGGCATTTGATACAGAAAAAAGGCAATAGCAGGTCCTATACACAGTGATATTAATGTTGTAATCAATTTTTTATGCATAAGAATTATAGCACAAATTAAAAATATTATCTCACAATACATATCATCATGATTACTGGACATAATTTGCAAAAGCATTACCGAAATAACACCTGCTGATAGTAATACCGCTAAGATATTATCTTGCTTTATTTTATGACATAAAACGGCCAAAAACGGCGATATTGCGGTAATTGTATACCAAATTAACATATAGCTATTAACATTAACATGAATCAATAAATGGTATATATGAAATGTAATATTTAGACTTAAGAAAAAAAACAAAACTCTAATTGCAGCTGAAATAGATTTTTCGCTTTTTAATGAAATAAATAATGCAATAAGGATCCATATACCAAAATTTGAAAGAATCGCATTTACATTTATTTGACCTAAGAAGAAATTGATATGGATATGCCTATTGTCTATATAGGCCGAAAAAAGACCTAATAAAACACCAACCACTGTAACGCTTAGTATGGGAATGACATTCTTTTTTGTTATTTTATTCAACTTTATAACCCTCCAAATTATATAAATAGCGAGTAATATCCATTCGCATTTTTCCATGATACATCTATTTATTTGCTAAATGAGATTGCAGTGTGTAACTGTAGCAATAATAATTAACGCAACGCCTGAACCAAACCATAACCCAACGAAATGGGACAACATCTGCTAAAGGCCCAAAAATCGCCATACCAATAGTCAAAAAACCGGAGTAGATTATTTTTGTATTCCATTGTTTTTATCCATATTTGCATTATACTTTGCGATGAACTTAATGGCAACCATAGCTCCATATATCTTGCCTCTGGAGTC
Organism: Clostridiales bacterium; assembly: GCA_003457065.1. GTDB lineage: Bacteria > Bacillota > Clostridia > Tissierellales > Sedimentibacteraceae > Sedimentibacter. The sequence continues at coordinate 10,194 of DMJQ01000014.1, forward strand.
GTATCATAGTACATCTCGGCAGCGAAATTACCGTAAATGCTTACAGTTTCACCATCATCACCGCACACAGACAGACATAAT
>DMJQ01000089.1 GCA_003457065.1 Clostridiales bacterium
AATTGTCTTTTCAACCAGGAATGATGTCAGTTCATTGAATTTGGCTCTTGTAAGATCCATGTTCAAGTGTTTTGGTCCATCCTGTGTTGCAGTGATAAACGGCAGATTGATGTTTGAAGTCATTGCGCTTGACAATTCCTTCTTTGCTGTTTCAGCAGCTTCCTTTAATCTTTGCAGAGCCATTTTGTCTTTTCTTAAATCAATTCCGTTTTCTCTCTGGAACTGTTCTGCTAAGTAATCTATAATAACCTGGTCAAAGTCGTCTCCACCAAGTTTATTGTTTCCTGCTGTTGCTTTAACTTCAAACACACCGTCTCCGATTTCAAGGATAGAAACGTCAAATGTACCGCCGCCAAGATCGTATACCATAATAGTGTGCATGTGCTCTTCTTTGTCAACTCCGTAAGCAAGAGCAGCAGCTGTAGGTTCATTANNTAGCCTGTCTCTGGCTGTCTGAGAAGTATGCAGGAACAGTTATAACTGCTTCTGTAACTGTTTCGCCAAGATAACTTTCTGCATCTGCCTTTAATTTTTGAAGTATGAATGCGGATATTTCCTGCGGTGTGTATAATTTACCGTCTATTGATACTTTATGGTCAGAACCCATTTCTCTCTTTATTGAAGAAATTGTTCTGTCTGGATTTGTAACTGCCTGTCTTTTAGCAGTCTCACCTACAAGTCTTTCTCCGTCCTTTGTAAATGCAACGATTGAAGGAGTTGTTCTTTTACCTTCCACGTTTGTTATAACAACAGCTTCTCCGCCTTCCATAACAGAAACGCAAGAGTTTGTTGTTCCTAAGTCAATTCCTATAACTTTGCTCATTTTTTTCCTCCACTAATATTTAAATTCAAAATTAATTTATAATAGTTTGATATTTGCTATTTTATGTTTTTACTACCAGTAAACCCGGCAGCTATTGTTAACTTTTACTTATCTGCTTCACTAAGTGCTACTTTCTGCATATTCTTACCATTGCCGGTCTAATGCATCTTTCATTGACAGTATAACCCTTTTGTAGCACGTCAATTACAGTTCCGTCTTCATATTCATCACTTTCTTCAAAAGCAACACCATAGTGAACATTGTGGTCAAACGGCTTATGCAGCGCTTCTACTTCTTTTAAACCTTTTTTATCAAGTATGCCCATAAGCTGATTATATACCATCTGCACACCTTCCTTGTAAGTGTGGCTCTCAGAACTGTCTGCTTCCAGTGCTCTCTCAAGATTATCCACAACAGGCAGCAAATCTAATAATAAATCTGAGACTGCGCTATTGTAAGTAGACATCTTCTCTTTTTCCGTTCTTGCCTTGTAATTCAGGAAATCCGCCTGCAGCCTCAATAATCTGTTATTTAAACTTTCTATCTCTGCCGCAGATGAATCTTCTTCTGAATTAGTTTCTTCAGAAACCGATTCGTTTGTTTCATTTGAAGCACCTGTTTCTTTTTCGTCTTCCTTTAGCTCATCAACATTTTCCTTCTTGTTTTCTTCATCATGGTTTTTTGCCTTAGCCATTTCTTCACTCCTCATTTTCTCCGTCAAAGTGTTGGCTTATTATTTCATTCATTGCTTCAGACATTGATTTAACTGTTGAAATAACATTAGTGTAATTCATTCTGGTAGGCCCTATTACTCCTATTTTACCTATAAGCTTGCCGTTTAATTTATATGTTGCAGTTATGAGACTGCAGTCTCTTAATTCTTCATATTCATTTTCACGTCCGATGCTTATGTCTAAATCATTTTCTCCGGTAAACTTGAATAATTTCGCCATACTGTCTTTGTCTTCAACAAATGAAATAAATTCTCTTGCTTTGACGACGTCATTATATTCAGGCAAATCTAAAATATTTGTCAATCCGTCTGCATAGACATTAAAATCTTCTAATTTGCCTATTTGATCAACCAAGAACGGCAGCAGCTCCAGCAATAAATTGCCGCTGCTTTCTCTTATATGGTAAAGCTGGTCTATTAAACTATCCTTAATTGAATATATATCTTCTAATTTATATCCGTACAGCTTTTCAGAAAGTGATGCTGATATTTTATCTATCTGATCCAGCGGTATCGGACTGTTTAAATTAAGCATTACCTGTTTTACGATATTGCTCTGCAATATCAGAACCAGAAGAATTCTTCTGTCAGTTACAGGTACAAGCTGAATTCTTTTGATTTCAGATTGCTTAAGCTGTGGTGCAACTATAAATGATGTATATTTTGTGAACTGGGACAGAATTCTTACTGAATTTCTGAAAACCGAATCCATCTCATTGGATTTTTCTTCAATAATGTTTTTCAATTCATCTGTATTTGGAATATTTGAATCCCGGACTTTTTTCCAAAGATCATCAACATAATATCTGTAGGCTTTGTCTGTTGGTATTCTGCCTGATGAAGCATGTGGTTGAATTAAGAAACCCATTTCTTCCAAATCATACATTTCATTTCTGATTGTCGCCGGGCTTACGCCAAGCTCATATTTCTTTGAAATTGTCCTTGAGCCGACTGCTTCTGCATTATCTATATAGCTGGAGATAATTGCTTTCAAAATTTTTACTTTTCTCTTATCCAAAGACATTTCATTCACCTCTTTGTTAGCACTCTCTTTGATTGAGTGCTAAATCTATATATAATTTACTACTTTACAATAATTTTGTCAATAGACAATTGAAAATTTTTATATATAAAAGAGAGCTGCTGCATCATATACATTCATATCATTTCGCGCTGACCGCAGGGCTTTCATATATATACATGAATTCCTCCGGATTAAACGCTCAAAATGACAGATTGAATTTCTTGCAGCAGCACTTTTGTATTGCTAAAGATTCATAAACTTAATCAGCCTTCTGAACCCCGTGTTTTTTTCTCCAATAATGCTTATAGTAAAATATAAATAATACTGATGTTATTGCCCAGCTAAGGGGATAGCTGAAAGCAACCGTTTCAATTCCCGGTTTAATCGGAACCGCCGTAAAAATCCAGATAATCCTAAGTCCGCACACTCCGCATCCTGTAATGATCATAGGTATCAGTGAATCTCCCATTCCGCGCAATGCTCCGGACAAAATTTCAATAGCCACAAATGTAAAGTATGACGGCACAAGGAATCTCAGAATTTTCATTCCTATTTCAATGACAACCGAGTCATCGGTGAAAAGAAGAAACAAGTACTGATTTGAGAAGAACAGTATGGCACTTAAAGCAACTGCCGCAAACATGGATATTCCCATGCACTGCACAGCTCCTTTTTTTACTCTTTCCAATTTACCTGCCCCGTAATTCTGCCCTGTGAAAGTTGTTATGGACACTCCGAACGCTCCCATCATCATCCAGAACAATCCGTCTATCTTCGAGTAAGCCGTCCATGCGGCAACCGTGTCAGTTCCGAAAGAATTAATGCATGTCTGGATCAATATGTTTGATATTCCGTACATTACAGATTGAATTCCCGCCGGAAGTCCTATCTTAAATATTTTTTCAAGCTTATCACTATTGACATGCAATTCCCTAAACTGTATCTGATAGGGCTCGTCGGTTCTTTTAAGCACCAAAAGCACCAGTATAGCGCTTATGAATTGTGAAATAACTGTAGCTATTGCAACTCCGTATATTCCGATTCCCAATACCGCAACAAAGAATAAATCCAAAACAATGTTTACTACGCAGCTTACAATGAGGAAATAAAGTGGTCGCTTTGAATCTCCCACTGCTCTTAGAATTCCCGAACCTACATTGTAAATCATATTTGCTATCATTCCTGTAAAATATATTCTTATATATATCAATGAATATCTGATTACGTCCTCAGGAGTATTCATGGCCCTTAAGGCAGCAGGTGCTCCAGCTATACCTACGACCATAAGAATTACTCCGCCAATTATTGCAATTCCCAGAGAAGTGTAAACTGAGTCGCTTACATCCCTATATTTTCTGCCACCGTAATACTGTGAAATAATAACCGTTGCGCCTGATGACAGTCCTACAAAAAAATTAACCAGTAGATTAATCAGAGTTCCCGTAGTTCCGCCAACCGCCGACAGAGCCTCCTTGCCCAGATATCTTCCAACGACCACCGCATCTGCCGTATTATATAGCTGCTGAAAAAAAGTTCCTATTAAAATAGGAAAAAAGAAAATTAATATTTGTTGCCAGATTACTCCATCTGTAATGTCATTCCTGCTTGCTGTTTCAGTCTTCATTTTTGTCTGCTCCAAATTCGATTTTTACTGCCAAATGATATTATATCAATTATTTATTTTTGTCAATATGATTTCTAAGACATGAACATTTCAGAAACAGAATCAAAAAGCACATTACACTTTAAAAAATTACATAAATTCTTCAATTACATAATTAGATATATCCATTCCTTTTTTAGTCAGTCTTATAAAATCTTTGTCATACGCCAAAAGTTTATTATTAACTAAATAGTTAATCTGACTTTTATATCTTTCATTGAAATTCAGTTTGAATTTTTCCTCGAAATCACCGGTATTCAACCCTTCCGTCAATCTCAGCCTCAGCATTATATATTCGGTTATCAAATCCTCTTCGTCTAACTCTTCATGAATTATTCTGTCAAATTTACCGGCATCCGCATTCTTACAGTATAAATTCAAATCACCCGGATTGCTGTACCTGATGTTATTGAGAAAAGAATGAGCTGATGGCCCCAGTCCGATATATTCTTCCTGATTCCAGTACTTTAAATTATGCCTGCACTCATGACTTTTCTCAGCAAAATTGGAAATTTCATATTGAAAAATATTATTTTTCTCCATTACATTTCTTCCGGCATAATACATTTCTCTTTCCGTTTCTTCATCAGGCATGGCTATTTTATCGTTTTTCTCCATTGTAAACATCGGCGTTCCCTTTTCCAGCTTAAGTACATAAAAAGAAATATGTTTCACACCAGTTTCAATTATTTCAGAAACTGTGTCTTCAATGTCTTTTACCGTCTGTCCCGGAATATTGAACATAACATCAGCATTAATATTTTCAAAGCCTGATTCCCCGGCTCTGCCGATTGCCTCAACCGCTTCTTTACTGTTATGGATTCTGCCTATTTTTTTAAGTATTTCATCATTCAGTGACTGAACACCGATACTCAGCCTGTTAATTCCTATTTCTTTATAAGCTTTTAATTTATCTGCTGTCAATGTGTTTGGGTTAGCTTCCATGCTTATTTCGGCATTTTTGTCAATTTCAATCAACTCGTTTAAATTATCAAGTATAACCTTCAGATTCCCCGGATTGATTATTGTAGGAGTGCCTCCTCCGAAATAAATGGTATCCGCCACATATTTACCGCCTGCTTCATACTTATAGCTTTTAATTTCATTTATAACTGATTCCACATATTTTTTTTCTGATTCCGCATTCCATTTGATCGAATAAAAATCACAATAATTGCATTTCTGCCTGCAAAACGGAATATGAATGTAAATTCCTAATTTTTTCATAGTACCTCGTTGATTTATTGCTCCGTAATCTTTTAATAAAAAAAGGAGCTTATTTCAGCTCCGATTATATCATCTTTAGTTAAACTATTCAATTTTTTCTATTTTGCTGATGCTCCTGCTTTTTTTTCAAATACAGACCTGTTTAATTCTCCCTCTGTTGCGGCAACGACTACCGAACAAGCAGAGTCTCCTGTAATATTAATCATGGTTCTCATCATGTCAAGGATTCTGTCTACTCCTGCAATAAGAGCTATGCCTTCGATTGGCAGTCCAACTGATTGTAGAACCATACCGAGCATTATCATGCCGGCTCCGGGAACACCTGCCGTACCGATTGAAGCCAGTGTGGCAGTTAAAATTATCGTAAGCTGAGCGCTTATTGACAAATCAAGTCCATATACCTGAGCGATGAAGAACGCACAAATACCTTGGTAAATAGCAGTCCCATCCATGTTAACGGTTGCCCCCAAAGGAAGACAGAAGCTGCAAATGGATTTTGGAACACCCAGATTCTCTTCAGATCTTTTCATGTTAAGAGGCAATGTTGCAGAACTGCTGGCAGTTGTGAAAGCAAAGACCATTGCCGGTGCAATACCCTTGAAGAACTGTAAAGGCGTTACTCTGGCAAACAAATAAACGGTCGAAGAATATGTTACCAATGCATGAATTGCACAGCCGGCATAAACAACGATTATCAATTTAAGTAATGGAAGAAGCACTCCCGGGCCGTTTTGGGCAACAACCGGAGTAATAAGTGCAAATACGCCTATCGGTGCATATTCCATAATTACTGCTATGATTTTGTACATTACTTCCGCACCGGAATCAAAGATTTCCTGCAATACCTTTCCCTTTTCACCGATTCCAATAATTCCTGCTCCTATTATCAGAGCAAATGCTATAACCTGCAGCATGTTGCCATCAACAAGTGCTTTTAAAGGATTTGACGGAATGATATTCAGCAGTGTGTCCACAACATTCGGTGCTTCGGATATTTCGACTTTTGCATCAACCGGAATTGAAAATCCTCCGCCTACTTTAGTAATATTGGCTAAAATAAGTCCGATTGTTACCGCAAACGCAGTTGTCAATAAATAATATGCCATCGTTTTCCCGCCGATTCTTCCAAGCTTTCTCACATCATCCATGCTGCATGTTCCAACAACAAGCGAACAAAATACCAACGGAACAATTACAAGTTTAATGAGATTTAAGAACAGTGTTCCGAAAGGCTTAATGTAATTTGTTGCAATATCAGGGTACGGCTGAAGAATAATTCCTAATAAAATACCTAATACCAGACCAATGAAAATTTTGGTTGTTAATTGCATTTTTTTCATTATTAATATCCTCCTTATTTTTATTTACCATAACACCATTATAGCCGATTTTTTTTATCCTGTCTCAAAAATATTTTTTTAAGAATGTTAATTTTATATCACATTTTCTTTATATTATAAATATATAACATAATTAATAATAAATACGTTATACTTTTAATTCCTTATAATTATTTAAAGTAAAATAGGATAAAAACCTTTTTAAATACAATTAGTAAGCAGATGTTGTATTAGTATATTAAAAAGTAAACTAAAAAGGTGCTTTATACAGCACCTTCTTAATTTAAACCATTTCATTGCAGGCATACATGACGACGGCAGCTGCAACAACTCCCGCAGTCTCTGTCCGAAGAATCCTTTTGCCCAGCGTAACTATGTGAGCGCCGATTTCTTTGAACATTTCTATTTCTCTGATGTCAAAACCTCCCTCAGGACCTATCACTACATAATAATTTTGTTTCGGCTCAGACAAAATATCATTAAGAATCTTCATATCCTCGAGCTCATAAGGGACAATAATCTCAGCCTCTTCATTTTTAAGCCTTTCAACGAGTTCTTTTACAGTAACAATGTCCTCAACTTCAGGAATGATATTGCGCTTGCTTTGCTTGGATGATTCCTTAGCTATTTTCCTCCATCTTTCAAGCTTCTTCCGCTCCCTGTCCTTATCGTTTAATTTGACAACAGTCCTTTCCGTAATAATGGGAATAAAGCTTTTCACTCCGAGTTCAACATTCTGCTGGATTATAGTTTCCATTTTAGTCTGTTTCGGAATGCCCTGGCACAATGTTACATTAATTTTTGTTTCATTGTTTCTGCTTATTTCTTCAACAATTTCGCAAATAATATCCTCTTTGTTTATTTCCATAATTTCAGCATTATACTCACTGCTTTCTGTAACAACCGAAATTAAATCTCCTGTTCCTGCCCGCAGTATTGTTTTTAAATGCCTCGCATCACCGCCTGTTACATTAACCGTGTTGTTTCTTATATTGTCATCGGCACAAAAATATCTAAACATGTCTACTCTACCTCGCTATTTTAATCTTGCAGTAATGCAAACCCATTCTTCGCTATCATTTATTTCTAAAATTTCAAACCCGAGTTTCTGAAAATTATCAACCACTTCATCAACATATTTTTTGATGATGCCCGAAGCAATAACAATTCCGCCTTTTTTCAAAAATTTAGGAAATGTAAAGCTCATGCCCATTATTATCTGTGCTATTATATTTACCGCAATCATGTCATATTTATTGTAGCCTATTAAATCCTGCAGCTTTCCATCAACTGTAACATCGCCGCAGTATACGACAAACCTGTCTTCGTAAATATTGTTAAGTGCTGCATTTTCCATTGCTATTCGAACTGCATTTTCATCTATGTCAATGCCTGTAACATTTTTTGCTCCGAGCAATATGGAGGCAATTGACAATATTCCGCTGCCGCAGCCCATATCCAGCACCTCTGTCTTCTCCTTCAAATGCTTTATAATCTGCTCAATGCAAAGCCTTGTTGTGTGATGCTGACCTGTTCCAAAGCTCATCCCAGGATCTATTTCAAGAATTATTTTACCGTCCGCAAATTCATTCAGTTCTTCCCATGTAGGTTTTATGACTATTTTATTAGCCACGGTGAACGGTTTGAAATACTGCTTCCAGTTATTTGCCCAATCTTCATCATCCAGAGACTTGGTAACTATTTCAAGCCTTCCTAAATCTATATCCCTGTTTTCATTTTTCAAATCGTCAATACATTTGCATATTTCCTTCAATAACAGGCTACCCTGATCATTGCCGGCAAGGTACACTTTGATACAACTTTCGCAATTCTTCATTTTAGCAAGCTCTTCATCGTAATAATCCCAGTTAAGTGTATCGCTGTTCAAAAAATCCTCAAATACACCTGCATCTTCAATTACAGCATCGTTGATATCTAATTTCAGCAATGCTCCGTTAATTATTTCTATTCCATTTGTTGTCGTATATATTGATACTTCCGTCCAGTTCATTGTTCCTCCCGTTTAGTCCCCTATTTTAATTTCATATGTTATGGGCACAGCCTTATTCAGCATTGCAGCAACACCGCAGTATTTTTCCATGGAAAGTTTCACTGCTCTTTCCAATTTGCTGTATGAAAGGCCGTTCCCTTTAAATTTGTATATAAGTTTGATGTAATTATAAATTTTAGGATCTTCGTCTCTTGTCTCAGCCTCAACTTCAACATTTACATCTTCTACTTCAAGTCTCATCTTTTTGGTAATAGTCATTACGTCAATTCCCGAACAGCCGATAAGCCCAGCCAACAGCAATGCCTTAGGGCTTGGTCCAAGACCGTTTCCTCCGTTTTCAGGTGTTGCATCCGTAATCACAGTATGTCCGTCTATTTGCATTTCAAATGCCATATTGCCTTTCAGCTCAGCGTTTATATTAGTTTTTTTCATACTTATCTCCTGATATATTTCATATTAATGTAATTATATATTATAAAGCTGTTATTTTCAAACATAAAAATAGCGTAGCAGTCTAAAACTACTACGCTACAAAGTCTAACCTTACGAGTTCACATCAATTGCACCGGATATTTTTTCAGGGATTAAACAATTCCTATTGCATTAAGGAATATTACCGTTAAAATAACGGGACTTATATATTCAACATCCGCATACCATGTATCCTTAATTTTAAATTGAATCTGCCCTTCATTCGTGACTTCTCTGATAACAGTTCCCTTAGGCCAATTGAATCCTATTATCAGTGAACCTGCCAGACCGACCACAGGCAATGCTATGTTGGATACAAAGTAGTCGAATAAATCGAAAAAGCCTTTGCCGAATAATGTTATATGGCTCCAAGGTCCGAAACTCAGCAGTGCTGGAACACCTATGATACTTATGATGATTCCCAAAACTATTGCTGCTTTTGGTCTTGTCATATGATACTTTTCAACGCCATATGTAACAGATACTTCCAGCATATTGATTGATGAAGGCAGAGCAGCAAATAATAGCAATAAATAAAATACTGCCGCTACCAATGTTCCAAAAGGCAGTTGTTCAAAGACATTTGGAAGTGTTATAAAAACCAGGCCGGGACCGGCCGCCGGCTCAAGTCCAAATGCAAATACTGCCGGAAATATTGCTAAACCTGCGAGTATTGAAACTATGGTATCGAATATTGTTGTAATAGCCGCAGCCGAAGGAATATTCTCCTTCTTGCTCAGATAACTCGCATATGTTACCATACCTCCCGCACCCAGACTCAGTGTGAAGAAAACCTGCCCTACGGCATCAACAACAGTGTCACCTGTTATTTTTGAAAAATCAGGTTTAAAAAGCCAGATTACACCGTTTATTCCACCCGGTAGAAAAAGCCCCACTATAGTCATAACCAGCAAAATCAAAAACAATAAAGGCATCAGTACCGAACATACCTTTTCAATACCACCGGATACACCCTTCATAACAACGATTATCGTAAGTATCATGAAAATTGCCGCGAAGATACCGGCCATTACCATATCGCCGGAAGAAGCTCCAAACATGTCGCCATATTGTTCAGGTGTCAGTCCCGTCAGCTTGCCTGTCAATGTAAGATAAAAATACATGATTGTCCATCCNNCTATTATTGAATAGTAAGATAATAGTATGGATACAGCAATCATTGAGAAAAATCCTACACACTTGAACTTGCTACAATATGTTCCGTATGCTTCAACCGCACTTTTACCGCTGTGTCTGCCTATAACAAATTCTGCAATCATTAATGGTATTCCTATTATTGCTATAGCTATTAAATAGACAATTACATACGCTCCGCCCCCGTTTTCACCCACAAGGTACGGAAATTTCCATATGCTTCCCAAGCCTACTGCCGATCCGGCTGATGCCATAATAAATCCAAGTTTGGATTTAAACTGATCTCTCGTCTGATTTGACAGCTGTCCATTTGGCATATCAGAATTACCCATTTTAAAATCCCCCTAAAATGATTTTTATTAATGGTGTTGCAAATTTATCCTCCCTTCGTTTTTATTTATATTTAATTTTATGCATGCTCTTTCTATAAATGCAACGTGTATTTCAAGCTCCGCACAATCGTTTGCAGCAATATAAAATTACCACCTGCTGCATACATGACAACGAAATAATAGTTACTTTGTACTATTTCAGAATATCAAATAATTTTAATTTTATCAATAAATTTTTTTAAGTTTTTAAGAATATTAAAACATAATAATTGAAGCACTCAAGGTACTATTATCTCCTTATCTGGAAGCTCTATTTAAATGAAGAGAACAACTTAAATAAAAATGATTTTCTGCAATAAAAAAAAGCTGTATAAATACAACCTTCTAATATGATAATATAACTTTGTTCTATGATTTTCCTGCACCGTGGAGGATTCGAACCCACGACCTTTCGGTTCGTAGCCGAACACTCTATCCAACTGAGCTAACGGTGCAAGGATTTTTGGAGGCGCCATCCAGATTTGAACTGGAGATCAAGGTGTTGCAGACCTATGCCTTACCACTTGGCTATAGCGCCT
>DMJQ01000087.1 GCA_003457065.1 Clostridiales bacterium
CAACATATTCCGTAGGAGCCATTATGGATGCATTTACTATAGGTTCCTCCATATATTCAATTTCCTGAACCGGAGGCATGTTGGTAGGATTCTGCAATATGGTCATTTCGCCGTTTGTTTTATAAACTTTGTAAATAACGCTTGGAGTTGTTGCAATAATATTCAGGTTAAATTCTCTTTCAAGCCTTTCCTGAATTATCTCCATGTGGAGAAGCCCCAAAAATCCGCATCGGAAACCAAATCCCAGAGCTATGGATGTTTCAGGCTCAAATGTCAGCGAAGCGTCATTAACCTGAAGTTTTTCCAGCGCATCTCTTACGGCATTGAATTCCTCTCCTTCGGCAGGATAAATTCCGCAATACACCATTGATGTAACCTTTTTATATCCCGGCAGCGGTTCTTTTGCCGCATTATCATCGCTTGTTATTGTATCACCGACACGGCAGCTTTTTACTTCCTTCATGCTGGCGCACAAATAACCCACATCGCCAGAATACAGTGCAGCCGTGGGTTTCTGTACAGGTGAAACTACGCCCACCTCAGTAACGTCACAAGTCTTGCCTGTTGACATCATTCTTATACTGTCGCCCTTTTTAACCTGACCTTCTTTAATCCTTACGAATGCCACAACACCTCTGTAGCTGTCATAGTATGAGTCAAACACAAGAGCTTTCAGCAGAGCGTCCTCGTCTCCTGACGGAGCCGGAATCTTTTTCACAATTGCCTCAAGAACCTGATCGATGTTGATGTTTTCCTTCGCCGATATGAGCGGTGCATTTTCACAGTCAAGTCCTATTACATCTTCTATTTCCTGCTTGATTTCATCGGGTCTTGCACCCGGCAGGTCAATTTTATTGATTACCGGAACTATCTCCAAATCCTGATCCAGAGCAAGATACACATTTGCCAGTGTCTGAGCCTCAATGCCCTGAGAAGCGTCAACCACAAGAACGGCACCTTCACAAGCTGCCAGACTTCTTGACACCTCATAATTAAAGTCCACATGACCCGGAGTATCTATTAAATTTAACGTATATTCATTTCCGTCCTTTGCTTTGTACAAAAGGCTGATAGTCTGAAGTTTGATAGTTATTCCTCTCTCCCTTTCCAGATCCATGTTGTCCAGAACCTGTTCCTGCATTTCACGATGGGAAAGAAGTCCTGTATTTTCAATTAATCTGTCAGCCAATGTCGATTTACCGTGATCTATGTGAGCGATTATCGAAAAGTTCCTTATGTATTTTTTTCTGTCCAAAAATATGTTACCTCCCTATTTATACGGTTATAGGGTATTATATCAAAATTTATGTATTTGTAAAAGTATTATTTGCTAATTTCCCCAATATACTCGACTAATATTTCAGATAAGAGCTCCGCCGAATAGTTCACTTCATCCACATTATTTAACGTGCTGCCTATCTCTATCAGAAGCGCATAATCCGAAAGATATTGATTAAAATATGCCCCCGGTCTCACTATTATATCTCTGAAAAGTCCCGGATACATTTCNNTTCCTGAGCTTTCTCATACAACAGCTGTGTATTTTTCTTTAATTCCTCATAATTTCCGTTCTTGTCGCCTATGACAAGAGTGCATGTAGCCGCTGTCTTATCATTAATCTTTACAGTCTTTACCTTTGACAGCATATGCTCATAATTTGAGTTTTCTTCAGCGCCGTCACGGTGAACATCTATTACTAAGTTTTTCTTGCTGTCCGACAATACCTGCTTTACCGCATGGCTTGAATTTGCATAGGATGAATTATAATCCGGATAATCATTGTAATCCTTCAAATGGCTTGCGTTTAATCCGTAGCCCTGCAGATTTGCCGCGATTTTTCCTCCCAGCCCCATAACATTGTACCGTTCATCCTGAGTTCTGAAATTTCCCTCTTCATGAGGCAGATATGCTTCGGTTCCGTGAGTGTGGAAAAGCACAATGTTTAGCTTTTCATTAACAGAAGCAGCGTCAAAGTTTGTGTTGCGAGGAGCGCTGCTTCTGTATGTTGGCGATTCTATTACTCTGAAGAAGTTTTCCTGCCGGTTGTCGGCTAAATATACCTTTTTGTCGGCAATATGTGAATCATTGTCTTCCTCGTATATTTCCGGCTCCTTATCTTCTTCCGGCTCCGTTTTTTCTTTGCCGTCCATGTCTTTGAAAACATCCTCGGTTTTCTGCCCGCCGTTTTCTTTAAGCCTGCTTGTGTCTTCACTTTCTTTAAATGTTTTTTCCAGGAAAATATTAAAGTAGGACATTATTTTGTCAATAGCATTCATATTGTCTTCTTTGTTTTCTTTCTCTTCATCTCCGTTGTAACTTATGGAAATCGTAGTGATATCCTGCCCTGATTTTCTCTTCTCGGACAAACTATAGACATAGCTGTATCCCAAAAAAAGCACCGTCAAGCATAAAATTGACATACCCATGTAAAATTTTGTTCCGTTTTTATTTCTTCTTCGTCTCTTCATGATCCAACTCCACATATTTTCTCAATTGTTATATATTATTTAGTTTAGTAATATATTAATGTATATGTGTATTGTTTCCTGAATAACACTGTTAATTTTTACATTTACATTACGAATTTAATTGATACCCCGGATGTACTGCTTTATTAACAGCTTCAGCTATCATATCGGATAAAATTTCCATAAGCTCATCAACGCCGCTTGGTGTGACAATGGATTCGCCGTACATTGGGCTTAATATTTCCTTAATGAACACATGCTTTTCATTATACTCCATATCGCTTAAAATCCCCATTATCTGTCCCACATCATCTGTTTTGCCCTTTAAAGTTTCTTCCATCAGCTCAATGGTGTCGTTTACAATGGTAGCAGTATCCACGACTGTTGGTATTCCTATTGCCACAACCTTTACTCCCAGTGTTTCCTTGTTCAGCGAGCCCTGCATGTTGCCTATTCCCGAACCCGGCTCGATTCCCGCATCCGTAATCTGGACAACCGAACAAAGCCTTCGCATTTTTCTGGATGCAAGAGCATCAATTATTATGAGAAGCGTGGGATTTATTTTTTCAACCACACCTTCAATTGTATTGATGGTTTCAATCCCCGTAGTTCCAAGAACACCTGGCTCCAATATTGAAACCTCGTTGTAGTCTTCGTCATATTCCTTGTTATAGGCTTTAAAAAACTGCCTTGTCACCTTTATTTTGTCAAGTACCTTTGGTCCCAATGCATCTGCGGTTATATTTCTGTTTCCAAGACCTACTACAAGCACATTTTCTCTTTTTATACCGGCCACATCCTTAATGGCCTTGGCAAGTATTTCTATAACTTCAAGCCTTGAATCCTTATTCAGGCTCTTTAAGCTTTTGGTTTCATAAGTAATATACTTTCCCTTTTTTTTGCCCACTGCCTTCTCGGCAGCGTCATCCGTTATTTCAAGTTCCACGACTTCACCGTGCCTGTAATCATGTGTCTTTAAATTTACTCCCTTCACTTTTTGAGCTAATGATTCGTTGGCTTCAAAAGCCAAATCTGTTCTGTAAAACATATGACCTCCTTTTATAATAACCAATAATATTTTCACCTGTTATTGATACGATTTCTGCTGTCATGACCTCAGCATAAACTTCTCTTATGTTGAAAGCATGAGCTTCCGCAGTTATACTTATGATGACAACGTTTGAAAATTTTCTTTATAATTAAAAAATTTTGCATATCAGATTTATTATTGAATTTTTTCATTTTTTTATTCTTTATACTTGATTTTTATTACAATAGCCTGTATAATTGAATTGCTGTCAAAAATATTGCCAATATGCGAATAATGTGCTAAAATATTAGAGCATTTAAATAAGATCACTTGAAGGAGGTGAAGATTTTGGCAAATATCAAATCTGCAAAGAAAAGAATTTTAGTTATAAATAAGAAAACTGAGGTTAATAAGAGCAGAAAATCTGAAATTAAAACATATATAAAGAATTTTGAAATAGCTTTAGCACAAGGAAACTATGAAAAAGCTAAAGAATTATTAATATTGTGTGAAAAGAAATTAGATCAGGCAGCTGCAAAACATACTATCCATAAAAAAGCAGCAGCAAGAAAACTAAGCAGATTAGCTCCCTNNTTATGCCGTTTGTAATCAGTTCAAGCCCAACCCTGCTGTCAATTTCCCCTGTCTTTATCTTCCTGTCCATATTAAGAATTTCTTCCATGTAATATTGAATTTTTCCCATGTTTAAACCCCTTGCCTGCTTGGATAACTTTGTTGCCACAAAATTCTTAATCTTCATTTTATTCATTATTTCATTGAAGTTATAACCTTTATTTTGCAAAATCACATACTGGTAAAGCATTCTGTACTGTCTTGAAATCATATGTATAATAAACTGCTCCGGAGTGTTGTTTAAAAGCATTTCATCTAAAATTTCAAATGCCTTTTCCTTATTCCCTTCACAAATGAAATCCACCAGCTTAAAAATATTGCTTTCTACCGATTTTATCATCAGCAGGTCGACGTCTCCAAAGGATACATTGCCTGAGCCCGTCTTATATGCCGCTATCTTTTCTATTTCGTTATTTACATGGTACAGGCTGGATTTGCTTTCATATTCCAGATATCCGGAATTGTTAGCCATGTAGTCCGCATCGTGAAGGCTTATGCTTAACCCGCGGCTTTTAAATTCACCGACAATATACTTGGACAGTTCTCCTTCATTTAATTTATTAAGCTCAAAAACAGCTTTTTTATCCTTCAGCTTCTTGACTGTCTTCTTCCTTGAATCCGGCTTTCCTCCTTTAATAAGGAATATTGCTATCAGGCTCTCGTTGTTGTCTATTATATCTGTTACCTTGTCCTCATCCTTCTTATTTAAGCTTCCTGAAGAAGTCAGAAACGCAGATTCCTTAACAACACAAACCTTTTTCTCAGACATAAACGGAAATGTTTCGGCAAATTCATAAAAATCGTCAAAACTGTTTTCCAGGTTTTCAAGCTCTATGTAATTCATGCTTTCATAGCCATCTTCCACATATTTTTTCTTTATAAGCTTCACAGCATTGTCTATATAATATTCTTCGGTCCCGTAAAGTACAATGCAGTTAGGAACTTTCCTTTTTTCAATCATATCTGTTATAATTCTGTAGCTCATAACGCTCCCCTTTATTCTTGATAATCCATATCATCAGCAGGCAAAAATTCATCAAGTTCGGAATTATGCCTGTAAAATACAATTCATAATAATTGTCGGACTTTTCATTCGTATATGTATTATAATATATTTTATCACCTTTTAAAATAAAATTTATTTCGCCCTGATCAAATGTAGACAGTACATTGCTGCCTGCCTTCTCATATCTTTCAATTACTTCTTTGGAAGGAATGCCGTAATTGTTCCTGCCATAGCTTAGAACTGCAATATCAGGCAGTACCTTTTCAACAAAATCGGCTGTTGAAGACGTCTTGCTTCCGTGATGAGGAACAATCAGTATGTCAGAATGCTCTATATTGCTTGTCAATATTTCTTCAGCCTCTTTTTCAATGTCTCCTGCAAGCATAATACTGCTGTCATTAAACCGAAGCAATATTACCAGTGATGAGTTGTTGGCACTGGATGCTGTATAATTTTCTTCCGGCCATAAAATGTCAATTCCTAACCGACCGAGCTTAAGCTTATTTCTCTCACTTAACACAGTAATCTCTTCTCCTATATCAGTGTCATCTGAAGAAGAAAAAATCTTCCTTACTTTAATATAGCTCTCTGCCAACTCCCTTAAGCCTGAATAATGATCCGAATCCCAGTGGCTTATAAACACTCCGTCTATAACGAAAGCCCCATGCTTTGTCATATATGGCACCGCCGTATATTTCCCGAATTTATCGCTGCTTGTGCTGCCGCAGTCAATGATAAAATTCTTATCCGAGTATTTAACCGTCGTGAACACTCCCTGTCCTGCATCCGCAACATTAAAATACAGGCTGTCGTCAGCTGCCGTTGCAATAATGAAATTTAAGGTGTAAAAGCTGATCAAAACAGTCAGCCCATATGTTTTAACACAGGATTCCCTGTTGCTATATAAGTATATCACAAAAGCAACCATGACGTAAAAAAATATAATCGCTCCAACAGACATTGTCGCAACCTCTACGCCGTTAAATGCAAACTTTTCTGTAAATTTTATAATAAACCTCAAAGTATGCAATATGTAATTAAAAACAGCAAACGGTATCGCCAATAAAGCCGGAATAACGGCATTAATAATCAGAAGCGTGAATCCGTATATTAAAACCACGGTAAATACCGGGAGAAGAAGCAGATTATATAAAATGCCCATCACAGGAGCATAATTAAAATAATATGCTATGACAGGCAGAGTGAACAGCTGCAAAAATAAACACATATATACGTTTCTTAAAATCATATTATCGTTCAGCATTTGATTCGTAATATATTTGTTGTAGATTACGAGGCTCAGTGCGGCTGAAAAAGACAGCAGAAAACCTGCGTCAAAAATCCAGTAAGGATTATAAACCGTTAAGACGAGAGCTGCCATTGCGATTGAATTTAACGAATTGTATTTCTTGTAAAATACCTCTGCCCCGAATAAAAGCGTGAACATAACAAGAGCCCGCATCACAGTCAGCGGAAATCCGATTAGAAAGCCGTAAAACCAAATTACAGCCCATGTTATTGCCCAGCTTGCCTTGCGGCTTAAACAGCAAAATTTAAGCGCAGAAAGCAGTGTTCCGTACATAAGTACTATATGAGTTCCAGATACAGCAAAAATATGAGCCAGTCCCATAAGCTTTATATTATCGTAAAGGTTTTCATCAAGATAGTCCACATCCCCCAATATAATAGACAAAATAATATCAGCATTTTCCTTGCTTAATGAATTGTAAAATGTATTCTCCGCATAATTTCTGAATCCGATCGATATTTTATTTAATGCTGAAAAATCTTTTTCAATTACATTAACGGGTTCTTCCGTAAAAATAACAGCTCCGATTTTTTTAGATCTAAGGTAGTTATCGTAATTAAAAAGCATTCTGTTCTTGCTGAAATTGCTGCCTGCTATACTGCCTTTAAACTGTACAATGCTGTTTTCTTCCAAAGGATATTTTTTATTAACATAGATTATTGTATTTTCTTCTTCTTTCAGACTCACATTATTTATACTCATAACAGAAGCATTATAGCTCATGAATTCAGAATCCGTAGCCTTATTTTGAGTTTTAATTTTGGCGGAAATATCAGCTTCTTCATTAACATATTGTTTTAAAACAAATTTTGAATTATAATTACAATTAATGAAAGCTAAAATGAGAAAAGCAATGATTACGAATTTGTATATGAAGCGCTTTGTAGCAATGGAATTATAAACAAGTACAATAAAAACAGCCGTAAACAGCCTGATAAAGAAACCATGTTCATAAGATATTATTCCTACCGCATATGCCGCAAAAATAGAAATTAAAATGTACATGCCTACACCTCAAGTTATTTTACCAAATACATGGTAAAAAATCAAAATAAATATAACGACAGGAGAAAAAATGATTACAGACTCAAAAGAAATAAATAACATTACAAATGATGACAATTTAAACAGCTTATTAAAAGAAGCTTTTTTTATAGATATAGAAACAACCGGCCTGTCCAGAATGTACTCGGACATAATTTCAATTACGGTGCTTCTTTACGAAGAAAGCTGCTATAAAATTCATCAGGTATTTTGCGAATTTAAACCGGACGAGCCTTTAGCCTTAAAATATTTAAAAGAATTAATACGCACAAAGAAGTATGTAATAACCTACAACGGAAATAGCTTTGATATTCCTTTTTTAACATTCAAACTGCAAAAGCATGGCATTGATATCAACTTTGATTCTTTTGTTAAGATAGATTTATACAGCTGGCTCAGGCATTTAAAAAATAAAGTGCAGGCAGAAAACCTAAAACTCAAATCAGCTGAAGAATTTTTCAATATCAAAAGGAAT
>DMJQ01000066.1 GCA_003457065.1 Clostridiales bacterium
TATGATGGCAATTTTATTTTTGGTTTCCTCATATTCGTATGCCTTAGTTGAAATGAAGTCAGCAATTTGTGCCAGGAACTCTAAATAGCTGTCTAAATTATCTGAAATTAAACTTTTGGACTCTTCATCGGCACACGCCATACCGATCACGCCAATTATTTCGCCCTTCATATTTATTGGCATTGAAATCTCAAAGGTTTCATGGCATTCATTCTTAATTTTGCACATTCTGCATCTTTCATCTTTCCCCGGTTCACGTACTATCTGTCTTTCGCCTGTTGCAATTGCATTTTTATATACGTGAGAATTTTCNNTTTTCAGATACATCGGCATTGATGCAGTCGCTGAATATGCCGGTACCGGCAACTCTTACTAACCTATCATCAACCACCTCTACGTCAACCTTGGCTATTTCAGCCGTTATTTTTGCTAATTTTTGGACAGTATCCGCAATGTTGGACAAATTGTACATAGATTTCACCCTATTGTAAGTATTATTTTATGTCATTATAGCATAAAGTATTTTTAATGAAAAGCCATACGCAGTTTTTTCATACCACAATGCAAGAAGTATTAAGGAAATGATGTGTTTATTTTATATTTCATAAAATTCAGGTTTCTTATCAGANNAGAAAAAAACTCCCACTCCGCCTATTCCCAAATGCGATCCCAGTACAGCACCAATTTCAAAAATTGTAGTGCTGCATCCTTCAACAGCAGCCTTGATTTTCTGCTGTACGTTTAATGCCGCATCAATATCATCTGCATGGCTGATTGCTATTATTTGATTTGAAAACCTTGAAGTTCCGTTTTTTACGTCTTTTATCAATGTCTGAATTGTTTTCTGACTTCCGTGTATCATTTTAGAAAGTACTATTTTGCCGTCATTCACTGTCAAGTATGGTTTTATATTTAATGCATTACCCACATAGCTAAGTGTCTTGCTTATTCTTCCCCCTCTTGACAGACATTCCAGATCCGAAATAGTAAAATAATATGTCATATGTTCAGCCATAAATTGAATATGTTTTATTATTGTTTCGAAAGGAAGTTTTTTTTCAATCATTTTAAGTGCCTGAAGAGCAATTAATCCTGCTCCTCCACCCCCTCCCCTTGAATCGATAACCGACATTTTACGCTGTGGGTATTTTTCTTTATACGCATCGATTATTTTTTTAGTAAAATTATATGTGCCCGACATTTTGGATGAAAAAGACAGATATATAAAGTCATCATCGTTTGAAATACACTTTTCGATTACACTCGTAACCGATTCAAAAGAGACCTGAGAGGTCTTAGGTACTTTGCCTTCTCTCATGTGTTTATAGACAGTTTCTACATCAATATCAATTCCGTCTAAATATGAAACTCCGTCAATAGTAATTCCTAAAGGAATTACTTCAATTTCATAGTTAGACTCAATCAGCTCATTTATATCGCATGTACTGTCAACTATAAGCTTTATCATTTCATATACCTTCCACAAATATTTTGCCTTATAAGCAATTTCCGAATCGTAAAAAAATTATACTAATAATATTAATATTATACACGTAAATAGTAAAATTTACCTGAATTTTTTATATTAATTTTAAAATCCTTTTTGCTGATTGAACCCGGCAATAGATGGCTCCTGATAAATATCCTTAGTTTCAACTAAAAAATACCGGCTCACATAGCTAAGGAATACATGGATACAGGAATATATTTAAGAAAACTGTAGATTTGAAGAGGTCAGAATAACCAGAGGATTTATTTTCATATTACACTTAAAAAAAAAGAAGCTTCTCAAAAATTTTCTCAATTAATGAAAAGCTTCTAATGTTAGCAAACGCTAAAACTTACATACGAAATTTCTTGATTTCAATGCGTTTATGATTTTTTACATCATTCCGCCCATTCCGCCGCCCATCGGAGGCATTGCCGGTTCTTCTTTTTTCGGTTCATCAGCAACTGCTGCTTCTGTTGTCAATAACATTGAAGCCACGCTTGCCGCATTTTGAAGAGCTGATCTTGTAACTTTTGTAGGGTCAACTATACCGGCTTCAATCATGCTTACATATTTTTCATTTAAAGCATCAAATCCTGTGCCTTTTTTGCTGCTCTTGATTTTTTCAACTATTACTGAGCCTTCAAGTCCCGCATTTATAGCTATTTGTCTAACCGGTTCTTCCAATGCTTTTTCAATTATTCTGGCACCTGTCTTAGCATCTCCTGTTAAAGTAGCTGCGACTTTCGCAACTGCTTCGGCTGTAGCAAGCAGAGCAACTCCGCCTCCTGATACCAAACCTTCTTCAACAGCAGCTCTTGTTGCATTTAAAGCATCTTCAATTCTTAATTTTTTATCTTTCATTTCAGTTTCGGTAGCTGCTCCAACATTGATAACCGCAACTCCGCCTGTTAATTTAGCTAATCTTTCCTGTAACTTTTCCTTGTCAAATTCAGATGTTGTTTCTTCGTACTGAGCTCTGATTTGTTTTACTCTGTCAGAAATTTCTTTTTGAGAACCTGAGCCGTTAACTATTATTGTATTTTCTTTATCTATTTTAATTGTTCCTGCATTTCCAAGCATTTCTATTGTTGTATCTTTTAACTCATATCCTAATTCTTCGGTTATTACCTGACCGCCTGTTAAAATAGCTATATCTTTTAACATTTCTTTTCTTCTGTCACCGAATCCTGGAGCCTTAACAGCAACACAATTGAATGTTCCTCTTAATTTATTCAACACTAATGTAGCTAATGCTTCTCCTTCTATGTCTTCTGCTATGATGACAAGTGATCTTCCTGTCTGAACTATTTGTTCAAGTATAGGTAAAATTTCTTGGATATTTGTAATTTTCTTGTCAGTAATTAAGATATACGGATTTTCTAATACAGCTTCCATTTTTTCTGTGTTAGTTACCATATATGCTGATAAGTATCCTCTGTCAAACTGCATACCTTCAACTACAGTGAGCTCTGTCCCCATAGTCTTGGATTCTTCTACAGTTATTACGCCGTCCTTGCCGACTTTATCCATGGCATCAGCTATTAACTTTCCGATTTCTTCGTCTCCTGCTGAAATTGAAGCTATCTGTGCGATTTCCTCTGAAGTTTCAACTGTCTTGGTTGAATTTTTAAGTTCTGCAACTGCCGCTTCAACTGCTGCCTGAATACCTCTTCTGAGTATCATTGGATTAGCTCCGGCAGCCACGTTTTTCAATCCTTCTCTTATTATTGCCTGAGCCAGCAATGTTGCCGTAGTAGTACCGTCTCCTGCCACATCATTAGTCTTTGTGGCAACTTCCTTTACTAATTGAGCTCCCATGTTTTCATAAGGATCTGATAATTCTATTTCTCTTGCTATTGTAACACCGTCATTTGTAATAACAGGTGAACCGAAAGATTTCTGTAATACGACATTTCTTCCTTTAGGTCCTAATGTAACTTTTACTGTATCTGCAAGTGCATTAACGCCTTTCTCCATTGCACGGCGAGCATCTTCGTCAAATTTGATTATTTTTGCCATTGTCTATACCTCTCTTTTATTTTTATTCAATAACTGCTAAAACATCAGATAATTTGATTATAATTAATTCTTCACCTTCAATTTTAACTTCTGTTCCTGCAAATTTTGAGAAAATTACTTTGTCTCCAACTTTAATTTCATCTTTTTTCTTTTCATCAGAAGTAATGCCTGCACCTACTGCAAGAACTTCTGCTACTTGAGGCTTTTCTTTTGCAGTACCTGGCAATACAATGCCGCTTTTAGTTTTTTCTTCTGCTTCTACCATTTTAATTACTACTCTTTCGCCTAATGGTTTAACTGTCATGTTTTAATCCTCCTATTTTATTTAATGTGATTACTTATCCAAGTTGATTGTTAGCACTCGACGTCTTAGAGTGCTAACACTTACAATGTATATAATACCCATTACTATAATTGTTTTCAAGTATCATTTTACTTAATTTTAGCTTATTTTTTAAAATTATTGTGATTTGTATGATAAAATCTTAGCTTTGCTTTCATTTACTTATTATTTCTTTCTAATCTAATTTTATTTTAATATTTAAACAAATTTTACAAAATAGTTGATGTTTTTTACATTCAAATATAGTATAATTTAAATGTCAATAGTATAACACATATCTATTTATTATAATATATTAGGAGGAATTGAAATGTCTCTTGTTACATCTAAAGAAATGTTTAAAAAGGCATATGAAGGCCATTATGCTGTAGGAGCCTTCAATGTAAACAACATGGAAATAATCCAGGGTATAGTTGAAGCCGCAAAGCAGGAAAATGCACCATTAATCCTTCAGGTTTCAGCTGGGGCAAGAAAATATGCCAATCCGATTTACTTAAGAAAACTTGTTGAAGCTGCCATAGAGGATACAGGTCTTGATATCTGCCTTCACTTAGACCACGGCGAGGATTTTGAAATCTGCAAGCAATGTGTTGACGGCGGATTTACATCGGTTATGATTGACGGTTCCAAGTATCCTTTTGAAGAAAATATAGCTCTTACTAAAAAAGTAGTTGAATATGCTCACAGCAAAGGTGTTGTTGTTGAAGCAGAGCTCGGTAAACTGGCAGGCGTTGAGGATGCCGTAAAAGTCAATACTAAGGACGCTACATATACAGATCCCGATCAGGCGGCTGAATTTGTTGAAAGAACAGGAGTTGACTCTTTGGCAATCGCCATAGGAACAAGTCACGGAGCTTATAAATTCAAGGGTGATCCACAACTGGATTTTGAGAGACTTGAGGCAATTGAAAAACTGCTGCCCGGTTTCCCATTGGTACTCCACGGTTCATCATCGGTTCCGAAAGAATTCGTTGACCTGTGCAATAAATACGGCGGAAAAATTCCGGGAGCCGCAGGTGTCCCGGAAGAAATGCTGAATAAAGCTTCTAAGATGGGAGTTTGCAAAATTAACATAGACACAGACTTAAGACTTGCCATGACAGCATGCATCAGACAGCTGTTTGTTGAAAGCCCGTCAGAATTTGACCCGAGAAAATATCTTGGACCAGGAAGAACAGCTATAAAGAACATGGTGGCACACAAAATGAGAGATGTTTTGGGATGCAGCAATAAAAGATAGTACGGCAAAAATAATGCTTATATGGAAAAGGACGCATTTCTGCGTCCTTTTCAGCTTTTACATCTTCACCCTTCTATATGCTGCTTCTAATAACTTGTCATTTCTTACGATTGCCTTTTCAAACCTTCCGTTGCAAAATTCTCCGACATAATCATAGACCGAAAAAACTATAAATATCCTGTTATCTTCAACTTTCTCAACCTTGAGCTTAAATAAAATTTTTTCTCCCACAAGTGTGGGATGAAAATGATCAAATTGAAAGTTTCTGACTACTGTCAAATAATCTGAAGGAATTAAGTCTTTAAACATATTCCACGAAATTTCTATGACGGTCGCCAGCAAAGCAGGAGTCGACATAAGATAGTCTATGGTCACGGCGTTTGATAAATACGAGTCTGCTGGTGTTACAACTTTTTCATAAGTTGTTTCCATTCCTGAATAAACCTTATGTGTAATCATAAGCCCCCCATTATAATTATATTTATTACCCAAATATTGACAGCAATAAGCCTGCAGCCACCGCAGAGCCTATTACTCCTGCAACATTAGGTCCCATTGCATGCATAAGCAGGAAATTCCCCGGATTTTCTTCCTGACCTACAACCTGTGAAACACGCGCTGCCATAGGAACAGCAGACACACCGGCTGAACCAATTAAAGGATTGACCTTACCACCTGATAATTTGTACATAACTTTTCCCAGCAGCACTCCTGCGGCAGTTCCGAAGCTGAACGCCAGCAGCCCCAATACTATTATCATCAAAGTCTGAGGTTTTAAAAATGTTTCTGCATTTGCCGTAGCGCCTACTGTTGTGCCAAGGAAAATTGTAATTATATTCATCAGTTCATTTTGCGCCGTCTTAGATAACCTTTCGGTAACGCCTGACTCACGCAGCAGGTTGCCAAGCATCAGCATCCCAACCAGTGGAGCCGCCGACGGAAGTATCAGTGAAACAAGTGCCGTAACGAAAATAGGAAAAATTATTTTTTCTTTCTTTGATACGGGTCTCAGCTGCTCCATAACAACGCTGCGCTCTTCCTTGGTAGTAAGAGCCCTCATAATTGGAGGCTGTATTATTGGAACCAGTGCCATATAAGAGTATGCGGCAACTGNNGGACCCAGCAGGTGAGGCGCAAGCTTTGAGGTCAGATATATGGCTGTAGGTCCGTCAGCACCGCCTATAATTCCGATTGACGATGCTTCCGGTCCCGTGAATCCTAACATTATGGCTCCGATGAATACGGCAAAAATACCGAACTGCGCTGCCGCCCCCAGCAATATGCTCTTTGGATTTGCAATCAGCGGACCAAAATCCGTCATTGCCCCAACTCCCATGAAAATTAATGGCGGATAAATTCCGAGCTTTACTCCC
Source organism: Clostridiales bacterium (assembly GCA_003457065.1). Taxonomy (GTDB): domain Bacteria; phylum Bacillota; class Clostridia; order Tissierellales; family Sedimentibacteraceae; genus Sedimentibacter. Next base: position 6,468 of record DMJQ01000066.1, read on the forward strand.
AGGTACAGATAATACAGAAGTCCACCTGCCTGAAACCCTTCCTGTCCCAAGGTTCCAACAGGCTCAGCCATCAGTCCCGCCAGAGGAAGGTTTGCCAAGAACATTCCGAAACCTATGGGCAGCAACAAAAGTGGCTCGAATTTTTTTACTATCGCCAAATATAGAAGTACAAAGGAAACAATCAGCATTATAATCTGACCGGGCGTAATGGCAGAGAATCCCGTACTTCCTAAAAATTTTTGCATTCCTGTCAATAAAATATTTATCATATATATTTCCCCGCTTTCTGTGCTAATGAAATCTGCTTATTTAAAAGTAATCAGTACATCTCCTGTGTTGACAGTTGTACCTTCTTTTACGTCAATTGAAGCAATAATTTCATCCGAAGAAGCAAAGATTTCATTTTCCATTTTCATTGCTTCCAATATTATCAGCACATCTCCTTTTTTCACTTTATCGCCGGGCTTAACCAGGACTTTAAGTATGCTTCCGGGCATCGGACAAGTTATATTTTTTGACCCTCCCGCGGAGACCGGTGCCGCTTTCGGAACAGGCGCCTCTGTTTTTGTCTCTTTTATCTCCTTAGGCTCGGTCTGCACAGGCTCTTTTGATAGCCTGCTGCTATTTTCCTTTAATTCTTCTACCTCAACTTCATATGAAATCCCTTTTACGGTTATTAAATATCTTTTCATTTTTGGTCTCCTTAGTCTAATTGATATTATATTCTCTTTGACATTTGTTGCTGTCTTCCAACAGTTGCCCATATACTGCCTTGCTGAGGCAGCCGCCTGATTGATTTAACAAAAAAATCATCCGCTGAAGAACCGCGGTGCGCTGAGATTGCTGCTGTCAGCAGTACCACAAGCTCAATATCCTCATCACTTTTATAAACATCCTGTGGTTTTTGTTCTGTTGCCGGCTCCTGACTGCCGATTTTTTTATCAGATTGCTTTTTGTCAGTTTCCCCTAAAAGTACTCTCAGAAGGTCCAGTGAATATGCTATGATTATTAAGACAACAAACACTACTGCCATTCCTAAGATAGTTATTGCTATTGAACTGACTAATTTTTCTCCAAGTGGCATGGAATCGGTAATTAACATATTATCACCTCGTTATTTTATATGATTGCGTTATACGGGAAGATTGCCGTGTTTTTTTGCCGGCCTTGATTCCCGTTTTCCCGAAAGCATTTCTAATATGCCTGCAAGCATCGGCCTTGTTGCCGCCGGTTCTATGACATCGTCTATAAATCCTCGTGATGCGGCTATGTATGGGTTTGAGAATTTTTCCCTGTATTCGTCTATCTTGATTTTTCTTTCTTCTGCCGGATTTTCCGCACTGTTTATTTCTTTTTTAAATATTATGTTTGCGGCTCCATCAGGTCCCATTACGGCAATTTCGGCAGTTGGCCATGCCAGTACGGAATCGGCTCCCAGTTCCTTGCTGCACATCCCAAGATATGCACCGCCGTACGCCTTTCTCAAAATCAGCGTCACCTTTGGAACGGTAGCTTCTGAATAGGCATACAACATTTTAGCTCCATGTCTTATTATGCCGCCAAATTCCTGCTCAGTTCCCGGAAGAAATCCCGGAACATCCACAAGATTGAGTATTGGAATATTGAAAGAATCACATGTCCTGATAAAACGGCACGATTTGTCAGATGCGTTAATGTCGAGACATCCTGCCAGAACCTTTGGCTGATTTGCTATTACACCAATCGACTGCCCGTTGATTCTTATAAAACCAGTCACTATATTCTTAGCATAGTTCTCCTGAACTTCCATGAAATCTCCGTCATCTGCGACAATTCTTATTATTTCTTTAATATCATATGATTTATTTGGATTTTCAGGTATGATTTCATTCAGTTTATCATCCTTTCGGTTAGGGTCATCAGCTGTCTCTCTGATCGGAGGTACTTCTAGATTGTTTGACGGCAGAAAACTCAAAAGCCTTTTAACATCTTTAATGCATTCTTCGTCATCCGCACTGATGAAATGTGCAACTCCGCTTACAGAATTGTGTGTCATCGCTCCGCCCAATTCTTCAGAGCTTATATTTTCGCCTGTTACCGTTTTTATTACCTGAGGTCCGGTGATAAACATCTGACTTGTTTTATCAACCATGAATACGAAATCTGTAATTGCCGGCGAATACACAGCACCTCCGGCGCACGGTCCCATAATTACGGATATCTGAGGTATTACGCCCGAGGAAATCGTATTTCTGTAGAATATTTTGCCGTATCCGCTTAAGGCATCCACACCTTCCTGTATCCTTGCTCCGCCCGAATCATTTAATCCTATTAACGGAGCTCCCATTTTTAATGCCATATCCATGACATCAACGATTTTTTTGGCATGCATCTCTCCCAATGAACCACCCAGAACGGTAAAATCCTGCGCATATGCAAAAACAAGCCTGCCGTTTACTGTTCCATGGCCTGTTACAACACCTTCCGCAGGTGCCTGCGTATTTTCCATCCCAAAGTCGGTGCATCTGTGCTTTACAAACAGTCCCGTCTCAATAAAGCTTCCCTCATCAAACAATAGCTTNNCCCTGGCAGTCATCTTGCCCTGCTCATGCTGCTTCTCTGTCTTTTTTTCTCCTCCCCCGGCATAAATTTTTTCTTTCTTTAAGAACATTTCACCAAGTTTGTCATACATATAAAATCCTCCATTATATTTTTTCAGTATGATAACGTTCGCAAATCTTGTAAAATTTTTATCATATGTATTATTATAGCACACAAATAAAAAAACTTAAAGTGAATTATTATAACATTTTAGGGTCATTCATATATGTGGAAACATAATTCTTGTCTATGGTTATAACCGCATAATAATTTTCATTTTCATCTTTAATTGCTTTTTCTATTTCCTTTGTAATATCATTTGATTTTGCTTCATAGTCAACGGGTATGACCACATCAAATATCAAATTAGTGTGCGTTTCACCTCTTACAACCCTGAAATCATGCATCGTAAATCTGCTGTCTATTCTCTTAATTATTTTGCCGGTCATACATCTGAGCTGATTTATTTCTTTATCATTTATGATAATAGGGTCTAAATGTATTACCAAATTAATATTAAGATCTTTTGCGAAATCTCTTTCAATATTATCTATCATATCATGCGATTTCAATATGTCTTCCTTTGCGTCAACTTCGACATGAACCGTGGCAAAATACCTATTCGGACCATAATTGTGAACTACCAGGTCATGGATGTTTATTATACCATCATAGGACAAAATTTTACGTTCTATATTGTTGATAAAATCCGGATCGGGCATTTCTCCAAGCAATGGATTTAATATGTCTTTCAATATGGAAATTCCTGAGTATATAATGAATAAAGCTACTAATATTCCCATATATCCGTCTGTTTCAAGACCTGTTAACTTTGCAATAAAAACGGATACAAGGACTGCAGTGGTTGTAATAACATCGTTTCTTGAATCCATTGCAGTCGCTTTCATTGTGGAAGATGAAATTATGCTTGCAAGTTTGGAATTAAAATAGCTTAACCATAGCTTGACGACAATGGAAATAACAAGAACAACCACAACTTGCCATGAAAATATTGCTCCTTCGGGGTTTATTATCTTATCGGCAGAAGATTTAATCATTTCGACCCCCAAAATCAGAATAATTGCTCCGACAGCAAGACCTGTCAGATATTCGATTCTCGCATGACCAAATGGATGATCCATATCAGCAGGCTTGCCCGAGATTTTAAAACCTATATATGTTATCACCGAGGAACCTGCATCTGATAAGTTGTTAACACCATCCGCAGTAATGGAAATGCTTTTAAATATAGCTCCGATTATTATCTTGCTTATACTTAAAATAATATTCGCCAAAATCCCAGTCATACTTCCCAGTTTTCCATATGCTTCATGCACAGACGGATCCTTTACATTTTCATAATCTTTTATAAAGTTCTTAATCATAAAATTAATCATGGCTTTCCCCTTTTATATTAAACTTATCTAATTCCTCATACATTTTTTCCATATCGTCTTTCAGTTGAATATATTCATTATATTTAAGGTTATATTCATTCAGGTCCCACTCATCCGATACTGTATTTAATATTTTTTCAAGCTCTATTATTTTATTTTCTGTTTCTAATATGCTGTTTTCCAGCTTTGCCAGATCCCTTTTGGCTTTTTCCTTTGCTCTTTGTTCTTCCTTTTTCTTTATGTATGTTTCTCTGCCTTGAGAAACAGTCCTTTCTTCTTTAGTTTCATCAAATACCTGTTGACTTTCAGTCAGCCTTTGCTTTTCCTGCTTATAACCCTCATAATTAAATTCATACAGCTTAATTTTTTTGTCATCGATTTCAGCGATGCATGTTGCTATTTTGTCTACAAAATATCTGTCATGAGATACAAAAAGCAATGTTCCATCATAGTTTATGAGGCTTTCTTCCAAAACTTCCCTTGATTCAATATCCAAATGATCCGTAGGCTCGTCAAGTATGAGAGTGTTCACCTTTTCATATATGAGCATACCAAGCTTCAGCCTCGATTTTTCTCCTCCGGACAATGTGCCTATATGCTTATAAACATCATCCCCAGTAAATAAGATTTTTGCCAGTTCTTTTCTTGCTTCACCAAGTGAAATTCCATAGTGATATGAAAAATAATCCGCTACCGATATGTCTTCTTTGTCAAAACTGACTTCCTGCGGCAGGTAGCCAATCGTAACATTTGACCCTACCTTTATGCTTCCTTTGTCAGGAGCAATTTCATTTAATATAATTTTCAAAATTGTAGATTTACCTGTACCATTTTCGCCTAATATACATAGGCTGTCTTTATAAAACAATGTTAGATTCACATCATCGAAAAGCTTGTTTGAGCCGAAAGATTTTTTGATATCACTTAATTTTATTACTTCTCTGCCTGTTCTTTCAACCATGTCAATGTGAAAATCTGCGGCTTTTTTATCCACTATGGGTTTATTTATTCTGTCGATTTTTTCAAGTCTTTTCTCAAGTTCTTTAGCTCTTTTGTACATCTTTTCGCTGTCACGCATTTCACCCCATATGCGGTACCTTTGAATTTGATCTTCCATTCTTTTTATCTTTTTCTGCTGGCTTTCATATTCTTTCATTGCCTGCAGGAATCGGAGCTCTTTTTCAGTCACATACTTGGAATAATTACCGTAATAAATTTGTACACCGTCGGATTCTAATTCTATAACCTTATTAACAACCCTGTCAAGAAAATATCTTTCGTGAGATCCCATTCCCATAGTTCAATTATATGCATTCAGATATTCTTCAAGCCACTCAACCGAT